>NZ_JBHUTX010000050.1:0-60813 GCF_042671245.1 Streptomyces sp. NPDC057099
CCGCGAAGCTTCGCGGACCGCCGCCGGCCGCCGTCAGGGCCCGCTCTGCGACCGGGGCGCGAGCACGAGCATCGTGACGTCGTCCCGGATGTCCGGGCAGTGCCGGACGAGGTCGTCCCACACCCGCTCGGCGAGCGCCGCCGGCTCCTCCTCGGCGAAGCCCGGCAGCCGTTCGGCCAGCGGGTAGAAGACCCCGTCCGCGTCCCTGGCCTCGGTGACCCCGTCGGACGCGAGGAAGAGCCGGTCACCGGCGCGCAGCCGCACCGAGACGACCCGGGGCGGAGTCGCCTCGGCGAGACCGAGACCGAGCGGTGTGCACGGCTCGATGTCCAGCTCGACGGCCCGCCCGTCGCGCAGCAGCAGCGGCCCCGACTGCCCGCAGGCCACGATCCGCACCACACGGGCGTCGTCGGAGAACCCGAGCAGCACCGCCGTCGCGAACAACTCGGCGTGCGGCACTCCCGCCGAGTCCGCCACCAGCCTCCGGTCGAGCCGGGCCGCCACCGCCTCCGGATCCGGGTGGTCCAGCACCGCCTCCCGGAACGCCCCCAGCAGCGACGCGACCGTGGCGACGGCCGACAGACCGTGTCCCTGCACATCGCCCATGACCGCCCGGACGCCGTAGGGGCCCGCCCGTACGTCGAAGAAGTCGCCCCCGACCAGCGTCCCGCTCTGCGCGGCCCGGTACAGCCCCGCGCACCGCACCGGCCCGACCCGTTCCCGCAGCGGCGGCACGACGGCCCGCTGCGCCGCCTCGGCGACGGCCCGTTCGGTGACCAGCTGGGCGTCACGCCTGCTGCGGACGAACGACAGCAGCACACTCAGGACGGCCACGAAGCACACGGTCAGTAAATCGGTGCTGCCGGGGTCGTTCAGGCTGAACACCGGGATGGTCAGCACGACCACCACCAGCGCGCCCAGCACCGCCGTCGCCAACGGTCCGTGCGCGAGCACGGCCAGCGGCGGGATGGCGCCCAGCAGGAAGCCGATGTCGAGCGGCTCCGGACTGATCAGCTCCGCCGCGCACACGCCCGCCAGCAGCGCCGACGGCAGCACCCGAGCCCAGCCCGGCGGGGGCGCGCCGCGCAGCCAGCCGCGCCGGTCCCGGTCCCGGCGCGACAGCCGGCCGCGCACACTGCTCACACCACCACGCTGCTACGCCCGCCCGGGCGCCGCACGCCGGGCCCGCGCGTACGCCCCTGGGCCGGCCGGAGGGCGCGAGCCCCAGCCGGGCGTCGTGGTCGGTCAGGCCGCACGGCCACTGGGGCCGAGCCGGTAATTCAGTGGACGGTCCGTCGGCGGCCCCGTAGCCTGTGGCGCGCCACGCCCCGAGACCGTGGAAGGAGGGCAGAGCCGTGCAGTTCACACCGTTCCAGCGCTCCCTGCTCCCCGTCCCCGGCGTGTCTCGACCGACCTGACCGGGAGCGCTCCTCGCAGCATGCTTCCCGGAGGAAGTCCATGACCGACGTGGTCATCCGCGCGCTCGACGCGAGCGCCGCCGATCTCTTCGACACCCTGCCCGACCCGCTGGGCGCCCGTGAGGGCCACAAGCGGACCCTGCACCGCCCCGACTGGAAACGGGTGGCCCTGCGCGACGGCAAGGTCGTCGCACGCGGCGCCTGGTGGGGCGGCCCCGACGACACCGAACCCGTCAACCTCAACTGGTTCGACGTCGCGGAGGGCGAGGAGGAGGCAGGCGCCGCACTCCTGCGCTCCGCGCCCTGGCAGGTGGAACTCGAACTGAACCTGCCCCCCGGCTGGCGCGACACCCCGGCCCTGCGCACCGCCGCCGAGACCCGCTTCACCGCCGCACGGAAGGCCGGCTACGACCTTCTGGTCGAACGCCTGCTGTACCGATGGACCCCCGAGCACGGCCTGCCCGAACGGCCCGGGCGCCTCGTCTTCCGGGCCGAACCGGACGACGCCGTGTTCTTCGACGCGCTGCGCCGTATCCACTCCGTCACCCTGGACGCCCACGCGCTGAAGGACATCGAGGAGGGCGGACTCGACCGGGCGGCCCAGGAGGAACTCGACTTCTTCCACTGGTGCCCCTCGCCACGCGAGTGGTGGCAGGTCGCGTACACACCGGAGGGCGAGCCGGCCGGCATCCACATCCCGGCCCACAACCCGTCGGGCCCGTGCATCGGCTTCATCGGCGTCCTGCCGGACCAGCGAGGCCGCGGCTACGCCTACGACCTCCTGGTCGAGTGCACCCGCTTCCTGGTCGAACAGGGCGCGGAGTTCGTCGCCGCCGCCACGGACCAGGGCAATTTCCCCATGGCCGCGAACTTCGCCAAGGCGGGTTTCCCGGTGGTCAAGGAACGGCTCAACTTCCACCCGGTGTAGACAGGTGTTCGGCGGCGACGCGGACTAGCGTGCGCCGCCGTTCAGCAGGTCGTCGGCCGCCGTGAGGATCTCCGTGACACGGAGGCCGAACGCCGCGTCGCACGCGTGCGGACGGCCGGTGCGGGCCGCGGTGAGCAGGGCGTCCGCGGCCCGCGTCAAGGCGGGGACCGCTCCGTCGGAACTCTCCGGCAGGACCGCGACCCCGGCCTCTCCCCGCACCTCCAGCGCGGCACCGGCCGCGGCGGGCGGTGCCGTCAGGCTCAGGGTGAGGGTGCTCGACGCGCCACCGGAGTGGTCGAGGACGACATGCACCGTGTCCCCGGGGCCGTACGCGGCCGCCGTCACGCGCCGCACGTCGCCGAGCACGGGCAGCAGCACGGACAGGGCGTGCGGCCCGACGTCCCACAGGGCGCCCTTCTCCCGCCGCCACGGCGTCGCGAAGGGGCTCTCGCTGGTGAACACCGCCCCGAGCCACTGCGCGTGGGCCGTGAACCAGCCCGGCACTCCGGCCTGCTCGGTGATCCACGCCTCCGGCTCGGGCTGGAAGCGGGTCGTGAAGAACACGACCGAGGCGACCCCCGCCTCCTCGACGGCCTCGACCACGGCCCGCCCCTGCTCCACCGTCGGCGCGAGAGGCTTGTCGAGCAGCAGATGGCACCCGGCCCGCGCCGCGCGCGCGGCGAGTTCGGCCTGCACCTGGGGAGGCAGCGCCACGGCGACCGCGTCCACGTCGGCGAACAGCTCGTCGACGTCGTCGTACACTGGCACGCCGTGCCGCTCGGCCAACTCCTTCGCGGCCTCGGGGCGGCGGCCCCACACCCCGGCGAAGTCCAGCCCCTCGTGTCGGCTCAGTGCGGGTGCGTGGGCCATCTGCGCCCACGGTCCGGTGCCCAGCAGTCCTATCCGCATACCGCCGCCTCTCCACGGTGCCTGAACGAAGAGAGTGCCACACCAAAGGGACCGGCGACCGGGAGGGCCGCACAACAAGAAGGGCAAGGAGACGTCTCCTTGCCACTCTCAACTTATAGCGCACGGGGGGTCTTGCGGCAAGGCCCCCGTCGTGCCGCAAACTGTCCGGCCTAAGCCCAGGATCTGCGGAAACGGGAGCATCACGTGACCCCCCTGACCATGAGCGCGTTCGATCTTCCCGACCGGCTCTCCCACAAGTCCGACCCTGTGCTGATCGCCGGGGACGAGCGGCACTTCGCCGCCGTCGCCGAGTGTCTGAAGCAGTCGATCGCCGAAGTGTCCGACCGGCTGGTGGCCGAGCGGCGGGCACCCGGCGGCAAGGGCCGGCAGGCGATGGACCGGGACGCGGAGATCCACCGGCTGACCACCCGTCTGCGCGCACTGCGCCGCTTCGGACTGGACCTGTGCCTCGGGCACATGGTCGGTGCCGACGACTCCGAGCCCGTGTACGTGGGACGGCTCGGCCTCACGGACAGCGAGGGGCGCCGGCTCCTGGTCGACTGGCGTTCCCCCGCCGCCGAGCCGTTCTTCGGAGCCACCCACGCCGACCCCATGGGCCTGGCGAGCCGCCGCAGATACCGCTGGACCGGCGGCCGGATCGGCGACTACTGGGACGAGGTGTTCACCGCGGACGGCATCTCCGGCCACGCAGCGCTCGACGACCAGTCCGCCTTCATCGCCAGCCTGGGCACCGACCGCTCGCCCCGGATGCGGGACGTGCTCGGCACCATCCAGGCCGACCAGGACGCCATCATCCGCGCGGGTTCCCGCGGCGCCCTCGTCGTCGACGGCGGCCCGGGTACCGGCAAGACCGTCGTCGCCCTGCACCGCTCCGCCTACCTCCTCTACTCCGACCCGCGCCTCGGCCACCGCAAGGGGGGCGTGCTGTTCGTCGGCCCGCACCGGCCCTACCTGTCCTACGTCTCCGACGTCCTGCCCAGCCTCGGCGAGGAGGGTGTGCAGACCTGCATCCTGCGGGACCTCGTCGCCGAGGGAGCCACAGCGAGGGACGAGGCCGACCCGGACGTGGCGCGTCTGAAGTCGTCCGCGGACATGGTGGGGGCGATCGAGAAGGCCGTCAGGTTCTACGAGGAGCCGCCCACCGAGAAGATGACGGTCACGACCCACTGGTCCGACATCCACCTGAGCGCCCGGGACTGGGCCGTGGCCTTCGAAGCGGCCGAGCCCGGCACTCCGCACAACGAGGCACGCGATCAGGTCTGGGAGGAACTGCTCACGATCCTTCAGGACAAGCACGACGGCGACGTGTCGGCCGGCCTGCTCCGCAGATCGCTGTCGCAGAACAGGGAGCTGCGCACGGTGTTCAACCGCGCCTGGCCGCTGCTCGAAGCGAGCGACCTCGTGTCGGACCTGTGGTCGGTGCCCGCCTATCTGCGGATGTGCGCGCCCTGGCTCAGCCGGGACGAGGTCCAGACGCTGCAGCGCGCGGATGCCCAGGCCTGGACCGTGTCCGACCTGCCGATCCTGGACGCCGCACGGCAGCGGCTGGGCGACCCGGAGGCGGCCCGGCGCAAGCGCCGGAACAAGGCCATCCTCGCCGACCAGCGCGAGCACATGGCGCGCGTCGTCGACACCCTGATCGAGGCCACGGCCAACTCGGGCGCCGACGGTGACGAGGGCGAAGGCCTGGTGTCCATGCTGCGCGGCGAGGACGCCCAGGTCAGCCTGGTCAACGAGGCCGAATTGACCACCATCGAACCGGACGTGCTCACCGGCCCCTTCGCGCACATCGTCGTGGACGAGGCCCAGGAACTGACCGACGCGGAATGGCAGATGCTGCTGCTGCGCTGCCCGTCCCGGAGCTTCACCATCGTCGGGGACCGCGCCCAGGCCCGGCACGGCTTCACGGAGTCGTGGCGGGAACGGCTCGAACGGGTCGGGTTCGGCCGCGTCGACCTCGCGTCCCTGAGCATCAACTACCGTACGCCCGAGGAGATCATGACGGAGGCCGAGCCGGTCATCCGGACCGTGCTCCCGGACGCCAACGTGCCGACCTCCATCCGCAGCGGCGGCGTCCCCGTCGTCCACGGAGCCGCCGCGGAGCTGAGCTCGGTCCTCGACACCTGGCTGGCCGCCCATGGCGACGGGATCGCCTGTGTCATCGGCGATCCCGCGTTCCAGCCATCCTCGTCACGCGTCCGGTCGCTGACCCCGGAGCTGTCGAAGGGGCTGGAGTTCGACCTGGTCGTCCTCGTCGACCCGGAGGACTTCGGCACCGGCGTCGAAGGAGCGGTCGACCGCTATGTCGCGATGACCAGGGCCACCCGGCAGCTCGTCGTCCTCACGACCCCGCCAGCTCCTTCCGGATGCGGTCCAGCATGAACGCCGACGACTCCCGGGCCCGCTCCTCCCAGGCGAAGACACAGGCCGTGGCGACACCGTCGAAGCCCAGCTCGCGCAGGGTGCCGAAGAAGGCGTCCCAGTCGACCTCGCCCTGACCGATGTCGAGGTGCTGATGGATCCGGGCCGGCGTGCCCGGCGGGTTGAGGATGTACCGCAGACCGCTGGAACCCTTGTGGTTGAAGGAGTCCGCGACATGCACGTGCTGGAGCTTGTCACCGGCGTAGCGCATCATCGCCGCGATGTCCGCCGTCGGGTCGGAGCCCGAGAGATGGAAGGTGTGCGGGGCGCAGTACAGGTAGTTCACCCACGGCTTGTTGATCGCGCGGACGAGATCGACGGCCGGGGTGTTCTCCTCGCAGAAGTCGTCCGGGTGGGCCTCCAGATTCAGGGCGATGCCCTCCCGCTCGAAGACCGGCAGCAACTCCTCCAGCGAACGCCAGAAGGCGGACTCGCTCTCGGCGGCGCGCTCGGGCCGGCCGTTGAACTCCGAGTTCATCAGGGGGCATTCGAGATCCACGGTGATCTCGATCATCCGCTTCCAGTAGCGGACGGCCGTCTGCCGCTCGGTCTCGTCCGGCGAGGACCACTTGTACAGCGGCAGCACCGAGGACAGCAGCACACCGTACCGGCGCAGCGACTCCTTCAGCTCCGTCACCCGCGCGTCGTCCGCCCGCGGGTGCAGGAAGAACGGCATGAAGTCCGCACGCGGCGACAACTCGATGTGCTCGTAGCCGAGTTCGGCGACCGTGCGTACCATCTCGTCGATCGGCAGGGCACGGAACATGTACGGGTCGAGGGCGATCTTCACGCGGTGCCTCCGTAGAGCGCGGGGCGGGGCTTGATGTCGACGGTGACGATCTCTCCGCCGCCGGCCTCCTGGGAGCGGACGGCGGCGTCGGAGATGACCGTGGCGGCGTAACCGTCCCAGGCGGACGGGCCGGTGGGCTCGGTGCCGGCCGCCACGGTGGCGACCCACTCGCGGAACTCCGTGTCGAAGGCCTCCGCGAACCGGTCCTTCCAGTCCTGCAGCACACCCGTGCCGTGCCGGGCGGCGGTGCGGATCCCGACGGCCGCCGGGTCGGGCAGCCGGACCAGGCCGTCCTCGCCCACGACCTCGCACTGGATGTCGTAGCCGTACTGGCAGTTGACGAAGACCTCCAGGTCGATACGGACGCCCTCGCCGGTCTCGAAGACCATGATCTGCGGGTCCTTCAGGTGACCGAACCGCTTGCTGGTGGCGCGCGGGGTGATCACCTGGGCGGAGACGATCTCGTCGTCGAGCAGCCAGCGCAGCACGTCGATCTCGTGGACGGCGGTGTCCTGCGCGGCCATCGCGGAGTGGTACGACTCCGGGACGGTCGGGTTGCGGTGGGCGCAGTGCACGATCAGCGGGGCACCGAGCGAACCGGTCGACAGGACCTCCTTCATCTGGCGGTACCCGGCGTCGAAGCGGCGCATGAAGCCGACCTGCACCAGCCGGCGGCCGTGCGCCCGCTCGGCCTCGACGATCCGCAGACAGTCCTCCGCGGTCGTGGCCAGCGGCTTCTCGCAGAACACCGGCTTGCCGGCGGCGATCGCGTTCAGGACGTGCTCGGCGTGGGTCGGCCCCCACGAGGTGACGAGGACGGCGTCCACGTCGGGGGAGGCGACCAGATCCGCGCCGGTGGGCAGCGCGGTGGCACCGCACCGGGCCGCCACCTCGGCGGCACGCTCGGTGTCGACGTCGGCCACCGCCGTGACAGTGGCCCCGGTGACGACCTCGGTGAGCCGCCGGATGTGGTCCTGGCCGATCATTCCGGCGCCGATGACGCCTACACGTACGGTCATGGTGAACTCCTTGGAAGAGGTCAGGAAAAGCGCGTCCGGAGCTCCGCCTCGAGCGTCTCGAGGGTGCGGCCCTTGGTCTCGGGGACGTACAGCTTCACGAAGGTGAGGGACAGCAGGCCCGCCACCACGAACAGGAAGAAGGTGTTGGAGATCCCGATCCCGGAGACCAGGGACGGGAAGACAAGACCGATCACGAAGTTGGTCAGCCACAGCACCACGGCCGCGACGCCCATGCCGAAGCCGCGCATCCGCATCGGGAAGATCTCCGACAGCATCAGCCAGGTCACCGGCGAGATCGCGCCCTGCTGGAAGGCGAGGAACGTGACGGTCATCGCGAGCACGGCGAACGCCCGCGGATCACCCGACGGCAGCACGAGGGAGAACACGCCGATCAGCAACAGGGCCACGGTCGTGCCGAGCTGGCCGGTCATCAGCATCGGCCGGCGGTTGACCCGCCCGAGCAGCCAGATGCCGACGAAGGTGGCCAGCACCGAGATCACCCCGTTGGCGATGTTCGCCGTCAGCGCGCTGTCGGCGGCGAAACCGGCGTCGGTGAGGATCTGCGTGCCGTAGTACATGATCGTATTGACGCCGGTGATCTGCTGCACGATCGCGATGCCGAACCCGACGAACATCAGCTTCCGCACCCACGGCGTGCTCTTGATGTCCTGCCAGCCGCCGAGCTTCTCCCGCTCGTCCTTGACGGCCAGCGCGGAGACCTCCTTCAGCTCGGCCTCGGCCCGGGCCCGCGACCGCACCTGCTTGAGGACTTCGAGGGCCTCGCCGAAGCGGCTCTGGGAGGCCAGCCAGCGCGGGCTCTCCGGCATCACCAGCATGCCGAACCAGAGCACCACCGCCGGCAGTGTGGCGATGACCAGCATCCAGCGCCACACACCGCCGGACTCCCCGCCCACCTGCGCGATGATCGCGTTGGACGTGAACGCCAGCAGCTGACCGGAGACGATCATCAGCTCGTTCCGGGTGACGAGAGCACCGCGCCGCTCCGCGGGGGACACCTCCGCGAGATACACCGGCACGGTCACCGAGGCGCCGCCGACCGCGAGACCGAGCACGAGGCGCGCCACGATCATCACCTCGGTCGTCGGGGCGAGCGTGCAGCCGAGCGCGCCGACGAAGAACAGCACGGCCAGCAGCAGGATGTTGCGCCGCCTGCCGCGCGCGTCCGACAACCGGCCGCCGGTCACCGCGCCCAGCGCGGCACCCAGCAGCAGCGAACTGGTGACCATGCCCTCGGTGACCGGGGTCAGGCCGAGGTCGTCGGTCATATAGGGCAGGGCGCCGTTGATGACGCCCGTGTCGTAGCCGAAGAGCAGACCACCGAACGTGGCGATGATGGTGATCATCCGCAGCCGCCGGGAGACCGCCGGCGGGGTCTCGTCCGCGACGCCGGTGGCCGGGGCCGGTTCGGATGCTGGTGTCGTGCCGTCCTTGACGTCCATGGCCGCTCCTTACCTGCCGATGGCCGGGCGGCGGGTACCCGAAAGACCGCAGTCGGCCAGGTGCTCGCGGGTGCCGACCGCGATCGGCAGCGGCACCTCGGGAGCGCACGGGTACAGGTCCTGCTCGACGATCACGAACAACTCGGCATCGAGCCCCGCCAGTTCACCCACCACATCGGCCGGGGCCGGCACCCCTGCGGGCGGCGACACGCACACCCCGCGCTTCACGGCCTCACTGAAGGACAGGTCCTCGGCCACGACCTGCGCCAGGATCTCCGGATCCATCTGCTTGATGTGCACATAGCCGACCCGCTCACCGAACCGGCGGATCAGATCGAGGTTGTCCCCACCGCCGTACGCCACATGCCCCGTGTCCAGGCACAGGTTCGTGTAGCGGCTGTCGGACTCGTTCAGCAGCCGCTCGATCTCCGGCTGTGTCTGGAGGTGACTGTCGGCGTGCGGATGGACGACCAGCCGTACGTCGTACTCCTCCAGCAGCAGCCTGCCCAGCCGGTCGGCGGCCCGGCCGAACCCGGCCCACTGCTCGGCGGTCAGCTCGGGCGACTCGGTGAACGCGCCCGTCTTCTCGTCCCGGTACATGGGCGGAATGAAGACCAGATGACGCGCCCCCGCGGCCGCGGTCAGCGCGGCGACCTCACGGACATGGGCGAGCATCTCGTCCCAGGCCTCGGGCCGGTGCAGCGCGCCGAACGCGGTACCGCCGGAGACCTTCAGCCCCCGGGCGTCCAGCTCGGCCCTCAGCCGCCGCGGGTCGGTGGGCAGATAGCCGTACGGGCCGAGCTCCAGCCACTCGTATCCGGCCTGGACCAGCTCGTCGAGGAAACGGGTGTACGGCACCTGGTGCTCGTCCTCGGGGAACCACACCCCCCAGGAGTCGGGGGCGGAGCCGAGGCACAGATTGCCGACAGTGGTACGGAGAGGGACGGGCGCCGTTGCCATGGTCAGTGTCCTTGGAGGAGAGGGGGAGGGTGTCTGAGCGATGTGACGCGCGCTACTAGCGCGCTCTAGTCGAGTACGATGACCCCTGTCCAAATGTCATGTCAATAGGTTGTTGCCGGGAGATTGCGGGGCCCCATGGCGGGATCCCCGCGCGGGACACCCCGTAAGGTGGGCGCCGTCGGAGGGTGGGTTCACAGGTGGATGCATCGGGCAGGCAGCGGCCCACGATGGCGGACGTCGCCGAGAAGGCGGGCGTCTCCCGCGCGCTCGTCTCGATCATCTTCCGCAACCAGGCGGGAGCCGGCCGGGAGACCCGGGAGCGGGTCCTGCGCGTGGCCGACGAGCTCGGTTACCGGCCGGACAGCGCGGCCCGGCTGCTGGCCCGTGGCCGCAGTCGCACGCTCGGCGTGATGTTCACCGTGCACCAGACCTTCCACACGGATCTCATCACCGGCATCTACCCGGAGGCCGAGCGGCTCGGGTACGACGTCCTGCTCTCCGGTTCCACCCAGGGGCGCAGCGAGGCCAAGGCGGTCGAGGCGCTGCTCAGCCACCGCTGCGAGGCGGTGATCCTGCTCGGCCCGGACGCCCGGCCCGGCTACCTCGACGAGCTCGCGCAGCGCACGGTCACGGTCTCGGTCAGCCGCCGCGTGCCCCAGGCCCATGTCGACTTCGTCCACTCCGCCGAGGGCAAGGGCGTCCGGCAGGCCATGGACTACCTGGTGGAGCTGGGGCACCGCCGGATCGTGCACATCGACGGCGGACGCGGTCCCGGTTCGGCGGAGCGGCGGCGTGCCTACCGTGCGGCGATGCGCCGCCACGGGCTGGAGGACCGGGCCCGGGTGATTCCCGGCCACCACACCGAGGACTCCGGTGTCGAGACCGGCCGTCTGCTCCTGGCCGAGCGCGACAGCGGGCAGCCCTTGCCGACGGCGGTCCTCGCCGGCAACGACCGCTGCGCCATGGGTCTGCTGATGTCCCTCACCCGGGCGGGCATCGACGTCCCGCGCGATCTGTCCGTCGTCGGCTACGACGACAGTCACCTCTCCCACCTGATGCCGACCGGCCTGACCACGGTCCGCCAGGACGCGGCCCTGATGGCCGAGCACGCCGTCCGCTTCGCCGTCGAGCGGCTGGAGAACGGCGAACTGCCGCCGCGCGAGGCGGTGCTGGATCCGAAGCTGGTGGTACGGGGCACCAGCGGGCCGGCCCCGGCGGAGTAGGCGCGTCGCCAAGGCCGCCCAGGTCCGCCCAATGCCGCTCTAGCGCGTCCCCTTCTTCGCGAACTCCGCGACGGTGTCGGCGTTGTCCTTCGTGATGAACGCCGGCCCGGTGAGTACGGGAGCCGTGCCGCCGCCGCTGAAGTTGCCGTTCGTCCTGTACAGCCACAGTGCGTCGACGGCGAGATAGCCCTGGAGGTAGGGCTGCTGGTCGACGGCGAACTCGATGTCGCCGCCCTGGACGGCGGTGACGAGGTCCTTGTTGAGGTCGAAGGTGGCGACCTCGGCCTCGCTGCCCGCGTCCCGCACCGACTGCACGGCGGTCAGGGCGATCGGGGCGCCGAGCGTGACCACTTGGTCGATAGTGGAGTCCTTCTGGAGCTTGGCGGTCAGCGTCGACTTCACGGAGGGCATGTCGGTGCCGTTGACGTACAGGTTCTCCGTGGTGCCCTTGAAGCCCTTCTTCAGGCCGGCGCAGCGTGCCTCCAGCGCGACCTGGCCCTGCTCCTGGACCACGCAGACGGCGTGCTCGGCGCCCAGCTGGTTGAGGCGCTCCCCGAAGGCCCGGCCGGCGATGTTCTCGTCCTGGCCGAAGTACTCGAGCATGCCGAGTTCCTTCCAGTCGTCCAGGCCGGAGTTGAAGCCGACGACGGGGATGCCGGCCGCCTTGGCCTTGGCCACCGCTGCCTTCATGGCGTCGGGCTTGGCCGCGGTGAGCGCGATGCCGTCGACCTTCTGGTCGATGGCGTTCTGCACGAGGTTGGCCTGGTTTCCGGCGACGGGGTCGCTGGAGTAGACGAGCTTGATGTTGTCCTTCGCGGCGGCGGCCTGGGCGCCCTTGCGGATCAGGTCCCAGAAGGTGTCGCCGGGCGCCGCGTGGGTGACCATGGCGACGGTCATCCGCGGGGTGGTGGCCTTGCCCGCCGCGGCGTCGGTGCCCCCGGTCTCGGACTGCTTCCCGCCGGAGCCGCTGGAGCAGCCGGCGGCGAGCAGCGCGCCCACGAGGGCGGCGGCGGTCAGGGCGGCGGGTCTGTGGTGTCTGCGCATGTCGGGTGCACCTCGCTGTGCGGGGGAGAAGGGGGCCGCGGCCGGTCCGGGGCGGGATGGCTGGAGCGCGTTACTAGCGCGCTCTAGTGGCAGGTACTATGCGACCGCCTTCTGGGGATGTCAACAGCTTTGTCAGGACGTACCAACAAAGCGGAGGCGGCGGCACAGCGGAGCCGCCCGTGCGCGCCGGCCTGGGGGCGGCGTGTACGGGCGGCTCTGAGGCGGACGGTCCTGGAGCGTCCCGGTCGGTCCTGCTCAGCTCTCCGGTCTGCCGATGTTGACCATCCATGGGGTGCCGAAGCGGTCCGTGCACATGCCGAACTCGTCGCCCCACATCTGCTTCTCGAGCGGCACCGACACCGAGCCGCTGTCGGAGAGCTTCTCCCAGTAGCCGCGCAGCTCGGCGTCGTCGTCACCGCTCAGGCTCACGGAGAAGGGAGTGCCCGGCGCGGACTCCATGCCCGGCGGGTTGTCGGCGCCCATCAGGGTGAAGCCGCTGGTGGTCTCCAGCATGCCGTGCATGATCTTGTCGGCGTTCGGGGCGTCCGCCTGGCCGAAATCGCCGTAGCTGTTGAGGGTGAGGTTGCCGCCGAAGACCTCCTTGTAGAACTCCATCGCCTGCCGGGCTTCGCCGTTGTAGGTGAGGTACGGATTGAGGCGCGTGACCATGTGAACCTCCCGGAGGGACAAAAGGGTCATGTGCGCGCAGCGTAGCGCCGGGCACTGACAATGGCTCGCCGAGCGCGTCGCGCAGGGGGCGGGGGAGCGGGGTGCGAGGCGGGCGCCGGAAGGCCGGTGTGGACGTCAACCGACTTGTTAGCGTCGGCCCTTGAGCAGAGGGGGATGGAGACAGCTCATGACATCGACCACCTTCCGCGTCGGCGGGGATCTGGACGTACGCCGGCTCGGTTTCGGCGCCATGCATCTGCCGGCCGAGCCCGGACCCGATCGGGAGAACGCCCTCGTGGTCGCCCGGCGGGCCGTGGAGCTGGGCGTCACCCTGATCGACACGGCCCACCTGTACGGCGAGGGAGCCAACGAGGAGCTGCTCGCCGAGGCGTTGTACCCCTACCCGGAGGGGCTGCTGATCACCACCAAGGTCGGTGTCGCGCGCACCGGCCCGGGAGGCGAGTGGAAGTACGACGGACGGCCCGAGATCCTGCGCGCCCAGGTCGAGCAGGCGCTGCGCCGGTTGCGGGTCGAGCGGATCGAACTGCTCCAGCTGCACCGCATCGATCCCGACACACCGCTCGCCGACCAGCTCGGCACGCTGCGGGAGCTTCAGACCGAGGGCCTGGTCGGACGGATCGGGCTGTCGGAGGTCACCGTCGACGAGCTGGCCGGGGCCCGGGAGATCGTCGACGTCGTGAGCGTGCAGAACCGCTACAACCTGCTCGACCGCGAGCACGAGCCCGTTCTCGCGGAGTGCGCGGCGGCCGGTATCGCCTTCCTGCCGTGGCGGCCCGTGGCGTGGGGGAAGGCGGGTGCCGAGGCCGAGATCGCCGCCGTGGCCGCCGACCTCGGGGCCACGCCCACGCAGGTCGCCCTCGCCTGGCTCCTCGACCGCGCACCGGTCGTCCTGCCGATCCCCGGTACGGCCCGGATCGAGCACCTGGAGGAGAACCTCGCCGCGGCGGACCTCGACCTGACGCCCACCCAGCGAGCCCGCCTCGACCGGCTGGCCGAGGGGGCGGGGGCCGAGTCGGGGGCGGGCTAGGCAGAGACCTGTGTGTCGCGGGGAGGGGCAGACGCCTCGGTGAGTATGTGAGGGCGGGACACATCCGGGGCCGGGCCTGGAGGGATGCGCGGAGGGGCGCGTGCCTCGTCGGATGTCGGAGGGGCAAGGGCCGAATCGGGGGCGGGCGGGGCAGAGTCCGGGGGCCTCGCGGGGAGGGGTGCGCGCCTCGGCGGGTGGCTGAGAGGCAAGGGCCGAAACCGAAGCGGACCAGGGCAGGGCCCCGGGCGTCGCGCGGAGGCTCATGCCTCGTCGGAGCCGGACTCCCCGTTGTTCCAGTCGTACGGGCCTCCGCCGCGCCACTCGATCAGCTCGGTGTCGTCGACGGCCGTGTCGGCGGTGGGCAGGCCCTCGCGGTGCAGCAGGTCCAGTACGTCGAACAGGCTGTAGGCGACGCCCATGCGCTCGCCGTGGATGGTCACCAGCCGTCCGCCGTCCGACGCGGGCGGCTGCACGACCACGGGGGGTTGACCGTCCATAGCCCCACCATGCCCCCGAAACGGGCGGTTCGCAGCTCGGCCTGGACCATACGCGGGACGAACCGGCACGGCGCGTCGGTCCCGAGCCCCGGTGCCGGGTGCTCTGTGCGCCGGTGACAAGGCGCGACCGGGAAACTGAATTCTCGTCAGCACCCCCTGAGGGCCCTCCCGCCACCGCCCTAGCGTCCGTGGCATGGACATGAACCGCAGGAGCAGAGGGAAGTGGCGCGGTGCCGCACTCGCGGTACTGCTGACCGCCGGGACACTCACGGCCGCCGCCCCGGGCGCCCGGGCCGACGGGGCGCGGACCGAGACGCCCGTCGCCTCGACGTCCCCCGTCACCGGGGTGACCGAGTCGGTCGTACGGGTGAAGGTACCGCTGCCGGAGTCGGCCGGGCCTCGTCCGGCCGCGTGCGACTGGCTGTCGTATCTGCGCTACCGCTCGGCCGACGGGCCCGCCGCGTCGGCCGGCGCGGACCGGATCCTCATCGCCCAGCCCGGCATCCTGGAAGGCGCCGGGGCGTTCGACAGCGTCGCCCGCAACACCGTCACCAGGGCCGCCGAGCAGGGCGCGCACATCGAGTTCTGGGCGCTGGACCGGCGCTCCAACTGCCTGGAGGACCGCACCGGCATCGCCTCCGGCGACCAGCACAGCGCCGTCGACTACTACTACCGGGGCAAGCAGGTCGACGGCCGGACCTTCGGCGGCTACGCGGGCAACGGACAACTGGGCTGGATGGCGAAGCTCGGGATCGAGCAGACCGTACGGGACCAGTACGACCTGCTCACCGCCGAGTTGCCCGACCAGGCACAGCGCAAGCGGAAGGTGCTGTGCGGCGGGCACTCGCTGGGCGGTGTCGTCACCGGGTACTTTGCCGCCGCCGACTTCGACGGCGACCGGGCCACCACGGCGGACGCCGGGTACAACCAGTGCGCGGGCTACTTCGCCCTCGACACGACCGTCTCCACCTCGCTCGCCGACCTCAGCGGCAGCCTGCCCGACGACACCGACCTGCCCGACATCGGCCTCGGTTACGGCGTGGTCCAGGCCGGTCTGGACAGCGGGCTGCTGTCGCGCACCCTGTCCGCGCCGGTGCTGCTCAACCCCGAGACCATGACCCTGCTCGGCATCGCGGGCCTCGGCGCCCTCAAGGACCTGGAGGGTGAGGCCGACCTGCCGAGCTATCTGCCCTCCAACCTCAACGTCGAGGCCACCAACCGCTTCCTGTTCGCCAAGGACACCGCCGCCTTCCTCAGCGGCTCGCCGGCGGTGAAGGACTTCCGGCTCACCAACGGGGCGGTGCTCGGGGCGCTGCTGGACGACAACTCCGTACCGCTGGCGTTCCTGCAGACCAGCGTCGGCTTCTTCGACGGCGGGCCCATCGCCGACAAGAGCTTCCCCGTCGCCAACGGTGCGCGGCAGCCCGGTCTCTACGGCACCGCGTACAAGGCCATCCCGGACCGGCCGCGGGGTCCGCTCTACACCTGGCGCACCTACGACCGCGTCGGCGACCCCGACGACCCCGGCTACCGGTCGGCCGACGGCACCCCCTTCACCGGTGCGGGCGAGGAGGTCACCGACATCCGGCAACTGGCCCGCAGCCTCGCCGAGCAGCCGCTGGACTTCACCGAGCAGTACTTCCCGACCAAGCTGGTCACGGACATCCAGCTGTCCACCTCGCCGCAGGTCAAGAAGCTCGTCGTCCACCCGGGCGGGCTCACCGCCAACCCGGTGCTCACCGTCCTCGCCGGTGAGGGACTGCTGGCCGGCCGGGTGCCTCCCGAGCTGCATCCCGTGGTCGCCGACGGCTACCAGCACCTCGATGTGCTGACCGCCGCGCCCACGCAGAACAATGGCGAGCCCGAGATCGTCTCCACCAGCCTCGCCGGGTTCGCCCGGTCACCCCGCTAGACACCGGAAACGGGGCCCGGGAGGAGATCCTCCCGGGCCCCTCGGTGTGCCGGTGATGCTCAGAGCCTGGCCGCGGCGAACGTGGCGGCCGCGTCGGCGTCGTCGCGGTAGCTCAGATGCGCCCCGACGTCACCCCCGCCGTTCTCGCAGACGGGGTCGCCCTGGGCGCAGAGGTCCAGGGTGCGGCTCTGGTAGGTGCCGGTGACGCTCTTGCCGAGGGCCCGGATCGGGTTGCCGAACAGCAGCACCGCTGCGACCTTCGGCTCGACCGCTGCGGGCAGCGTGGCCACGATGGGGCTGCCGACCACCGCGCCCGCGCTGCTGATGCCGATCGAGTTGTCGACGACGTTGGCGCCCTGCGAATAGCCGACGAGAACGAACTTCTGGTTCGGGCAGGCGGCGGCCTGGCTCTTCACATGGTTCACCAGGTCCAGATTGCCCTGCGCCGCCGAGGTCGGGGAGAGGTCGGCGGGATAGTTCACCTTGTAGCTGGTCAGGTTTTTGCCCGCTGCTTTCTTCTGCAGGGCGGAAAGCACCGGGTCGCCGACGATGAAGCCGAGCGTCCCGGGCTCGAAGGTGCCGCGTGCCGAGACGAGTTCCACGTCGGAGCAGGCCGCGGCCGAGGCCGGGGGAGCCGAGAGGGTGGCGAGCCCGGCCCCGCCGACCAGCGAGAGCGCGGCGAGACACAAACGGATACGCATGGGGGATCCTCCGCGTGTGAGGCGCGTGAAGCGCCTGCGAAAAAGGACGGCCCGAACGTATTCGCTTTCCCTCGCCGGGAGTTATGGACGGGATTATGGAAACCCCGCCGTTTTTTGTCGCCGATTGAGTACGACGCCGAATGCGATCGTCAGTTCTGCGGTGTGTGCAGGGATTCCGCGCGCAACGCGAGAATGAGATCGAGGCGGGTGCCCGGATCGTGCAGGGCGTCGCCGAAGAGCTTCTCCAGCTGGCGCAGGCGGTAGCGGACCGTCTGCGGGTGGATGTGCAGCCGCGCGGCCACGTCCGGCACGTTGCTACCACTGAGCAGCCAGGCCAGCAGTGTCTCGGCGAGCCGGTCGCGCTGCCCCGCCGAGACCGTGTCGAGTGGCGCCAGGACGCGCGCCTGGAGCCGCTCCAGCAGCGGCTCGTCGCCGTACAGCAGCAGGGTCGACAGATGGTCGGAGCAGCGCTCCACGCCCTGGCGGGGCAGGATGCCACGTCCCATCAGCCCGAGCGCCCTGGTGGCCAGGCGCAGCGATCGCGCCGCCTCCGTGACCGCCACCGTCGGGCCGATCGCGGCGGGCCGGCCGCGCAGGGCGAGCGTGAACGCCCGGCCGAAGCGGCCGGAGCCGTCCGGTTCGGGCACCAGCATGCGCGGCGGCCGGGACTCCATGTCCACCAGCGCGCCCGCTGCCGCCAGCGGCCTGTCCTCCTCCCGCCGGTCCGGCGCCGCCGCGAGCGCCACCACGGCGACCGTCCGGGGCACCGGCCAGCGCGCACCGTGGGCCAGATCCTGCACGGCCTCCAGCGCCACCGGGCCGTCCTCCAGCAGCAGGTCGAGCAATCGCCTGCGACGTCGCTCCAACTCGTCGGTGCTGCGCAGCTGGGCCTCCGCGTAGCCGGCCGCGGCCGCCTGGGCGACCTCGTGCACGGTCCGGAACGCCAGCTCACCGAGTGCCGCGACGACGGTGGAGTCGAGGCCGAGTTCCTCCGCCGTGGAGCCCATCAGCCGCCAGGCGTGCAGCCCGCCCACCCGCAGCGCGGACTGCAACGCGTCCAGGCTGCGGCCCTCCAGGGCCTCGCCGCGCCCGAGTTCGTAGTACGTCGCCGCGATCGCGCTCCCGTCGTCGCGCGGGTCGGCGATGTGGTCGACGAACAGGGTGAGTGCCTGCACCACCCCGGACCGCAGGTTCTTGCGGTACGTCCCGTCGGCGGGACGCGCGTACTCGGGAACCTGACGGCAGACCTCTTCCTCCACCAGGTCCGCGACGGCGGCCAGTTGGGCGCGCAGCAGCTCCGCGAGCTCGGGCGGCACCGGCGGCGTGCCGGGGCGGTCCGGCACGCCGTGCGGGGTGGGCACGGCCATCACGGACACTCCTTTCGACCGGAAGCGGCTCACCCGCGGGCTGATGCCAGTGGGACGAGTGGGAAGTCCTGTGTTGGACGGACGTCCCCTCCGCTCCGTTCCGTGCCCCGACGGCACCCCCGTCACTCGGGCACGCCCAGTGCACGGGCGAGGATTGGCCACGAGGCTTTGAACTCCGGCTTCCAGTGGGCCCAGTCGTGTCCGCCTCCGCCGTAGAAGTGCGTGGTGGCCGGGATCCCCATGAGGGCCAGCGTGCGGGCGAAGCCCTGGGCCGAGGGCCACAGGGCGCTCTCCAGCACGCCGGGCAGCGGGTCCCCGCTGCCGCCGCCCACTCCGCTGCCCTGCGAGATGTACAGGGGGGTGCCGCGCAGCCCGGTGGCGCGGGCCCGCGGGTTGAAGTCCCGCCAGGTCAGGAGGTTGAGCACGGGATGACCCCACAGGGACGCGGCCGGCAGGTTCTCCCGGGCCACGATGGCGTCCATGATGGCGGGAACACCGGGGGCGGTGGTGTCGAGGATGCCGCTGTAGGAGGCCGCTGCCTTGAACGCGCCGGGGTGGCGGGCCGCGTGGGCCATCGCGCCGTAGCCGCCGGTGGAGACCCCGGCGACCGCCTGTGCGCCGGAGGCCCGGTAGTCCCGGGCGAGCAGCGCCGGCACCTCCTCGACCTGGAAGGTCTCGTAGTCGGGGCCGCCGCGCCAGACCGTGGGGATGCCGGTGGGGCCGGCGTCCGGCATCGCCACGATCAGGCCGCGGCCCTCGGTGAACGCCTCGATGTCCGTCTCGCGGGTCCAGGACGTGTAGTCGTCGTGAGCGCCGTGCAGCAGGTACAGCACGGGATACCTCCGCTCCGGCCGCGTGCCGAAGTCCGACGGCAGGATCAGCCGGACGGGCGCGCTGCGGCCGAGCGCGGCGGAGGGCACGGACACGTCCAGCGTGCGCGGCCCGAGCCGGGTGGCCGCCCCGGCACGGGCCGTGCCGCCCGCGGCCCCGAACAGGACGGCGAGGCCGGCGGCGGCCGTCGCTCTGGCGACGGTGCGCCGGGACACTCCGGCGGCGGGCTTCGGCGACAGGTCGGACATGGCGGCTCCTCGGGTTCAGGTGTCAGGGGGCCCGCTCGGCGAGCACCCGGCTCAGGTGGGCGGCGATCTCGTCGACGTGCGGCGGGTCGAGCAGCGACAGATGGTGACCGGGCACCGGTACGACCTCCAGGCGCGGGCACACCTCGTCCCAGCCCAGCGCCTCGTCGTCCCGCTCGTACGCCGGGTCGCGCACGGTGTGCGGCGCGGGCTCGGTGGCCCGGTAGAGGACCACCGGCCCGTCGTGGTCCCCGGGCCGGTGCGACTCCCCGATGCCCAGGTCCAGGTAGGAGGCCCGCTGGTGCTCCAGCGCGGCGGCCGGCACGTCGGCGGTCTCGCGCAGCGCCCGCAGCACGGTGTCGATGCGTGCCCCGTCGTCGTCCAGGGCCACCAGGTCGTCGTACGGCAGCTCCAGCCGCACGCCGTAGGTGTCGGCGACGTGGCGGGTGAAGCCCTCGAAATGTGCCCGGATCCGATCGGCCCGCGTCAGTCCCGGCCGGGGGAGGGGGCGTACGGAGTCGATGAGCACGACCAGCCGCACCTCCCGCCCCGCGGCGGTCAGGTGCCGTGCGGTCTCCTGGGCGACGAAGCCGCCGAAGGACCAGCCGCCCAGCACACAGGGCCCGTCGGGGTGGGCGGCGTTGATCGTCTCGGCGTAGCGCCGCGCCTTCTCCGGCACGGTCCGGGCCTCCTCGATCCGCTCCAGCCCGTACACCGGCCGGTCGTCCCCGAGCCGTTCGGCGAGCGCGCGGTAGACGGCGACCGGGCCGCCCGCGGCATGGACGAGGAACAGCGGGGGCCGCGAACCGGTCGCACGCAGCGGGCGCAGCGGGGTGTCCTCGCGGGGGAGGGCCTGTCGGATCCGGGCGGCGGCGTCCTCGACGGTGACGGCGAACAGGTCGCGCAGGGGCAGCGCGATGCCGAACTCGCGCTCCACCGCGGTACGGACCCGGACGGCCATCAGCGAGTCCAGGCCCAGGTCGGCCAGCGCCGTGCCCGGGGCGACACGGGTGGGCGGGTGGCCGGTGACGGCGGCGATGTGCCGGGTCAGCCGGGCCAGGACCGAAGCGGGCTCGGCGACTTCGGCGGGAGGCTCCTCCGGGACCGGCTCGGTGTGTGCCCGGCCGTCCGTCCACCAGTGCCGTACGTGCCGCCACCGGGGCAGGGGCAGGTCGACGACCCGGCCGGGCGGCACGGGCAGCCGCCCGCCCGCGACGTACAGGGCGCCGAGCTGTCCCGCGAACGCCTCCGAACCGTCGGCGTCCCGGCGCAGGGTGGCCAGGGCGAGGGCGCCGGGCACGGTGTCGGCGACCGCCCCCGTCAGGACCGGGTGGGGTGAGATCTCGACGAAGGCCGTGTGGCCGTCGGCCGCGGCCGAGGCGAGCGCCCGGTCCAGACGCACGGGCCGCCGCAGGTTGGCCGCCCAGTGCTCCGCGTCGAACCCGCAGTCGCCGCGCGGGTCGTCGAGGACGGTGGAGTAGACGGGGACACGCGGCTGCCGCCCCCGGATACCGGCCAGCGCGTCGACGAGCTCCGGCAGCAGCGGGTCCACCTGGGGCGAGTGCCCGGCACCGACGACCCGCATGGTCCGCGCCGCCCGGCCCTGCCCCTCCAGCCGGCGCACGAGCCCGGCCACGGCCGCTTCCTCTCCCGTGACGACCTTCTGCCGGGGTGAGGAGTGCACCGCGACATGCACACCCGGGAAGTCCCTTTCCAGAGAACGCAGTTCGGCGTCGTCCAGGTCCACCACGGCCATCGCGCCGCCGCTCAGCCCGCTCAGCAGCCGGGCCCGTAGGGCGATGATTCGCGCCCCGTCCGCCACGTCCAGCGCGCCCGCGCACACGGCCGCCGCCACCTCGCCCATGGAGTGGCCGATCACCGCCGCGGGCTCCACCCCGTACGAACGCCACAGCTCCGCCAGCGCCAGTTGCAGCCCGAACAGGACGGGTTGGGCGACCTCCAGTCGGTCGAGACCGGCACCGGACGACAGATGGTCGTACAGGGACAGGCCGCACTCCGGGGCGAGGTGCGGGTCGAGCTTCTCGACGGCGGCGGCGAACGCGGGTTCCTCCGCCAGCAGGCGGCGCCCCATGCCGGGCCACTGGCTGCCGTAGCCGGAGAAGACCCACACCGTGCCGGGCCCGACGCGGTCGCGGTCACCGGTCACCACCCGCGCGTCCGGCTGTCCTGTCGCCAACGCCCGCAGAGCGTCGGCCAGTTCGGCACGGTCCCGGGCGGTCACGGCGGCCCGTACGGGACCCCGGCCCGTGCGCCCCGCCAGGGTCCGGGCCACGTCGGCGGGGTGCGCGGCGCTGTCGCGCAGCCAGTCGGCCAGTCGGCCCGCCGTGTCGCCCAGGCGCTCGGCGTCGAGGTCGGAGAGCAGGTGCAGACGGGCCGCGGGTTCCTCGGCCGGCCGGGCCGGAACCAGGCCGGGCGGTCCCTCCTCCAGCACCACATGCGCGTTGGTGCCGCCGAAGCCGAACCCGGACACCCCCGCGACAGCGGTGCCGCCGTAGCGGGGCCAGGGCTCCGGCTCGGTCACCACCCGCAGCCGGTCATCGGTGAGGGAGCTGCCCTCCGCGCAGTGCAGGGACGGCGGGATGGAGTCGTGGTGCAGGGCCAGCACGGTCTTCACCAGGCCCGCGATGCCCGCGGCCGACTCCAGATGACCGAGGTTGCCCTTGACGGAACCGAGCAGCAGCGGCTGGTCCGGGTCACGGTCGGCGCCGAGCACCGCGCCGAGCGAGCCCGCCTCGATCGGGTCGCCCAACGGGGTGCCGGTGCCGTGTGCCTCGACATAGTCGACGTGCGCCGTGGCGAGCCCCGCCCGTGCGTACGCGCTCCGCAGCAACGCCTGCTGAGCCGCCGGGTTGGGTGCCATGAGGCCGTTGGAACGGCCGTCGGAGTTGACGGCGGTGGCGCGGACGACGGCCAGGACGCGGTCGCCGTCCCGCTCGGCGTCGGACAGCCGCTTGAGGATCACGGCCGCGCAGCCCTCGCCGCGCCCGATGCCGTCCGCCGACGCCGAGAACGGCTTGCACCGCCCGTCCGGCGCGAGGGCCCCCGCTCGCCGGAAGGCGACCGACACGGCCGGAGACAGCAGCAGGTTGACCCCGGCGGCGATCGCCGTGTCGCTCTCGCCCGTGCGCAGGCTGACACAGGCGTGGTGCACGGCGACCAGCGAGGACGAACAGGCCGTGTCGACGGCCATGCTCGGACCCCGGGTGTCCAGGACATAGGAGAGCCGCCCGGCGGCGACGCTCAGGGCGCCCCCGGCCGGCGCCCAGGGATCGACGGCGGCCGGGTCGGCGCCCGTGAGCTGCCCGTACTCGGGCGCGGAGACCCCGACGAACACGCCCGTGGCGGTGCCCGCCAGGGAACCGGCCGGAACGGCGGCGTGGTCGAGGGCCTCCCGCACAACCTCCAGCAGGATCCGCTGCTGCGGATCCATCACGGCGGCCTCGCGCGGGGTGATGCGGAAGAAGTCCGCGTCGAATCCGGCGATGTCGTCGAGATAGCCGCCGTAGGGGTGCGCCTCTGCGGGCGGGAAGGCGGTGAAGTCGCGCCAGCGGTCCTCCGGGACGCGCCGGATCGCGTCGACGCCCTCGGTGAGCAGCCGCCAGTAGTCGTTCGGGCCGTGCACCCCGCCGGGCAGCCGGCAGCCGATCCCGACGACCGCGACCGGCTCGGCCGTACCCTTCGGCGGTCCGGCTTGCAGGACCTGCGCGGCGTCGGATCCCGGGGTGTGCGGGGAACCGGCCCCGCACAGCCGCGCCACCAGCGCCTCTCCGGTCGGCGTCTCCCACAGCAGGGTCGTGGGCAGTTCCTGACCCGTGGCCCGGGACAGCTCACCGGCCAGGGCGACCGCGTCCCGTGACGACATGCCCAGGTCGGCCAGCGGCCGGTCCATCGGGACGGCCTCCGGGGACGTACCGCACCAGGCGGCCACCCGCTCGGCGATGAGCCGGCGCAGCGCGCCCTCGTCGACGGGCCTCATCCCGCGGCACCCGCCGTCGCCGCCCGGGCCCGGCCGCCATAGGCGCCCTCCAGATACCGGGCCCGGGTCAGCGCCCGCGACACCTTCCCGCTGGAGGTACGCGGCACCGTGCCCGGCGGCACCAGGACCACGTCGGCGAGCCGCAGCCCGTGCCGGGCGGAGACCGCACCCCGCACGGCACGCACCACGGCCGGCACGTCCAGCTCGGTGAGGCGCGCGGTCCGCGCGTGCTCCGCCACGACCACCACCCCCTCACCTGCGCCGCCCGGCACGGCGAACGCCGCCAGCCGGTCCCGGCGCACCGCCGGGTCCGCGTCCTGGGCGGTCGCCTCGACGTCCTGCGGATAGTGGTTGCGGCCGTCCACGATGATCAGGTCCTTCAGCCGCCCCGTGACGACCAGTTGCCCCTCCAGCACGGTCCCCAGATCGCCCGTCCGCAGCCAGCCGCCCGGACCGGCCGCGGAATCCGCGAACTCCGCACCGAACACGTCCCCCGGCCCCCGGTTCCAGTAGCCGCGTCCCACGTTCGGCCCCTGCACCCAGATCTCGCCGACCTCACCCTCCGACAACAGGGCCCGCGTCACCGGGTCGGCGACCCGGACCCGCTGGCCCGCCGGGGTGCCGCAGCCCGCCAGCAGCACGGCCCGGGGATCGTCCGGCCGCGCGGACAGGGCCTTCCCGGCCGCCAGGGCCTCACGGTCGAGCGCGAACCGGGTGAGCGGCTCACCCGGCCGGGCCGCGCAGACGAACACGGTGGCCTCGGCCAGGCCGTACGACGGGCAGTGCGTCTCCGGCGCCAGGCCCTGGCTGGCGAACGCCGCGTGGAAACGGTCGGCCGTGCCCGGACGGACCGGCTCGCTGCCGTTGATCAGCGCGGTGACCCTGTTGAGCCGCAGCCCCTCCTTCTGCTCGGCGGTCACGGTCGCGACGCAGTAGTCGTAGGCGAAGTTGGGCGCGGCGCTCACCACGTTCGGATGCGCGCCGAGCAGCCGCAGCCAGCGCACCGGCTCGTGCAGGAACGCCGCCGGGTCCATGAGGACCGACAGCAGCCCGCGCGTCACCGGGGCCGCGATGCTCAGCACCAGACCCATGTCGTGGTAGAGCGGCAACCAGCCCACGCAGGTCAGCGGGCCCGCGTCGACACCGTAGGCGGTCAGCGCCTGGCGGGCGTTGGCGACGACGTTGCCGTGGCTGATCTCCACACCCGCCGGGGCGCGGGTCGAACCGGAGGTGTACTGGAGGTAGGCGGTCGCCCCGGCGTCCGGTAGGACGGGCCGCCAGTCGCGGGCGGCGTCGTCGGGCACCTGGTCCGCCAGGACGATCCGCGGCCCGTCGGAACCGAGGAAGTCCCGCACCTCGTCCTGGACGCGGCTCGTGGTCACGACCACCGAGGGACGAGCGTCCGCCAGGACGCCCGCCAGCCGGTCCGCGTGCCCGGGCAGGTCAGGCGGATACAGCGGTACGGCTACCAGGCCCGCGGCCAGCGCCGCGAGGAAGGCGGTCACATACTCCGTGCCCTGCGGACACAGCAGGGCGACCCGGTCCCCGGGCCCGGCCCGCTCGGCGAGGTGCGCGGCCAGCGCCCGCACCCGCACGTCCAGGCGGCGCCACGTCTGGGTGCGGTGGACGCCGCGCGCGTGCTGTGCCGGATGCTCGACGAAGGTGAACGCCCGGCGGTCCGGGGTGGTCTCGGCCCAGTGCCGCACGTACTCCGGCAGCGTCGGGCACGCGGGCGCGAGCGGGGGGCGGCGGCTGTCCATCAGGCGGGGCTCCTCACGGCGTGCATCGGCCTACGAGTCGAAAAGGGCGAGGTCAGAGCGGGATGTTGCCGTGCCGGCGTTCCGGCATCGGCGCGCGTTTGCCGCGCAGGGCGCGCAGCGCGCGGCAGACCTGCTCCCGGGTCTCGCGCGGTGCGATGACGGCGTCGACATAGCCGCGCTCGGCGGCGAGATACGGCGTGCCGTGGGTGTGCTCGTACGCGGCGAGAAGCCGGGCGCGCAGCGCCTCCGGGTCGTCGGACGCGGCGAGTTCACGCCGGTGCAGCACGCCCACGGCCCCCTCGGCGCCCATGACGGCGATACGGGCGGTGGGCCAGGCGAGGTTGACGTCGGCGCCCAGATGCTTGGAACCCATCACCGCGTATCCGCCGCCGTACGCCTTGCGCACCACCACCGTGACCTTGGGCACCGTCGCCTCGGCGTAGGCGTACAGCAGTTTCGCTCCGCGCCGGATGATCCCGGCCTGCTCCTGCCGTACCCCGGACAGATACCCGGGCACATCGGCGAAGGTCAGCAGTGGGATGCCGAACGCGTCGCAGAACCGTACGAACCGCGCCGCCTTCTCCGACGCGTCGATGTCGAGGACACCGGCGGCGCACAGCGGCTGGTTGGCGACGACGCCCACCGAGCGGCCCTCGACCCGGGCCAGGGCGCAGATGATGTTCGGCGCGAACAGCTCCTGCACCTGGAGCAGTTCACCGTCGTCGACGACCGCGTGCAGGATGTCCCGCATGTCGTAGGCCTCACCGAGCCGGTCCGGGACGACGTCGTCGAGCCCGGCCCCGGGCGGAGCGTGGCCGGGCGCGTACTCCGGGGGCCGTTCCAGGTTGTTGGCCGGGAGGTACGACAGCAGGTCGCGCACGGTGTCGAGGGCGTCCTCCTCGTCGGCGGCCAGGAAGTGGGCGTTGCCGTTGACGGTGTTGCTGGTGCGGGCGCCGCCCAGTTCCTCGGCGGTGGTGCGCTCGCCGGTGACCGTCTCGATGACGTCGGGGCCGGTGACGAACATGTGCGAGGCGCCCTCCACCATCACCGTGAAGTCGGTGATCGCCGGGGAGTAGGCGGCGCCGCCCGCACACGGCCCCAGGACGACCGAGAGCTGCGGGATCACCCCGGACGCCTTGACGTTGCGGCGCACCAGCTCGGCGTAGAGGGCGAGGGCGGCGACACCCTCCTGGATGCGGGCGCCGCCGGAGTCGTTCAGGCCGATCACCGGGCAGCCGGTCTTCAGGGCGAGGTCCATCAGGGCCACGGTCTTCTCCCCGAAGGCCTCGCCCATGCTGCCGCCGAACACCGTCGAGTCCTGGGCGAACACGCACACCTGGCGGCCGTCGACCGTGCCGTACCCCGTGACCACCCCGTCGCCGTAGGGGCGGCGGGCGTCCTGACCGGCGGGCCGGGCCCGCACGAACAGACCCGTCTCGGTGAAGGAGTCCTTGTCCACGAGCCGTTCGATCCGCTCCCGGGCCGAGAACTCCCCGCGCCTGCGCGGCCCGCCCGGGGCCACCGCCCGGTCCCGTCGTGATGCCAGGCCGGCGACGCGTCCCGCGGTGCTCCCGCTCACCTCTGTGCTCACAGCCACCTCCGAAGGGGCTCTCGAATATGGCAGCGAGGCGGGGAGGTGCCGGGCGAATCACCGTTCTGTGTGGGGGAGTTGAGTCCTCCGGCAGGGGGTTTCATCCCCCGGTGACAACAGACCGATCAATTCCAGTCATTTCCACCCGGGGTGCGTAAAACATGTGAATGGTTCCGCGTGGTTCGGGCATACGCAGCGAAAACAGAGAGAGGGGCGCTACGTGCTCGTACCGGACCGGAAGGTCGTCAGGGAGTTGCTGACGCGGTACGCGTCGCTGAGGATCGCTCAGGCGGAGAGGCACGTGCCGACGGCGGCACGCGAGCTTGACGACGTCAGCTACACGCTGTGCGTGATGATGGGGACGTCCGTCATCCACGACGCCATCGCCAAGGCCGACACCCTGCTGCTCACCAAGGGGCGGTCCGAGGCCGCGGAGGCGGACGGCGAGAGCGGCTTGACGCTGGTCGGCTGACAACGTGTGAGACCCGGCGCACGGCCGGGTACCGCCCCGGTGGCCTATGGACGGGCCGCCGGGGCGTTCGTCTTCCCGTGGAACGCCGAGCGGTACGCGTACGGCGTGGTGCCCACCACCTTGCGGAACCGCTCCCGGAACGCCGTCGGCGAGCCGAACCCCGCCTGGCGCGCGATCCGTTCGACCGAGTGGTCCGTGTTCTCCAGCAGATACTGGGCGCGCCGCACCCGCGCCCGCAGCAGCCACTGCAACGGCGTGGTGCCGGTCTGCTCGCGGAAGCGGCGGCTGAAGGTCCGCTCGCTCATCCCCGCGCGCGCCGCCAGGGTGCCCAGCGTCACCTCGTGCGCGAGATGGTCCTCGATCCACTCCAGCAGCGGCTCGAACGCCGACCCCCGGGGCACGGGCGGGTGCTCGTGCACGATGAACTGGGCCTGCCCGCCCTCCCGTTCCAGCGGCATCACCGACATCCGGGCGATGTTCGCCGCGACGGCCGACCCCAGATCCCGCCGGATCATGTGCAGGCACAGATCCAGCGCCGCCGCCGCGCCGGCCGAGGTGAGGATCTGCCCGTTGTCGACGTACAGCACGTCCGGCTCCACCTCGACGTGCGGGAACCGCCGGGCCAGCTCGCCGGCGGCCACCCAGTGCGTGGTGGCACGCAGCCCGTCCAGCAGCCCGGCCTCCGCCAGCACGAAGGCACCCACGCACACGGACGCGATCCGGGTACCGGACTCGGCCGCCCGCCGCAGCGCCGCCAGCACCCGCGCGGAGGGCGGCGCGGCGTCGGGGGAGCAGCCCGGCACGATGACGGTGTCGGCCTCCGCCAGCGCCTCGAGACCCTGGTCGATGCGCAGGGTGAAACCGCCGTCCGCGCGCACCTCCGGCGTCTCGGCGCACAACCGGACCCGGTAGGCGGGACGCCCGTCCGGCATATGGGTCCAGGCGAACGTCTGCTGGGGCGCCGCCATGTCGAACGGCACCACTCGGTCGAGAACCAGGATCGCCACGGAGTGCATGCCCGTCACCCTAGGTGTGTTCCCGCCGGCGGTGTGACCCGGGGACAGGGCGGCCCGGGAAGCGAGGGCGCAGGTCGGACGAGTTGGCGGGAATCCGTTGGAAGCTGTCGTTCCAGCCGCTGGGCGATCACGCCCCGGCTCCCTAACGTGAGCCCGGCATCGTCGATCGCGTCATGGAAAGAGTTCCGGTGACCAAGTTCCTGCTGTCCCTCCATGTCCTGGCCGCCATCGTCGCCATCGGTCCCGTGACCGTCGCGGCCAGCATGTTCCCGCCGGCGGCGCGCCGCGCGGCCGCCGCGCCCGGCGACGGCCCCGACCCCTCGGCGGTCGGCACGGTCGCGCTGCTGCACCGCATCTGCCGCGTCTACTCCGGGGTCGGGCTGACCGTCCCGCTCCTCGGGCTCGCCACCGGTGCCGCGATGGGCGTCCTGGGCAGCGGATGGCTCGTCACCTCCATCGCGCTGACCGCGGCCGCCGCCGGGATCCTGGTCGCGTTCGTCCTGCCCCGCCAGGAAGAGCTGCTCGACCGGCTGAAGGGCGAACAGGCCGTCGATCGCCAGGGCACCGTTCAGCTCGCCATGTTCACCGGCATCTTCAACCTCCTGTGGGCGACGGTCACCGTCCTCATGATCGTCCGGCCGGGGTCCACCACGGGAGCCTGAGAGTCCCGCCACTCCACCTGGCACAGATGTCCGTTCTGCGTCAAGTCATCCCACGGAATTCACACTCCGGGATACCGGGCCGCCTAGACTCGTCAGTCTTGCCCCCGCACGGGGACGACAAGCAGAAAGGCACGTTGCCGGGTGTTCCAGGATTCCCCCATCTACGACCGACTCATCGCGGAGTGCGGCGATGTGCCCGCACAGGTTCGCCGCGAGGCCGAACGCGTGAGCAGGGAACTGGAGATGGTCATGCGGCCCTACCAGTCCCCCGGCTACGACCGCCCGCAGGCCCCGGGCACGGGCTGGCAGCGCACGGCCATGCTCCCCGCCCCGCGGCAGCCGTGAGCAGGGAGGCGGGGCCGTCGCCGTGAGACCGCCCGGGACCGGCGCGTGGCCCGGCCCGGTGCTCAACGGACCGTCGTGCTGGAGCCGTTGACATGCGGTGACTCGTCGGGGATCGGGCGGGCCAGCCACTCGGCGATGGTGCGCGCGATCGGCTGACCCGTCTCCACCTCGACGAACCCGAACTGCCCCGACTGGTTGCACTCCAGGAACCACCAGGTCCCGTCGGCGTCCTCGACGAAGTCGAAGGCGCCATAGGCCAGTTCGGCCCCACGCATGTACGACTGGACGCCCGCCGCGATGCACGACGGCACTTCGGTCGGGCACCAGGGTGAGCCGGGCGCGGCGAAGCGCACGTCGACGTCGTCCGGGTCCGCGTCCGCTGCGGTCGCCTTGCGGGCTGCCACCAACTGCTCACCCACGACGGTGAGCCGGATGTCGGCCCGCTTGGCGACCCGCCGCTGTAACAGCGTCGGCCCGAACGCGACGGCGGAGAAGTCCGTGTCCGGCGCGACCCGGCTGGTCGGCACCGCGCGGGGCGGGTCCTGCGGATGCGCGCCCGACACCGGCTTGACCACCAGGTCCGGGTAGCGCTCGGCGAACTCGCGGGCGGCCCGCGGGAAGGTCGTGATCAGCGTCGCCGGCACGGGCAGGCCGCACCGCTGGGCGAGACGCAGCTGCCACGGCTTGTGCCGGGCCCGGCGGGCCGCGTCGGGGTGGTTCATCCAGCGCGCGTCCGAGCCCCGCAGCATGCCGTAGAGGGCCTGAGCGGCCTCCTCGGTCAGCCATGCGGACGGCTGGGCCGCCCGCCCGGCCGGAGTGCCGGGCCGGCGCACCCAGACCGAGCGCAGTCCTCCGATGCTCACCAGCCGTCCCCCGGCGGACAGATGGCCACGGAAACGCCCGTGCACGTATTCACCGGACAGCGCGACACCGCCGGTCAGGTCGGCGGGATCGACGCGGACCACCGGAACCCCCGTCGCGTTCAGGTGCACGACCACCATGTCCGCGGTCACGTCCTCCTCGCAGGTGAGGATCAGTACGGTCATCTTCGGCGGCCCGTGGTCAGTCGTCGAAGTGGGTCTTGGAGCCCGCTGTGGACGTCGTGGTGCCCACCTCTCTCAGCAGGCCGAAGTCGCTGGCCGCGATTCGGCCGTCGAGGAGCACGTTCAACTGCAGTCCGGTGTCGTACACATACGGAATAGCAGCTTCCAACTCCACTGCCGGGCGCGCGTAGTTGAGCGCGAACGGTTGCATCGTCTCTCCCTCGTCGGTACTGCGCCGACCAAGCGTTGGTCATTGGGCGCGGCCCCCCGGCCGCTCGCTTGTTTCGGCTTCCAGAGACTTATACGAATCGAACGGGTGGTTGGTTTCCTTACTCTCCGTAGTTATTGGGCCGGTTCGTGGTCAGCCCGGCGTGTCGTCCTGCGATTCCGCTCGCCGAGAGAGCCACGGACGGTACGCAGAGCGAGCAACAGGACACCGATGTCGTCCAGGTACACCGGGTCGGGCAGCACGTCGGCAGGCAGGACGAAATAGAGAACCGCGCCCCAGAAGACCCAGCGCGGCCCCGTGGGCAGGCCCGCGCTCCGTAGGTCGCGTCGGGTCCGGACCAGTCTCAGGAAGATACGGATGGCGAGGATGAGGACGAGGGCCGCGAGAATCGCGGCCAGGGTGATCACCGTTGCGGTCGTATCCACGGGTTGCCCTCCTCCTGGCGTGCCGCGACACGGGGTGTCCCTACCTGGATTCCCGTTTCCGGCGGCTGTATTGCGGCCGGAGCCCGACATGTCGGCGAGTCGGAGGATTTTCCCGTGCGGGTGGTCATCCCGGTGGCTCACACGAGTGGCACGGGGTGAAGGGGGCGCCTAGTAATGGTCAGCGTAACGTCGCTCGTCACACGACGGGGGGCGCAGGAGCGGCCGCACTCTTCCCATGGAGGCGAGTATGACCACCTGCTCTTCATCACCCCGCTCGAACGGGTCCGCCATAACCGGCGAGTCGAACGGGTCCGCCCAGCCGTCCGCCGACACCACCGTTGCCACCGGCACGTACCAGGTGGAGCAGACGAGCACACAGCCCGCCGCCCCCTCGCACGAGACGTACCGTGCGGGCACCGAGCCTCCCGCCACATCCCATCCGGCGGGCCCGCCGGGTACGGAGCCGTCCGCCCCGCCTGCTGCCCCTGCCGTGAACGGGGCGGAGCAGGTGTCGGCGCCGACGGCTGCTTCTGGCGTGGACGAGGTGGCTCTGTCGTCTGCCGGGCCTGCCGCCCCTGTCGTAAACGGGGCCCATCCGACGCGGTCGGCTGTCGCCGCTGCGGACGAGGCTGCCCCTGCCCCTGCCCCTGCCCCTGCCCGTGCCTCGGACCAGGCGGCTGTGGCCTTCGACCGGTCCGCTGCTCCCGTTTCGGGCACGGCGACCGAGCGGTCTGCCGACCGGAGCGACCCGGCGTCCGCCCAGCCCGCTGACTCGGGGCCGCATCAGACGGACCGTCTGTCCGCGCCCGTGGGTCCCGGCTCGGACCCGGTGAGCCCGTCGTCTGTTGGGCCCGCTGATTCGGGGTCCCACCAGGCGGACCGTCCGTCCGCGCCCACCGGCTCCGGCCCGGACCCGGTGAGCCCGTCGGCTGTCGAGCCCGCTGACTCGGGGCCGCACCAGGCGGACCGCCCGTCCGCCGTGCCTGTGGCCCTCCGCAAGGACCTGGTGGACTCGCGGCCCGACCGGCTCACCGAGCCGGTGGACCCCGTGCCGGGAGAGGCCGCTCAGCGCGGTGGGTCCGGCGTGGGCGAGGCGGAGCAGTCGGGGGCGCGGCCGTTCGTGATCCGCTCGTTGGACGACAACCCGGTGGAACTGCGGCCCGGCACGGGGCCGGCCCCCGCGCCGTACGGTGACGCGGTCAGCGACCTGGTGCACGCCGCCGTGGCCGACCGGCCCCTGGAGGAGGTCGTCGCCCTCATCACCTCGCTGGAGAAGTCGCCCGACCACGCCGAGGCGATGGTCGACGCACTCCGCACGGCCGGCGTGGAGCGGCGCGTGGAGGACGTGAGCAGGATGATCGCCCTGCTGACGAAGCCCCCGCGCGACGCCGACAGCGCGGACGAGGCGATCCGGGCCGCGGCCGCGCACCGGCCGGTGGAGGAAGTGACCCGGCTGGTCGTCCTGTTGCACAGAGAGCCGCAGATGCCCCACGTCCGCGAGGAGGCACTCCGCGCGGCCGCCACCGGCAGGTCCGTCGGGGAACTGGTCGAGCTGATCGACCGCCTCGGCCTGGAGCGGCTGGACCGCAACGGCCGCGTCCCGACCGGCTCCACGCCTCCCGAGGCCGAGACCACACAGCCACTGACGCCCGTCCGGCCGGCCAGGCGCCGCGAGATCCGCCGGACCCTCGACTCCTCACCGTCGGACCGCGACCGCGCGACCGAGCGGCTCACCAGGTCCATGGCGTGGTCGAGTTGGCTCACGGCCCTCGCCCTGGCCGTGTGCGCGGTGGCCCACTTCCCGCTGCAGCGCGGCGGAACGTCCCTGGACCTGCACGCCATAGCTCTCGGCCTGTCCGTGCTGTGCACGGTGCTGGCGCTGCTGCTCGCCCTGCGCCCCGTCGCGCCGGTCCTGGTCGGGGCGGTGGTGGTACCCACGGTGCTGGCCGGGGCCCAGGCGTACGGGAGTTCCTTCCCGTCGGCGGCCCTGACCCGGGCCGTGGACCTCGCGGTCGCCCCGCCGTGGTTCGCCGCCGGTGCCGCCGTGTGCACGGCGCTGCTGGCCCTCGTAGCCCTGATCTTCCGCGCGGTGGCGCCCTTCGCGGGCGGACAGTGGTCCCTGCCGGCGACCGAGGCACGCAGTATGGCGGAGTGACGCCTACGACTGCCGTACCGGACCGGATCCGCTCGTAGCGGGTCCGGTCCGGACGTCGTTCGTCGCCCGGCGATCGAGCAGCCCGGCCAGCACCCGGTCCGGCGTCAGCGGGATTTCCCGGAAGCGGACGCCGGTGGCGTGGTGCACGGCGTTGCCGATCGCGGCGGCCGTCCCGACGATGCCGATCTCCCCGATGCCCTTGCTGCCCATCGGGTTGAGACGGGGATCGTCCTCGTCCAGCCAGTGCGCCTCGATCTCGCCGACGTCGGCGTGCACGGGCACGTGGTACGACGCCAGATCCGACTCGGTGAAGTCCCCGAACGCGGCGTCCATCGTGCTGCCCTCGGTCAGCGCCATGCCCAGCCCCATCGTCATGCCGCCGACGAACTGGGAGCGTGCCGTGCGGGCGTTGAGGATGTGCCCGGCGGCGTACACCCCGAGCAGCCGGCGGACCCGGACCTCGCCGGTGACCGTGTCCACCGCGACCTCGGCGAAGTGCGCCCCGAAGGCGTGCCGGGACCAGGCGCTCTCGGTGTCCGCCGCGCCCCTGGTGTCCGCGCGGACGTCGAGGCCCTGCTCCGGCAGCGGCCCCGCGTGCTCGGCCAGCCGCCGCGCCAGCTGGGCACAGGCCTCGTGGACCGCCCAGCCCCAGGAAGCGGTGCCGGACGAGCCGCCCGCCAGCGGCGCCGACGGAAGCTCACTGCTGCCGACCTCCGTCCACACCCGCTCCAGCGGCACCCCGAGGGCGTCGGCGCCGACCTGCGCGAGCACGGTCCTGGCCCCCGTACCGATGTCGGTGGCGTTGATCCGCACCAGGAACGTCCCGTCGGGCAGCGCGCGGGCCGTCGCAGCGGCGGGCCACACCATGACGGGATACGTCGCCGCCGCCACGCCCGTCCCCACCAGCAGGGGCCCTTCCCCACCGGAGCCCGGGCGGGGATCGCGCCCGGCCCATCCGAAGCGCCGGGCACCCTCGCGCAGACACTCGACCAGGTGCCTGCTGCTGAACGGCTTGCCGCTGTCGGGTTCGACGTCCGGCTCGTTACGGACCCGCAGCTCGACCGGGTCCATGCCCAGCTCGCCCGCGAGCTCGTCCATGGCGGACTCCAGCGCGTACATCCCCGGAGCCTCGCCCGGCGCCCGCATCCACGACGGCGAGGGCACGTCCAGCGCCGCGACCCGGTGCACCGTACGGCTGTGGGGCGTCGAGTACATCACGCGCGCGGGCACCGCCGCCTGCTCCACGAACTCCTTGATGCGCGAGGTGTGGGTGGTGACCTCGTGCACCAGGGACGTGAGGCGGCCGTCCGTGTCGGCACCGAGCCGCAGCCGGTGCAGGGTGGGAGCACGGTGCCCGACGACGGCGGGCAGATACCGGCGGGGGAGGGCCACGGTGACCGCCCGCCCGGTCTGCCGTGCCGCCATCGCGGCGAGCACCACGTCGGGCCGTGGCGTGCCCTTGGACCCGAAGCCGCCGCCGACGTGCTCGGCGGTGACGACGATCCGCCTCTTCGGCAGGGCGAACAGCCCGGCGAGCACGGCCCGTACGGCACCGGCGCCCTGACTGGAGGTGTGCACGGTCAGCCGGCCGTCGTCCCAGCGGGCGGTGCTGGCGTGCGGTTCCATGGGGTGGTTGTGCAGCGGCGGCACCCGGTACGCCACGTCCACCCGGACGGCGGAGGACTCGAAGGCCCTGTGGGGGTCGCCGCGTTCACGGACGGCCGGATGACCGGCGTTGGCCTCCTCGGGTACGTACACGCCCGGGTGCGAAGCGGTGAGCCGCACGTCGTGTTCCTCGGCGTCGTAGGCGACGCGGACCGCGGCGGCACCGGCCCGGGCCGCCTCCAGGGTCTCGGCCACCACCAGGGCCACGAACCAGCCCCGGTGCGGAACCCGAGCGTCCTGGAGCACGGCGAGCGTCGGATCGTCCGGCTCGGCGAGCCGCGGCGCGTTCTCGTGGGTGAGGACGGCGAGGACACCGGGCAGGGCCAGAGCCGCCGCCGTGTCGACGCCCGTCACGCGGCCCCGGGCGACGGTCGCCGGCACGGGCCAGGCCTGGGCCCGGCCGGGGGAGTGGTACTCGGCGGCATAGCGGGCGGTGCCACTGACCTTCTCCCGTCCTTCCCGGCGCTCGGCGGGAGCGCCCACGCCGCCGGTCATGGGGTCCTCCTCGTGAGCGCCTCGTCCGCGACCCGGGACAGCACGTCCACGGCGAGATTGCGGGCCAGCGGCACCTTGTACGCGTTGTCGCGCAGCGGCCGCGCGGCGGACAGTTCGAGGTCGACGGCGTGTTCGAACGCGGCGGCGGTCGGAGCGGCGCCCAGCAGCGCCTCCTCCGCCCGCCGGGCCCGCCAGGGGCGGTGCGCCAGCGCCCCGAAGGCGAGCCCGGCGTGGCCGACCACACCGTCCGACACCCGCAGCACCACCGCGACGGACGCGAGCGCGAAGGCGAACGAGGCCCGGTCACGGGCCTTGCGGTACGCCGACGGCAGTCCGGCCGTGGCAGCGGGCAGCACCACACCGGTGATCAGTTCGCCGGGGCGGATCTCGGTGTCCTGCTCGGGCCGGTCCCCGGGCAGCCGGTGGAAGTCCGCCGCCGCGACACCCCGGGCGCCCTCCGGCCCGGACAGCTCGACACGCGCGTCCAGAGCGGCCAGCGCCACCGCCATGTCCGACGGATGGGTTGCGACGCAGTGCGCGGAGTGCCCGAGCACCGCGTGATCGCGGTGGACACCGTCCCGCGCGCCGCAGCCGCTGCCCGGCTCACGCTTGTTGCACGGCTTCGACAGGTCCTGGAAGTACGGGCACCGGGTGCGCTGGAGCAGATTCCCGCCGGTCGTCGCCGCGTTGCGCAACTGCCCCGAGGCACCCGCGAGCACCGCCTGCGACAGCGCCGGGTACCGGTCACGGACGAGGGGATGGGCCGCGAGGTCGCTGTTGCGGACCATCGCCCCGATCCGCAGCGCACCGTCCGGCAGCTCCTCCACCGCGTCCAGCGGCAGCCGGGTGACGTCGATGAGGGCGGCGGGCCGCTCGACGCCGAGCTTCATCAGATCGACGAGGTTGGTGCCGCCGCCGAGATAGCGGGCACCGGCGTGCGAGGCGTACGCGGAGGTGGCCTCCTCGACGCTCCCGGCACGGACGTAGGCGAACTCCTTCACGGGATCACGTCCTCCACCGCCTCGGCGATCCGTGGATACGCGCCGCACCGGCACAGATTGCCGCTCAGCCGCTCCCGGATCTCCTCCCGGCCCAGCGGCACCGGCTCACCCGAGGGCGCCGCGGGGTCGGTGACGTGCGAGGGATGACCGGCCGCCGCCTCGGCGAGCACACCGGCCGCGGAGCAGATCTGGCCCGGGGTGCAGTAGCCGCACTGGAAGGCGTCACGCTCCAGGAAGGCCTGTTGCAGCGGGTGCGGCTCCTCACCGTCGCCGGACAGGCCCTCGATCGTGGTGACCTCGCAGCCGTCCAGGGCGACAGCGAACAGCAGACAGCTGTTGACGCGCCGCCCGTCCACCAGGACCGTGCAGGCGCCGCACTGGCCGTGGTCGCAGCCCTTCTTGGCGCCGGTGAGGTCGAGATCCTCCCGCAGGAGGTCCAGCAGGACCCGCCGGTGGTCGACGGTGAGGGTGTGGGGCTTGCCGTTGACGCGGAGTGCCGTCTCCGAGTGGTACTGGTCGTTGCCCATGGCGTGGAGGACCTTCCCGGGCGGGCCGTACTGCCGTACGGACCGCGTATCCACCTGGCCACGACTGACACGTGCGCCCCGCGAGGAAGGCTTCCTAGTGCTCGTCCCGGGACGGGGCCACGGGGCGCTGGGATTTGCCCTTGAAGCGTTCGAACGTCCGTGTGAGCTGCTGGAGCGGGGACCCGACGGGAGCACCGGAGGGCTGCTGCCGCGCGGGCGCGGTCCCGTCGGACTCCTGGTAGGCGGTCAGGGCCTCGTGGGCGCGCTCGGCCGCCTCCCGGTACAGGTCGCGGGACTTCGTCATGGCCTCCAGCGCGTCGGCGTACATCGCCACCAGACCGCGCTGGCGGTCCAGCTCCTCCTGGAGATTCAGCAGGTGCCAGTCCTCCCGCAGCGCCTTGAGGGCGTTCTCGGCGCCGTCGGGCAGGGGCCTCGGCAGCGCGGCGAACCGCTTCACCGCCTCGACGAGGTCGGCCGGCTCCGAGCCGTCGAGGAAGACCGCGCGGACCGAGAAGTCCTCGGCGTCGTACCCCTCCGGTGCCGGGGTGCCCGGCAGCACGACGGCGCCGCCGCGCGCCACCTGCACGCCGGAATCCCGCAGGGCCCAGTTGAGTCCCCGCGACTGCTGGGGGAGGGCGCGGTGCTCCACCACCCGGGGCCGCAGGCCCGGCGGCAGCCACCGCGCGATCGGCATGCGGCCCTTCTCGTCCGTGGTCATCGCCTCGTGGACGACCACATGGATGTGCCATCCGCCGCGCACCGCGTTCCGGAGCAGGCGCTTGGTCTCCTTGTCGTCCTGGGGGAGCGGATTGATCTCCCGCAGGGACAGGTCCACGGCGTCCCGGTCCCAGGCGGCGTCCGGCTCCTGCGGCCAGAACAGCCCGGTCGGCGACGGCCAGTCGTCGCTCCACGGCTCCTCGGCCTCCGCGACCAGGATCCACTCCTGCCCCTCGCCCTCCGGACCGGGCGTCACACTCAGCCGGGCCCGCACGGTCACCCCGTCACCGACCTGCCAGCGGGCCTCGAAGACCCGCTCCGACGGGCCGGCCTCGGCCTCGGACAATTCCAGAAAGTCGTCGATGTCCCGACTGTCCTTGCGCTGCTGGAGCGAGCGCCGGAGAACGTCTTCCGCGGCACCGGAGGCATGACGGCCGCGCGCCAGCCACACCGTGGCGGGCGTCTGGGGGCGGACGGTGGAGGAGATCGGCATGGGTCCATCTGTGAGCTGGGAGCAGGTGTGCCTGCCAGTATCGTCACCGCAGGCCGACCGGGATAACCCGGGGTCACACCTATGGGCGTACCCCTGATGAGCGCTGCCATGTGAGGTGCGCCCGTGCGCACGGGGTGTGCGCGCCGCGCGCACACCGACGGTTCACACTCATGGCCCAGCCGACCCGCGCTCCCGACAATGGACCCCACGAGCAGGACCCGCCCACCATCCGCATCGGGGCGGGTCCTGTTCGCTGCACCGGCACTGTCGTGTCGGCCGGGTGAGGGGTGTCCGGGCTCGTATCGTGCGAGACGTGATGGCTGACCGTCGACGGTTCCTGGCGCTGGTGAGCGCGGCAGGTCTTCTGGTGCCCGGGGCGCAGCGGGCCGCAGCCCATGGTCGTGCTCGTGAGGGTGCACGGGTGGTGGACGAGCAGCGGACGGAGAGTCGGATCGTCGACCTCACCGTGCGCTCGGCCGCCCTGGGACGCGACGCGCGCGTCCGGCTGCTGACCCCGGACGGCTGGGAGCGGCGCGGCCGGGACGACCGGTGGCCGGTGCTGTACCTGTTCATCGGAGGAGACGGCGACCACGAGGCCTGGACCCGGGAGTACGAGGTCCAGAAGAAACCGGAGTTGCGCGGCACCCTCGTCGTCATGCCCGAGATGCCGCTGTACGGCTTCTACAGCGACTGGTGGAACCACGGCCGCGGCGGACCGCCCGCCGTCGAGAGCTTCCATCTGCGCGAGGTGCTGCCCCTGCTCGAACGCGGCTACGGCGCCGGCACCCGGCGGGTGGCGGCAGGGGAGTCCCAGGGCGGTTTCGGCGCGCTCTCCTACGCGGCTCGGCACCCGGGACTCTTCCGTGCCGTGGCCGGCTACAGCGGATTCGTGCACCCGCTGCAGCACCCGCACGCCGTACGGGCGGGCATGACCTATCTGGGCCTCGACTGGCTGGCGTTGTGGGGCGATCCCGTGGCCCAGCGCGCCATCTGGCAGGCGCACGACCCCTACTATCTGGCCGAACGTCTGCGGGGCACCCGCGTCCATCTGTCCAGCGGCGATGGCCGGGCAGGAAAGCTCGACCCGCCGGGCACCGAACCCGATCCGCACGTCCCCGGTCTGGAGGACCCGGACCGTCCGTTCCCGGAGGACGTGATCTCGCCGACGGAGACCCTGATGGGGGAGGAGTCGCGTGCCGTCGCCACCCGTCTCAGGAGGGCCGGTGTCCAGGTGAGCACGCACTTCTACGCCGGTACCCACTCTCCGCCGTACTGGTGGCGGGAGCTGGACCGCACCCTGCCGATGCTGCTGAACCGCAGCCATGGTGTGGCTCAGTAGAACTCGACGGTGCTCACGCGGTTGACCAGTTCCTGGCCGTCTAGGAGCCGGGTGGCGTTGGCGGCGAAGAGTTCGGCGATGAGGCGGTCCTCCGACGCGTCCAGCGCGGCGGTGTGCGGGCTCACCAGTACCCGGTCGTGGTGCCAGAGCGGACTGCCGTCCGGCAGCGGCTCCGTCTCGAAGACGTCCAGCGCGGCGAAGCCGACCCGGCCCGAGCCGAGCGCGTCGGCGAGGGCCGCCTCGTCCACGACGGTGCCGCGCCCCACGTTGACCAGCGTGGCCCCGGGCCGCAGCGCGTCGAAGAACCGCTTGCCGAGGAGGTGTTCGGTCGCCTCGGTTCCGGGGAGCGTGTTGACGACGGCGTCCACGGTGGGAGCCACCTCGGCGATGCGGTCGGGATGCACCACGACGGAGACACCCGGGACGGTGACGTCCCTCCTGCTCGTACCGATGACCGTCGCGCCCAGCGCGTGCAGTGCCGTGGCCACGGCACTGCCGATCCCGCCCAGTCCGAGCACGAGAACGGTCTGCCGGCTCACCTGCCCCATCGTCCAGCGGCCGCTCCACTCCCGGTCGCGCTGCTGGCGGTTCAGACGGGGCAGATCCTTGGCGCCCGCGAGCACACCGAAGACGGCGAACTCGGCGAGCGGACGTCCGTGCACCCCGGCCGAGGTGGTGAAGAGGACCCGGCCGAGCTCTTCTGCGTTCAGCCCGGCGGCCTTGACCTGGCCGCCTCCGCCCGCGGCCATGGTGTGCACCCAGCGCAGCCGCGGGTTGGCCCGGACGGTACGGGCCAGGGCGGCCGGGTCCACATCGGGGATCCCGTACAGGGCGTCGGCCGAGTCGATCGCGGCCTCGTAGGCACGCTGCTGGTCGGGGCCGCGCCGCCAGTCCGGATCGCCCGCGAAGTCGGCGGGCCAGCGCATCGGGGGCAGCAGGGCGTGGTCGACGACGAGGTCGATCCGCGGTTCGAGACGCCGGACGAGCGCGGCGTTCTCCTCGGACAGCGGGGCGGCGACGGCGACGCGCAGGCGCCCCGGCACCCGGTCCCGGCCGGTCACCGCACGGCCTGGGCGCGCAGCGCCTCGACCTCGGCGTCGAGCGCGGCCTCGCGGGCGACGATCTCCTCCACGGCCCTGAGCGCCTCCTCGGCGCGGTGCGGCGGGATGACGATGACGCCGTCCCCGTCGGCGGCGACGATGTCGCCCGGGTGCACCACGACACCGCCGATGGCGACGGCTTCGCCGATCGTGCCCGGGCCGTTCTTGAAGGGCCCGGCGGGGATCAGCCCCCGTGCGAAGACCGGGACGCCGAGCCGTTCGATGATCGCGGCGTCGCGCACATAGCCGTCGACGACCGCGCCGGCGGCACCGTGCACGGCGAACCGCTGGGCGAGGTTGTCGCCGATGATCGCGCGGCCGTCGTAGCCGAAGGCGTTGATGACGAGGACGTCGCCGGGGCGGATGTGCTCGAGCGCCTCGATCACGGCCTTGTTGTCACCCGCGACGGTGAGGACCGGGAGCGCCGTGCCGACGGCCGCGGCGCCGTTCCAGACGGGGGCGATGCCTCCGTCGACGATGTTCAGCCGGTCGAGGGCGTCGCCGAGGTTGGCCACGGAATGGGCGCGGAACCGCTTGAGCACCTGCTCGTCGACGCGTTCCCACGCCGTGTTGACGCGCACGTTGTCCTGGGTCATCGCAGAGTCCTTCCAGAAAATGCGAAAGCTTTCGCGTTTCGCGTCAGTCAGTGTGCATCCATCGGACGTGCGGCACAAGGGGTGACTGACGGGCGCGATCGGGCGGGAGTGCGAGTTTGACCAGAGGGTGAACGGATCCTTGACCACCCGAGAATGCGAACCTATTCTCATTCGCGATTCCAGTCGCAACTCGGCTCCGGCGCTGTTCCGCGGTCTTTCACCGTGACATTTCCGCCCGCCCCCTCGGGCGCGGGGCGCATGCGAACAGCGTCGTAGTCACCCGCCCCTGAGGCACTGTCACCGCTTTCCCCTCCTGGCCCCACCTCCGTGGGCGCATCTCGGCGCATGAGCGATCACCGGCAACCCCTCCGCTCGGCGCACGATCCTCAGGACACCGTCCCCGGAGTCCGCGACACCGAAAGTGAACGCGTATGACAACGTCAGATCGGCTCGACATCCCCTCAGACCGTGACGAGGCATCGTCACCGACGCCCGGCGCGGCAGCGGTCGACGTCGTCTCCGCCAATCGCAAGGTCGTCCGCAAGGCCACCGTCGCGGGCTCGGTGGGCTCCTTCGTCGAGTGGTACGACTACGGCATCTACGGCCTGCTCGTCACCTATCTCGCGATCAACATCATGGGAGAGGCCGAGGCCGGAGGCCTCTTCCTCACCAACGTCGGTTTCCTGGTCAGCTTTGTCGCCCGCCCCTTCGGCAGCGTGATCTGCGGGTACCTGGGCGACCGGCTCGGGCGCAAGAGCCTTCTCGCGGCACTCCTGGTACTGATCTCCGCGGCCACCGCGGCGATCGGCCTCATCCCCTCCCACGCCGCCATAGGCGTGGCCGCGCCCGTCCTTCTGGTGCTGCTCCGGGTGCTGCAGGGCTTCTCCGCCGGCGGCGAGGTGGCCGGCGCCATGTCCTTCGTCGGCGAGTACGCGCCGGACGCCCGCCGCAACTACATGATGAGCTTCATCGCCGTCGGCTCGTTCGTCGCCCTGATGTTCGGCAGCGCCTTCTCCGCCGTCCTCATCACGACCCTCGGCGACGACTCCATGACCTCCTGGGCGTGGCGGGTGCCGTTCCTGCTCGCCGTCCCGCTCGGCTACGTCGGCTTCTACATCCGCCGCCGGCTGGAGGAGACCCCGCACTTCACGGCGCTGCGCGAGCAGAACACCGTCGTGCGCAACCCGCTCAGGGAGGCCTTCACCAACCGGCGCCATCTGAAGGCGATCGTCCTCACGATCTTCCTGCCCGCCCTCAACGGCCCCGGCTACTACCTGCTCTTCGTCTACATGCCGACGTACTTGAAGACCTCGCTCGGCGAGCACAACTTCTCGATGCTGCGGGCGCTCACGGTCACCGCCGTCAGCCTGGTCGCCATCGTCGTCTGTATCCCGCTCATGGCCCGCCTGTCGGACCGGATCGGCCGCAAGCCCGTGCTCGCCGGCTCGGCCGTCGCCATGGCCGCCGTCTCGTACCCGATGTTCCGGCTCATCACCACCGGCGAGTTCGGGCTCGCCTGCGTCGGCACCGTCGTCCTCGCGATCGCCTTCTCCGGGCACGCCGCCGTCGTGCACACCGTGCTCGCCGAGATGTTCCCGACGACCGTGCGCTACTCCGCCTACAGCATCGGCTTCAGCCTCTCCACGATCATCTTCGGCGGCAGCGCCCCGCTGGTGATGACCGAGCTGATCGAGTCGACCGGCTCCAACCTCGTCCCGGCGTTCGCCTCCATCATCACCGCCCTGATCACCCTGGTCGCGATCGCCTTCGTGCGCGAGACCAAGGGCCGGCCCCTCGCGGCCCGCTGAATCATCCCCCCACGAGGAGAGACACCATGGGAATCAACTCCGTAGCCGTCGTCGCCGACCTCGGCGAGAGCTTCGGCAACTACACGATCGGCGACGACGAGGCCCTGCTCGGCCTGGTCACCTCGTCGAACATCGCCTGCGGCTTCCACGCCGGTGACCCGCGCATCATGGACCGGACGGTCTCCGACTGTGTCGCGCGCGGCATCGAACTGGGCGCCCACCCCGGCTACCCCGACCTGGTCGGCTTCGGCCGCCGGCTCATCGAGGCGACCGAGGAGGAGATCCGCACCGACGTCCTCTACCAGCTCGGCGCCCTGGACGCCTTCGCCCGGGTGCACGGCGGCACCATCAGCCATGTCGCCCCGCACGGCCGGATGGGCTCGATCGCGCAGACCGATGCCAAGCACGCCCGCGCCATCACCGACGCGATCGCCGCGTACAACACCGACTACATCGTCATCTGCCAGCGCGGTCTGCTCGCGGAGGAGTCCCGCAAGCGCGGCCTGGAGGTCGGCTACGTCTTCCTCGCCGACCGAGGCTACGGCGACGACGGCATGCCCGTGCCGCGCTCCCACGAGGGCGGACTCATCCACGACCCGGAGCTGATCGGCGAGCGCTCGGCCCAGGTCGTACGGGAGGGGACGGTCCGCTCGGTCGACGGCAACGTGGTGCCGCTCGGCCACGACGCCGACGTCCTGCTGCTGCACGGCGACCACCCGTCCGTCCTCGCCAACGGCACCGCGCTGCGTGCCGCGCTCGACAAGGCGGGCATCCAGGTCGGAGGCCTGCGCGAGGTCCTGGCGCAGAAGGCGGAGGTCGCGCTCGCCGGCTGAGGGCGGGGCGCACCAGGTGATGACCACAGCACAGTACGGCGACCTCACCGTCGAGCCCTACGGCGACTCGGCGGTGATGGTGACCATCCCGCATACCGACCAGGCCGTCCGCAGGGCCGGGATCGTGGCGTTCCGCGACCGCTTCCTGGCGCACCGCCCGCACGGAGTGCTCGACGTCGTCTCCGGCCTCGAATCCCTGCTCGTCGAGTTCGACCCGCTGCTGACCGCGTTCGAGCACGTGGAGTACGCGGCGCGGCTGGTGGCACGGTGGGCACCGTCCCCTGCGGACGGACCGGCCCGCGCGCGGCAGGTGCGGACGTTCGCCATCCCCGTGGTGTTCGACGACGACACCGGCCCCGACCTGGTGTCCGTCGCCGAGGAACTCGGCCTCGCCACCGGTGATGTCGTCGAGGCGATCGCCCGGTCCACCTTCACCATCTGCCTCCTCGGGGCGGCGATGGCCCCGATGATGGACGGCCTCAAGGTGCCCCGGCCGGTGCGCCGGCGGGCCGAGCCCCGCACGGACGTCGCCCCCGGCGCCGTCATGATCGCCGGGACCAACGCGATCATCCAGCCGTTCCCCGGCCCGACCGGCTGGCGGGTGGTCGGCCGCACACCGCACACCATCGTCGACATCTCCCGCCCGGACCCCGTGTCCTTCGGCACCGGCGACGTCGTGCGCTTCGTCCCCGTCACACGGGACGAGGCCGAGGCGCTCGGCGAGGGCTTCCTGCTGCCGACGGAGGTGGCCGTATGACGACCGTGACGCTCGACTTCACCAGCACCGGCTGGGTCACCACGTTCCAGGACCTCGGCCGGAGCGGCACGGAACAGCGCGGCGTTCCCACCGGGGGAGCGGCCGACCAGCACTCGGCGGCCGTGGCCAATCTCCTCGTGGGCAACCCCCGCGACGCGACCCTGCTGGAGAACCTCGGCGGGGAGCTGGCCCTCGTCCCCGACGCCGACGTGCTGCTGGCGGTGACCGGCGCACCCGCCGAGGTCACCCTCGCGGGCTCGCCCGCCGACAGTTGGTCGCCGCTGGTCGTCCCCGCGGGCCACGAGGTGCGGATCCGCGGGGACATGAGCCGGGGGACGCGCACCTATCTGGCGGTGAACGGAACACTGAGCACCGAAAGGCTCCTGGGCAGTGCCGCCCCGGACGCCCGGATGGGCTTCGGGCAGGCCGTCGCACGCGGCTCCCGCGTTCTGCTGGATACGGCCTTCCGGGGATTCAGACACCGGCCGTTCGAGGCGCAGCTGTTCCGGCTCCCCGTGCCCGTGCCGCGCTTCGACGACGGACCGTGGGTCGTCGACGTCGTCCCCACCCCCGGCATGCGGACGATCGCGGGGATCCGCGAGGTGATCGAGGAGGCGACCTACGTCGTCACCCCGCGCTCCAACCACGTCGGGCTCAGGCTCGACGGACCGGTGCTGCACCCGGACACCGACACCGAGATCGTGTCGCACGGCGTGCCCATCGGGGCGCTGCAGATCCCGCACGCGGACGAGCTGATCGTCCTCGGCCGCTACCGGAGCCTGACCGCCGGCTATCCCATCGTCGGTGTCGCCGCACGGGCGTCCCTGCCCTTGCTCGGACAGGCCGGGCCGGGGCGGGAACTCAGGTTCCGCTGGATCGACCGCGAGACCGCGCTGTGCCGGTTCGCCCGTCGCGAGTCCGAGGTGCGTGCGCTCGCGGGGGCGGCGGCCGAGGCATTCGGCGCACTCGGATTCAACCTGCCCCTGCCCACGCCCTTGCCCGAACCCTTGCCCCAGACAATCTGAGAATCTATTCTCATATGCAAGGTGAATCTCATATCACCCATGGAGGAGGAACGGTGACGACATCGTCCGGCGCGATCGCGCTCATCACAGGAGCCGGCAGCGGAATGGGGCTGGAAACCGCCCGGCTGCTCGCCCGGGACGGTGCCGCCGTCGTCCTCGTCGGCCGCAGACAGGAAGCTCTCGACTCGGTCGCCGACACGATCCGCGCCGAAGGCGGGACCGCCCTCGCCCTCGCCGCGGACATCACCCGCGCCGACGACGTGACACGCGTCCTCGACCGGGTACGCACCGATCTCGGCCCGGTCGACATCCTCGTCAACAACGCGGGCAGCTCCTCCTCGGTGCTCAACCCGCAGTGGCTCCCGCACGACGAGTGGCGCCAGGTCCTCGACGTGAACCTCACCGCTGTCTTCCAGCTCACCCAGGCCGTCCTGCCCGACATGCTCGACCGAGGTGCCGGGACCATCGTCACCGTCTCCTCGCTCGCCGCCGTCAACCCCAACCTGCTCGGCGGCGCCGCCTACGGCGCGGCCAAGGCGGGCGTACGCAACTTCATGACCTTCCTGCACAACACGTTCCGCAACCAGGGCCTGCGCGCGATCACCGTGCTGCCGGGCGAAGCGGACACCCCCATCCTCGACAACCGCGCCCGCCCCCCGGCGCCGGAGGAACGCGCCGGCATGGTGCAGCCCGAGGACGTCGCCGAGGCCATCCGCCTGGCCGTCGCGCTGCCCCAGCGCGTCGTCCTCCAGGAGATCGTCGTCGCCCCGACCCGCCAGCGCGACGTCTCCGCCGACCTCGAGATCAGCCGCCGGGCGGGCGCCCCCGCCGACACCGCACCGCACGCCTGACACCCCGTCACCAGGAGGAGCGCATGCCGCCCACCGTCACCACACAGCCGCCTCTGTACGACACCGCCGCCGCCGTCGCCCGGATCGCCGCCGCCTCCCGCCGGACCCAGCAGCCGCAGTCCCGGTCCGACCTCGTCTCCCTCGCGATGGGCGAACCCGACTTCGACACCCCCGAGCGGGTGACCGAGGCGGCCCACGCCGCGCTGCGCGCCGGCCGCACCCACTACTCACCGCTGCTCGGCGAACCGGCCCTGCGCGAGGCCCTCGCCGCGAAGCTGACCGCCACCGCCGGGATCCCGGCCTCCGCAGGCGACGTCCTGATCACCCAGGGCGGCACCGCCGGGCTGGCCGCGTCGATCCTGTCCCTCGTCGACCCCGGCGACAAGGTGGTCGTCCCCGACCCGACCTACTCCCTCTACGGCGACCTGGTCGCGATGGCCGGCGGCACCGTCGTCCCCGTCCCGCTCGCGCCGGACCTGCACTGGGACCTCGACCGGCTCGCCGACGCCCTCACCGACGCCAAGCTCTTCGTCTTCTGCAACCCCGTCAACCCGACCGGCATCGTGCACGGCCGGGAGGAACTCGAAGCGCTCGCCGCCCTGCTCGACGGCACCCCCACCATCGTCGTCTCCGACGAGGCGTACTCCGACCTCGACTACACCGGCCGCCCCTTCACCTCGGCCCTCTCCGTCGACGGCCTGCGCGAGCGGACCGTCTACTGCCAGACCTTCTCCAAGAGCTACGCGATGACCGGCTGGCGCGTCGGCTACCTCTGGGGTCCGTCGCCGCTCATCCAGGCGGCCGCGCGCATCCACAACACCTTCAACGGCTCCGTCAACACGGTCATCCAGGATGCCGCGCTCGTCGCCGTCGAGAGCTGTGACGACGACGTCGCCCGGATGCGCGCCGCGTACCAAGAGCGCGGCGAACTCATGCGCAGGGAACTGTCCGCGATCCCCGGCCTCACCCTCAGCGCACCGGAAGGGGCCTTCTACCAATTCCCGCGCTACGACATCGATCTGCCGTCCGTGGAGGTCGTGGCGGCGCTGCGCACGCGGCACGGCGTCGCCGTCCGGCCCGGCAGCGAGTTCGGAGCGCGGGGTGAGGGGCACCTGAGGCTGTCGTACGCTGCCAGCCCGCAGTCCATCACCGAGGGTGTCCGCCGCCTGGCCGCCGGTCTTTCGGCCCTGCGATGAGCACCGTCCCGTACACGACGAGGAATCGACCCATGCGCAGTGACACCGAGCGCAACCGCAGGCACCTCATCAAGGCGGCCGCGCGACTGTTCGAGAACTCGCCCACGCCCGTCAGCCTCGCCGAGATCGCCAAGCACGCCGAGGTGTCCACCGCGACGGCCTACCGCCACTTCTCCTCCGTCGAGGAGGTGCTGCACGCCTTCCGCGCCCAAGTGGGCTCCGAACTGCGGGACTTCAGCGCCCGGCAGACCACCCGCGGCATGGCCAAGCTCGAAGCGGTCTCGCGGCACTGGGTCTCCCTGGTCCTCGAACACGGCGGCGCGATGGCCCAGATGCGCTCGCATCGCGGCTATCTCGAGCGCCTGCGCGAAGGAACCGGCTACCTCGCGCCGCAGGCCGAGGCGCTCGCCGAACCGTTGCGGCAGACCACCGAGGAACTCGGCCTCGACGACCTCGGCGACGAAGCCCTCTATCTGTGGAACGCGCTGTTCGACCCGCGCGACATCCTCGACCTCATCAAGAGCGGACGCACCGAGGACGAGGCCGCCGGCCGTCTGGTGGCCGCACTGCGCGGCGCCCTGACCGGCTGGGCGGCGGCGGAACAGCAACAGGCCGACTGACCGGCCGCACCGGAACGGAGAGAACAGCACGCATGGACGTCAGCGCCCACATCGAGGCCGTCTACGACACCCTCCGCCGACGGGACCCCGGGGAAACGGAGTTCCACCAGGCCGCACACGAAGTCCTGCACGCCATGGGCCCCGTGCTCCGGGCCCACCCGGAGTACGCCGAGGCCCGGATCGTGGAGCGGCTCTGTGAGCCCGAGCGGCAGCTGATGTTCCGGGTCCCGTGGGTGGACGACCAGGGCACGGTACGGGTCAACCGCGGTTTCCGGGTGGAGTTCAACAGCGCGCTCGGACCGTACAAGGGCGGCCTGCGCTTCCATCCCAGCGTGAACCTGGGCATCGTCAAGTTCCTGGGCTTCGAGCAGATCTTCAAGAACGCGCTGACCGGCATGGCGATCGGCGGCGGCAAGGGCGGATCGGACTTCGACCCCAAGGGCCGCTCGGACGGCGAGGTCATGCGCTTCTGCCAGGCGTTCATGACGGAGCTGTACCGCCACCTGGGCGAGCACACGGACGTGCCCGCCGGGGACATCGGGGTGGGCGCCCGCGAGATCGGCTACCTGTTCGGCCAGTACAAGCGGATCACCAACCGCTACGAGGCCGGCGTCCTGACCGGCAAGCCGGTCGGCTGGGGCGGTTCGCACGCCCGCACCGAGGCCACCGGCTACGGCGCCGTGTACTTCGCCCAGGCGATGCTCGCCACCCGCGGCCAGGACTTCGACGGACGCCGGGTCGTGGTCTCCGGGTCGGGAAACGTCGCCGTTCACGCCGCCGAGAAGGTCCACGCCCTGGGCGGGCGCGTGGTGGCCTGCTCCGACTCCTCCGGGTACCTGGTCGACGAGGACGGCCTCGACCTGGACCTGCTCAGGGAGGTCAAGGAGGTGCGCCGGGCCCGGGTCTCCGCCTACGCCGAGGCGAAGCCGACCGCGCGGTTCTCCGCCCGGGGATCGGTCTACGACGTGCCGTGCGACCTCGCCCTGCCGTGCGCCACGCAGAACGAGCTGGGCCGCCAGGACGCCGTAGCGCTGGTGAAGAACGGTGTGCTCGCCGTGGCCGAGGGCGCGAACATGCCCTGCACACCCGAGGCGATCGAGGTGTTCCGTGAGGCGCGGACCCTCTTCGCCCCCGGCAAGGCGGCCAACGCGGGCGGGGTCGCGACCTCCGCGCTGGAGATGCAGCAGAACGCCTCGCGCGACAGCTGGACCTTCGAGCGGACGGAGGACCGGCTCGCCACCATCATGGGACAGGTACATGCCCAGTGCCGGGTCAGCGCCGAGACCTACGGCGGCGACGCCGACGACTACGTCCTCGGCGCCAACACCGCGGGCTTCCTCCGCGTGGCCGAGGCGATGACGGCCCAGGGCGTCGTATAGGCGGACGGCCGGTCTCACCGCCCGGCGGCGGACCCCACGGCGAGGACACGATCACGCAGGACGGGGAGTTCGGAGCGGATCCGGGCGACCTCGCCCCTGTCGACCTCCACCGTCACCGTCTCCGCCGCGGTGCCGGCCTCGCCCAGGACGGTCCCCCAGGGGTCGACGGCCACGCTGTGCCCGCCCTGCCGCATACCGCCGTGGGTGCCCGTGGCGCAGCAGGCCAGCAGGAAGACCTGCTCCTCCAGGGCTCTCGTGCGGGTCAGGAGCTGCCAGTGGGCGAGCCGGGCCGCCGGCCAGGCGGCGGGCACCACGATCAGCTCCGCCCCCTCGTCGATCAGGCCCCGGAAGAGCTCGGGGAAGCGCAGGTCGTAGCAGATGGCGAGGCCGATCACCCCGAGTTCGGTGGGCACGGTGACGATGTCGCCGCCCCCGCCCATCATGGTCGCCTCACCCGTGTCGAAGCCGTACCGGTGGATCTTGCGGTAGCTGCCGCGCAGGTCACCGGCCCGGTCGAAGAGGAGCGCGGTGTTGTAGAGGGTCCCGTCCGCGTCCCGTTCGACGATCGAGCCGGCGTGCAGCCAGACCCCGGCCGCGCGCGCCGCGGCGGACATGGCCTCGGCGGTGGGACCGTCGATCCCTTCGGCGTCGTGCCCCCAGGCGTCGTACGACCAGGCGCCGGCCGCCCACAGTTCCGGCAGGACCACCAGATCGTCGCCGGTCCGGCCGCGGACCAGCGAGGACGCCCTGCGGCGGCGCTCCTCGGCGGAGTCCGACGCGTCCACGGACAGCTGTATCAGCGAGGCTCGCATGACTGTCACCTCCGGGAAAACCGGCTCCCTACGAGCGTAAGGAGCCGGACGCGCATCCCGCCTGTTCTCAGGGCTCGCGCACCAGGCCGGCGATGTGCGCGACGACCGTGTCGAGGATGCCCGACCAGGCGTCGTCGTCGCCGAGCACGAGGTAGTTGAGGGTCAGGCCGTCGGTCATGGCGGCCAGGTAGCGCGCCAGGACGGGGGCGGGGACGCGCAGGCGCAGGCCCATGGTCTGCCCCAGCTGGTCGATGAGCTCGATGTACGTCTCGGCGTACAGCTCGTACTGGCGCCGCGCCAGATGCTCGAAGCCGGGCTGGCGCAGCGCGTACTGCGTGAGCTCATAGGTGAGCATGTGCTCGTCGGGGTGGGCGCGGACGTGCTCCCAGTACGCCTGGAAGCCCGCCCGGACGGTCTCCTCGAGGGTGGCCCTGGGGCGCAGGGCCTCCTTCACCACCGTCACGTAGTGCCCGGTGATGGTGGTGATGACGGACTCGATCAGCTCCTGCTTGGAGTCGAAGCAGTAGTGGAAGACGCTCAGCGAGACGCCCGCTTCGGCGGCGATGGACCGGGTCGTCGTCCTGGGGACGCCGTCCCGGGCCATCGCCCTGATCGCCGCTTCGGTGAGCTGTCGCCGCCGCTCGGCGGACGGCAACCGTGCCATGGAGCCCCTCTCGTGGGTGTCAGCTGCCGTGGACCCCGACCTCGTAGAGGGAGTAGCCCCAGTCGGTGCCGCGTTCCAGCCCTTGGACGCGTACGTATCTGGCCGGTGTGCTGGTGAATCTCGCGGTGTCCAGGCCACCGTCGCCCGCTGTCGTGGACCAGGCGGTCCGCCAGTTCTCCCCGTCGGTGGAGAGCTCGACGCGGTACGACTTCGCGTACGCGTCCTCCCAGTCCAGGGTGACCCGCTCGACGCGCTTCGTGGACCCGAGGTCGAGCCGGTACCACTGGTCGTCGCTCCAGTCGCTCGCCCAGCGGGTGCCGCGGTCACCGTCGACGGCCCGGTGCGGCTTGTAGTTCGTGAACAGGCTCCACTCCGAGGAACTGGCCGACGTGGCCGCGCCGCGCGCGAGATCGGGCCCGGCCTCGTGGCTCTCGGAGGCCTTCCAGGTGTCGAGGTAGGACTCGGCGCCGCGGAAGAGGTCGTCCACCACGTCCTGGCCGCCGACCCGGCGGATGTCCTCGATCCAGTCCGGGACGAGGCCGTAGTGGGCGGCTCCGTCGGTGTTCAGGTCCCAGGTGCGCTGACCGGTGGTCTGCCGGTCGATGACGGAGCCGCCGTCGACGCTCTTGAAGGGATAGGTGACCTTGTTCGGGGCGTCCGCTCCGCGCGGGCCGGGCCAGCCGCCGACGCCGTTCATGTCGGTGCCGTAGCCGTAGCCCACCCCGTACTTGTCGCGCAGGGCCTCCGTGCGCTTGGCCTCCGAGATGAAGCCCTCGGAGCCGTGCATGTACTGGGCGATGAAGCCGCCGAGACCGTAGACCCGCTCGGTCCAGTCCAGGTCCATCCAGCTGTGCGAGGAGAGCACGCCGGGGTAGGACTCGGCCTCGAAGATGTCGAGCACCCGGCCGGTGGCCTTGACGCTCATGTGGTCGATCTCCAGCATCATCCCGCGTTGCATCATGCCGCGGACGGCGTACTCGCCCAGTCCGGTGAGCCCTCTGACGTTGCACTGGGCGTCAGCGCTGTACGAGGGGATCTCCTCGCCCGCCGGGAGCTTCTTCTCGGCCTCCGCCGCCGAGGCGTTGCCGATGGGGTTGTCGTGCTGGGGCCCCTTGCACTGCTCCGTCTTCCAGTAGGTGCCCGTCGACAGGAACTGCCCGACGTTGATGGCCGTTCCGAGCGAGCCCGAGTCGAAGCGGACACCGCACAGCGCGTTGTCGAACTTGTGGCACAGGAACATGCTGCGCACGCCCAGCGAATACAGCTCGTCCAGGCCCTTGTCGATGTCCGCCTTGCTGCACTGCGCGATGTCGAGGATCTGCTTGCAGCCGAAGGGCTCGGACGTCTCCACGCCGAGGACGACCGCCAGCTTGCCCTGCTCGGCGACCTCACGGGCCTGCGCGCTGTCGGTGACGATCCGGAAGAAGCCCTTGCCGGGCCCGCCGTAGATCTTGTCGATGTACGCCTGCATGTCGTACGTCAGCTTGGCCTGCAGCCGGATGGACGTCATCTCGTCGCAACCGCGGTCCTTGAAGAAGTACACGGAGCAGATCACGCCGTTGGTGACGAGGTCGTTGACCAGCACCCGCTGGCCGCCGCGCCAGGCCCGCTCCACCCAGGCGTAGTAGTTCTGCTGGTGCGTCAGCGAGTCGTGGGCCGGCCAGTCCTTGAAGGTCGGCCAGCCGTTCGGGTCGTGCTTGCCGTCACCGCCGTTGGTGATGAAGTCGAAGATCGCGAGCGAGCCGTCCGGGTAGTGCTCGGGACAGTCCTTGAGCGCGTCCGCGACGCCCTGCTCGGAGAACGGCTTTCCGCAGATCAGCCGGCCGCCGAAGGCCTCGTTGGAGAAGATGTGGTCGTGCGCGTCGACGAAACCGCGCACCTCGCCCCGGGCGTCGGTGCCGCTGAAGGGCTCCCCCGTGACATTGACCCCGGAGTCCGGCGCGGGCCGCGCGGTCGGGTTCCACCAGTCGGTTCCTGCCGCCGAACTCGGTGTGGGACCGAGCGCGATCGACAGCACGAGCAGGAGGAGCGACACAACGGTGATGTTCTTGCGTCGGCGGTACGGGCGTCCGGAACTGGTCACAGCCCACGTCCCTCGGTCGGCGGGATGGCGGGGTCGACGTATCGGGCTGTCCTTGGCCTTGTGGGCCGGGGAGCGACAGCCCGATTGTCATGACCTCGCCCATGGTGCGACGAGGATGACCACTACCGCCTTACGAGTCAAGAGTCCGGGACAGATGACCTACTGACGGGTCATCAGAACGACGTCACATGCGAGAGCCGGATCCGTGTCGATCGAGCCGTCGGCGCAGGGCCGCCGCCAGCCCGACCGGCGCCACGCGCAGCACCACGGCCCCCTTCGAGCTCCGGGGGAGCGGCTTGGCGTAGTAGGGGCGGCCGAGCCGGGCGGCGCGGAACCAGCGGGTGCCGGTCAGCACCTTCGGAGGCGGGACGGGAATCCGGCTGTCCGGCTCATCCGTACGGAGCGTCAGCGTCCACCGTCCTGGAGACAGCTTCCTGACCGGCAGGCGGGCGGTGAACCCGGTGCCGCCGTCCGGCGCGTACCGCAGGGGCACCTCGCGCACCGAGCCCGAGTCGCCTTCGGCGCGCAGGGCCGTGGGCCCGGGGCGGCGGGCGGCGTCATCGGTCAGGCGTCCGCTGACGACGAGCGCGCCGGGTGCGTCCCAGGCGATTGCCGTCACCTGGCAGACCGGCTCGTCCTCGGTGCGCCGGATGTCCAAGGAGACGTTCCCGTACGGAGTGAAGAACGGACGCGCGGTGGTGGCCGCGACCTCGCGCGGCGGCGGGGCGGTCCTCTGGCCGTTCGCGCCGGTCCCGGCCTGCCGGAGCCTGACGGTCCGGCTGACTCCCCTGGACCGCACATCCAAGTGGAGGTCCCACACCCCGGCGCCGAGCGGTGCGCCCGAGTCGACGGTCCTCAGGTCCACCTCGACGAGGAAGCCGGTGGCCTGGTCGTCGGGCTGGTGGGAGGAGGTTCGGACCGTCACGGGCACGCGGATGTCCGGGTGCGGGAAGCCGCGCGGGCGCAGGATCAGCCGGGTGGTGGGCTCCAGGGCGCCGAGGGACTCGATACGGGCGTGACCGGCGAGCCGGAGCACACCGCCGTCTCCCGCCCATGCCGCTTCGGACAGTTCATGACGGACCGGGATCCGGTCCGTGGCGTCGAAGCAGGCGTCCGGGACCGCCTTCACCGGGTCCCGGAAGAAGGGATGGCACCAGTAGACGCGGCCCTTGTCCACGACATTGCCGCGCGCCGCGTCCTCCTTGGCGTGCCGGGCCACGGTGATGAGGTCCTCGTACCGGTCCGCGCGCAGCAGGTGGACGATGAGCCGGTCCGGCGGGGCGAGCTGCTGGAAGACGCCTTCGGTGACATGGCTCAGCGCCCACTGCCGGAACTGCGGATAGAAGCGCTCCCGAGCCTGCTGTTCGCTCTCCTTGGGCAGCAGGGCGCGCAGCGGCCCGCACAGCTCCCACTCCACATGGCGGCGCATGATCTGGTCACGGCGCGGACCGGGTTCCAGGTAACGGGCGACCGTCTCGAAGCACAGCCGGGTGCCGTCCATGCGGTGGACGAGGTCGGCGGCGGTGAGGGTGAGATTGTTGCCGTTCTGGCGGTTGCGTGAGTAGTAGCAGTCGTAGTCGGCCACCACGGAGATGCCGTCGGCGTTGAGGAAGGCCGCGGCGGTGAACGGCTTGTCCTCGCAGTTGCGGAACGGCGGGAACCTCAGGTCCAGTCGCTCGATCAGCGAGCGCCGGAACAGCTTCCAGCAGCCCAGGGTGCGGTAGGCGGCGGAGGAGAAGACATCGGTCCGGGGCTGGTTGTGCGAGAAGACGGCGGTCGGCACGGCACGTCCGCCCACGGACACCATCTTGCCGAGGACCACGTCGGTGCGGTTCTCGTCCGCCATCGCGACCATGCGGCGCAGGGCGTCGGGGCCCAGGTAGTCGTCTGAGTCCAGGAAGAAGACGTACTCCCCGCCCGCCATGTCCAGGCCGGTGTTGCGCGGGCCGCCGGCTCCTCCGCTGTTGGGCTGGTGGACGACGCGCAGGCTGGGGCAGGTGCGCGCGAGCCGGTCCAGCTCGTCCGCGGTGCCGTCGGTCGAGCCGTCGTCGACCGCGATGATCTCGATCTTGTCCAGGCCGAGCGTCTGCTCCATGACGGAGGTGACGCACTTCGTCAGTTCCGGCATCGAGTTGTACGCGGGGATGATCACGCTGACGCGGGGCGGATTCGTACGGAGCATGATGACTCCAATCTCCTTGGAGCATCCGGCGCGCCCCGGCCCGGCCGCCCCCGCGAGAGGCGTCGTCCTACGCCGACGGAGTGTGTGAACCACCCGTTCGGGCCAGGGCCGCCTTCACGACTCCCGGTGCGCATCCGCGTTGCGTACGAACAACGCGTGCAGATCCCGCACGGCCCGGGGGACCGAGACGGCATGGCGGCGCTGCAGCACCAGCAGCACATCGGTCTCGTCCCCGGCCAGTGGCCGTACGGTGAGGGTGCCCCGCCGCTCCAGGGGATCGCCGATGACGCTGAAGTCGGGCAGCACCGTCGCCCCCAGCCCCTCGGCGACCATGAGCTTGCCCATCTCGGCGCCGTCGGTGGAGTACGAGAAGGTCGGTGTCCGGCCGCGCAGCAGCCGGTGGACGTAGCGGTGCATGACATAGCCGGACCGCATCACGATGAGCGGCTCGGCGAGGAGACTGTCCACGTCCACGGCGTCCATTGCCGCCAGCGGACTGTCCGGGCGTACGCACACCACCGGGCGCCCGCGCAGCAGCTCGGTCGTCTCGAAGCCGGGCGGTATGTCGTCGCCGTGGAGATAGTTCACCAGCCCCAGGTCGTAGGCGCCCTCCAGCAGTCCGCGGTGGATGTCGGCCTGCTGCGCGCCGACCACCTCGACCTGGGTGGCCGGGTGCGCGGAGCGGAACTCGCGCACGGTCGGGATGAGCAGCGGCACGGTGGCCGTGTTGACCGTGCCGAGCCGCACCATGCGGCTGATGCGGTGCTGGTCGCCGGCCGCGCCGCGCAGCCGGTCCACCGCGTCCAGCACCGTCATGATGTGCGGCAGCAGCTCCCGGCCCTCGTCGCTGACCTTCGCCCCCGACCGCTTGCGCTCCAGCAGGTCCACCCCGAGTTCCCGCTCCAGATTGCGCACGGTCTCGCTCAACGCGGGCTGGGACAGGTGGAGTTCCTCGGCGGCACGCCGCAGCGAACCGAACCGGGTGACGGCGGCGATGTATTCCAGCTGTTCTATACGCACGACAGGAGACTGCGTCCCCCGCGGGCCCGGTTCAAGGGAATCCCTGTCACAACCTCGTGAATACCGACTCTCACCATGTGGAATCACCACCCGGTCTGCTTGACCGGCCGGACCCGCGCTTGGTTGGATCGTTGACATGAAGCGACAGGACCTCACGCAGCGACGCCACGTCGATCTCGCGCGTGTCTCCAGCTCCTGCTGTCGCAGCCTCGTCTGAGCGCAGCGCACCGAGGGAAACCCTCCCACCCGCTTTCTGCGCCCTCTCCGTTCCTGAATTCCGGTCCCGGACGTTCTCCGTCGTGCTGACGGCTTTCCCGGTACCGCTGTTCCAGCGCGCCTGAATTCCCCTCGCGAGCACGATTTCGTGCCGACGCCTGTGTGTTTCGCGTGCCTTTCCGCTCTCCCAGGAGTCCCCCATGCCCGTACCGCCCGCATCCGACCCCGTCCGCTTCGCCTACTGGGTGCCGAACGTCAGCGGCGGCCTGGTCACCAGCACCGTCGAGCAGCGCACCGACTGGGGCTACGACTACAACCGCGAACTGGCCGTCCTCGCCGAGAACAACGGCTTCGACTACGCGCTCAGCCAGGTCCGCTACATGGCCAGCTACGGTGCCGAGAACCAGCACGAGTCGACCAGCTTCAGCCTCGCCCTGCTGCTCGCCACCGAGCGGCTGAAGGTCATCGCCGCCGTCCACCCCGGCCTGTGGCACCCGGGCGTCCTCGCCAAGCTCGGCGCCACCGCCGACCACCTGTCCAACGGCCGTTTCGCCGTCAACGTCGTCAGCGGCTGGTTCAAGGGCGAGTTCACCGCGCTGGGCGAGCCGTGGCTGGAGCACGACGAGCGCTACCGGCGCGCGGAGGAGTTCATCACCGCCCTGCGCACCATCTGGACCGAGGACCACGCCGAACTCGCCGGCGACTTCTACCGGGTGCGCGACTTCTCCCTCAAGCCCAAGCCGCTGAACACCCCCGAGCGCCCGCACCCCGAGATCTTCCAGGGCGGCAACTCCACCGCCGCCCGCGCCATGGCCGGCCGGGTCTCCGACTGGTACTTCAGCAACGGCAAGGACTTCGACGGCGTCACCGAGCAGATCGCCGACGTACGGGCTTCCGCCGCCGAGGCGGGCCGCACGCCCCCGAAGTTCGGACTCAACGGCTTCCTCATCGCCCGCGACACCGAGGCCGAGGCCCGTGAGCAGCTCCGCGAGATCGTCGCCCACGCCGACACCGAGGCCGTGCACGGCTTCCGCGACGCCGTCCGGCAGGCCGGACAGTCCACCGCCGACGGCAAGGGCATGTGGCAGGACTCCAGCTTCGAGGACCTCGTCCAGTACAACGACGGCTTCCGCACGGGCCTCATCGGCACGCCCGAGCAGATCGCCGAACGGATCGTCGCCTACAAGCGGCTCGGCGTCGACCTCTTCCTCCTCGGCTTCCTGCACTACCACGAGGAGGTCGAGTACTTCGGCAAGCGGGTGCTGCCCCTCGTACGCGAACTGGAAGCTCAGGAACCCGACTTCGAGCCCGCCGCGGCCCACGCCTGATCACCGCCCGCCCCAGCAACAGCCACGAAGGGAACACCCCCATGGCCACCATCCTGTCCGTGTCCGGCAGCCCCTCCGCCACCTCCCGCACCCAGCGACTGCTGCGCCACCTCGACTCCCGGCTCACCGCCCAGGGCCACGAGGTCATCCCGCTGGACGTCCGGAACATCCCCGCCGAGGCGCTCCTCGGAGCGGACTTCCGCCACCCCGAGATCGTCCGGGCCACCGCCCTGGTCGAGCAGGCCGACGGGGTCGTGGTCGGCACCCCCGTCTACAAGGCCGCCTACTCCGGGCTGCTGAAGTCCCTGCTGGACCTGCTGCCGCAGTACGCACTGGCCGGCAAGACGGTCCTGCCGCTCGCCACCGGCGGGTCCGTCGCCCACGTCCTGGCCATCGACTACGCCCTGCGCCCCGTGCTGAGCTCCATGGGCGCCGCGCACATCGTCCCGGGCTGGTTCACCCTCGACAAGGACATCACCGTGAGCGACGACGGCTCCCTGGCCGTCGCACCCGGCTCGGCCGAGGCCCTGGCCCAGGTCACGGACCAGTTCTCCGCCGTGCTGGGCGGCCGTACGACCGTACTGGCGGCCACCGGATGAGCACGGCCCATGTGATCGCCGACGACGCCGAGGCCCTGGCCGTCGCCGCCGACCTGGCCGCGGACTTCCGCAAGGACGCCGCCGAACGGGACGTACGGCGCAGGCTCCCGCACGCGGAGCTGGAACGGCTGTCCGCCTCGGGGCTGTCGGCCGTCAGCGTCCCGGGCGAGTTCGGCGGCGCGGACGTCCGTACCGAAACACTCGCCGAGATCTTCCGGCTGCTGGCCTCCGCCGACGCCAGCCTCGCCCAGATCCCGCAGAGCCACTTCGTCTACGTCAACGTGCTGCGCCGCCAGGGCACGCACGCCCAGCAGGAGTTCTTCTTCGGCGAGGTACTGCGCGGCAGGCGGTTCGGCAACGCCCAGTCCGAGGCCGGCACCAAGCACGTCCAGGACATCCGCACCAGGCTGGCGCTGCGCCCGGACGGCTCGTACGTCCTCGACGGCGTCAAGCACTACTCCACGGGCGCCCTGTTCGCCCACTGGATCCCCGTCCTGGCCCGGGCCGACGACGACACCCTGCACGTGGCGTACGTGCCGAGCGACGCCCCCGGCCTGACGGTCGTCGACGACTGGGACGGCATGGGGCAGCGCACCACCGCCAGCGGAACGGTCCGTCTGGAGCGGGTGCCCGTCCCCGCCGACCGGGTCCTGCCCCACCACCTCACCTTCCAGGGACCCCAACTCCACGGCGCCGTAGCTCAGTTGCTGCACGCCGCCATCGACGCGGGGATCGCCGCCGGCGCGCTGGCGGAGGCCGTGGAGTTCGTCCGTACGAAGAGCAGGCCCTGGTTCGAGAGCGGGTTCGAGACCGCCGTGGAGGATCCCCTGCTGATCCAGCGGTTCGGCGAACTCGCGATCCGGCTCCGGGCGGCGGAGGCCCTGCTGCGGGAGGCGGCGCGGGCGGTCGACGCCGCCCGGGACGACCTGACCGACGACTCGGCCGCCGAGGCCTCGATCGCGGTGGCCACCGCCAAGGTGACCGCGGCGGAGACCGCCGTCGAGATCGGCAGCGCCCTCTTCGAGGTCGCCGGCACCCGCGCGGCCCTCGACTCCCTGGGCCTGCACCGCCACTGGCGCGACGCCCGCACCCACACCCTGCACGACCCGGCCCGCTGGAAGGTCCAGCACATCGGCCGCTACGTGCTGAGCGGCACCCGGCCGCCCCGGCACGGCCTGCTCTGACCCGCCCCTCCCACCTCACGATCGGAGACCCCTCGTGTCCCTCACGTTCCACTGGTTCCTCCCCACCAACGGCGACAGCCGCCATGTCGTCGGCGGCGGCCACGGCACCCCGGCCACCGCCTCCGGCCGGGACCGGCCGCCGACGGTCGCCTACCTGAGCCAGATCGCCCGCGCCGCCGAGGACCTCGGCTTCGTCGGTGCCCTCACGCCCACCGGCGCCTGGTGCGAGGACGCGTGGCTGACGACGGCGATGGTCAGCCAGAACACCGAGCGGCTGAAGTTCCTGGTCGCCTTCCGGCCCGGCTTCGTCTCGCCCACGCTCGCCGCGCAGATGGCCTCCACCTTCCAGCGGCAGAGCGGCGGACGGCTGCTGCTCAACGTCGTCACCGGCGGCGAGAGCCACGAGCAGCGCGCCTACGGCGACTTCCTCGACAAGGACGCGCGCTACCGCCGTACCGGCGAGTTCCTGCAGATCGTGCGGGAGCTGTGGGAGGGCAAGACCGTCGATCTGCACGGCGAGCACCTCCAGGTGGCGGACGCGACGCTGGCCCGGGTGCCCGACCCGATTCCCGAGGTCTACTTCGGCGGCTCCTCGCCGATCGCCGGAGAGATCGCCGCACGGCACGTGGACGTGTACCTCACCTGGGGCGAACCGCCCGCGCAGGTCGCCGAGAAGATCTCCTGGATCAGGAAGCTGGCGGCCGAGCAGGGCCGCACCGTCCGCTTCGGCATCCGGCTGCACGTCATCACCCGCGACACCTCCGAGCAGGCGTGGACGGAGGCCAACCGGCTGCTCGACGGCTTCGACCCGGAGACCGTGGCGTCCGTGCAGGCCGGACTGGCCCGCAGCGAGTCCGCCGGACAGCAGCGCATGCTCGCCCTGCACGGCGGCGGCAACCGGGACGGACTGGAGATCCACCCCAACCTGTGGGCCGGCATCGGCCTGGTGCGCGGCGGGGCGGGCACGGCCCTGGTCGGCAGCCACGACGAGGTCGCCGAACGCATCAAGGAGTACGCGGCCCTCGGCATCGAGGAGTTCGTCCTCTCCGGCTACCCCCACCTGGAGGAGGCCTACTGGTTCGGCGAGGGCGTCCTGCCGAGGCTGGAGGCACAGGGCCTGTGGAAGCACCCCTTCCCGCAGGTCGCGGCCGCCGCCCAGGTCCCC
>NZ_JBHUTX010000051.1:0-60678 GCF_042671245.1 Streptomyces sp. NPDC057099
CGGTAAAACGGGGCCGCACACCCGCTCCATGCATCCCTGAGTGGTATCCGCTTCCTGCTTCGAGGATGTGTTCGCGCGCTATGCGTGTATGGCTGAACCCGGCCTGGCAACTGGAATCGGCCGACGGCACGGTGACATTCCAGGGCGAGAAGAAGAAATACGTCCTCGATAACGGCAAGGGCACGGTCAGCCGGCTGCTGGAAGCTCTCGAAGGCGGCTGCGACAGTGAAGCCCTCGAAGCGCTGACGCGCCGCGACTCCGCATGCGCGGGCCTCGTCGGAGGCTTATGGAAGCGCGGCCTTCTCATCGAGTCACCCTCGGGACCCGCGGGCGACGACAGCGTCCACGCCCGGCAGTGGGGGCATCTCGCCCTGCACACACACCGCCCTGACGAGGCACAACGCCGCATCTGCGGCGCCAAGGTCATGGTCATGGGTGTCGGCGGCACCGGTAGCGTGATCCTCCAGCACCTCATCGGAGCCGGCGTCAGGCGCTTCGTCCTCGTCGATGCCGACAAGGTGCAGCTGAACAACCTGAACCGCCAGTTCACCTTCCCCGTGGCAGCCGTGGGAGAACCCAAACTGGACGCGGCCCGCACCTATGTAAGAGACCGGGTGCCGGACGCCGACATCTCGCTCGTCGACCGGTTCGTACGATCGGCCGCAGAAATCGGCGAAGTCCTGGAAACGCACGCGGACGTCGATGTCATCGCCGTCTGCATCGACCAGCCGATCGGCAGCATCTCCGATGCCGTCGCCGCATCGGCCTGGAGCCGGAATATACCGTCCATATTCGGCGGTGTGGGCATGCAGCGGGGCTTCTACGGACCGCTCTTCGCCCCGGGGAAATCAACCGTGACTCCCGAGCAGCTCTCCTTTCCGGAGCGCACCGACGCCGAGTCGGAAAATGATGCCGGTCATCTCCGGAGCACGCGCTATTCCTTCGGCCCCAACAACACCATCATCTGTGCCTGGATGGCCGCTGCGATCATTCATCACCTCGCGGGCATCACCGAGCTCGTCGAATACGACGTGCGGAAAATCATTGACTTCGAAACCGGTCATATCATCGCCCAGGCTCAATAAGCGGTCGCTCGGCATGCCGTGGTCAAGGATTTGAGTGGCTGTACCTCGCCCTAGCGGCACGGTTCGCGCCAAAAACGCAGCAGTATCGCGCCAAAGGGGAAGCGGCATGTCCAAGCCGATCCGAGTGGAAACGGACCTGATTCCGTCGGGCCTCTACGGCGCCGCCGACGACTGGACCGGCCTGACGATCACGCGCCAACTCACCAGCCCGCTCTTCGTGGAAGGCCCCGACCGCACCCTGACGCCAGGCCTGCTGCACCACCCGCTCCGCCTGGACGACAAACGCTGGGACTTCGCCCTGCGGCCCGGTGCGAGGTGGTCCGACGGCCGGCCCATCCACGCCCGCGACATCGCCCGCCACATCGCGGCCGTCGCCAAGCAGGCCGGCCCCTTCGCCTGGCTCGTCTCCCTCATCGAGCGGCTCCAGCCCCTCGACCCCGACCGGCTGCTGCTGACCACCCGCCACCCCGTCGGCGATCTGCCCGCACTCCTCGCCAACCCCGTCTTCGGCCCCCGGCACAGCGACCCGGCCGTCACCAGCGGCGCCTACACCCCGGCCGACGGCCCACCCGGTGAAATCCGCCTGCGGGCAACCGGCCCCTGGCCCGATGTCACCTACGTCCTGTCCACCGGCGCCGAACACGGGCAGCACCTCTACGACCGAAGAGCCGTCGACATCACCTGCCCGACCACGTTCCCCGTGCCCCGATGGGCCCACCGCGCCGACTACCCGGACCTCCAGGTCGACGACCTCGACATCGCCGTCGCCCTCCTCCCGCCGAACAGCATGGCCGCAGAACAGAAGCAAGCCGCAGCGGCCGCCCTCGACCGGCAGGACCTGTCCCACAGACTCCACGGCGCCCTCAGCCCGCTCGACTCCTTCACCGGCCTGTGGGAACCCCACCGCCCCACCGCACCCGCCCACCCCGCACACGAACTGTTCCCGGCGGCCGGGCGCACCCCCGCCCGCCTGGTCTTCCCGGACTTCTCACCGAACCCGGAGACGGCCCGCATCCTCGCCGACCAGCTCGGCCAGAACACCGGACTCATCCTCCGGCCCGAAGCCATCGACTACCGGGCCTATCTCACCGAACTCCACACCACACACCGCGAAGACTTCCGCCTCGTGCTGATGGCCTCGCCCTGGCCCGACCCGGCTGCCCTCCTGCTCCCCTTCACCCGCCGCCCAGCGGACCGGCTCCCCGGCGGACCCACCTCCGCCTTCAAGGACCTCGTGCACCGGGCCCTCGCCGCGGACGACCTCCAGGACCGGCTCGCCCACTGCGCCCAGGCCGAACAACTGCTGAACGCGACCGGTGAGGTCTGCCTGTTCGGACGGCTCAGGTCGGCCGCCCGGCTGCGCGTGAAGAACTACGTCAGCCCGCCGTCCGGCTGGGCCGACCTGTCGGTGTGCGAACCCCCGCCAGACTGAGGACAAGCCATGGCAAAGATCAACTACCTCAAGGTCAACGAGCAGTACTGGGACTCCAACAGCGAGCTCTACCACGACGCCCACCCCGAACACTTCGACGCCGACCGGCACCCCTCCTGGGGCATCTGGCACCTGCCCGAGAGCGACCTCAAGATCTTCACCGACGACCTCCCGGCCGGCTCCCGGATCCTCGACCTCGGCTGCGGCATCGGCCACGACACCACCGGCTTCGCCCGCGCCGGATACCGGGCCTACGGTGTCGAACTCTCCTCCGGCCAGCTCTCACGCGCCCTCGGCGAAGGAGCCGCCGGCTTCGTCCAAGCCGCCGCCGAGCGCCTGCCGTTCCGCTCAGGAGTCTTCGACGCGGCCTTCTGCGACCACGGCGCGTTCGACTTCTCCCCACCCGGGCGCCTGCTCCAGGAAGCCCACCGCGTGCTCCGCCCCGGCGGCATCCTCGGCCTGTGCACCTACTCCCCGCTCCTGCAGATGTGCTTCGACAACCAGAGCGGCACGGTCGGCGAGCGCCTCGCGAACCCCTACGGCGACGCCCGGATGCAGTACGGGGGCGACGTCGTCGTCTTCCACTCCACCTACGCCCAGTGGATCGACCTGTTCCGGGACTGCGGATTCACCATCGAACGCCTGGTGGAACCCCTCGCCCCGGCCGACGGCGCCACCTACTTCAAGGAAGCACTCGACCGGAACTGGGCGGAGAAGTGGCCGGCGGAAGTGGTGTGGAAGGTACGCAAGGTCTGAGCTCGAGCTTGTTTCACGTGAAACAGCACGGCGGGGCGGGAGACCCTCACGGCCGGCTCTCAAAGCCGGACCCCGAGTCTCCCGCCCCGCCGTGCAGTTGCCCCGGCGACCGTCAGGAACGGTCGTCGCGCTGAGCGGCCTCTTCCTCGGCCTGCTTGGCCTGGACCTCCGGGTCCAGGACCGACTGGCCGCTGCCGTCCACGGAAGACAGCCGGCCCGACTCGGGAACCTCCGTCGCGGCGGGCGGCTCCACCAGCCAGTCCGGGTTGGCCTGCTTGTCCCACCACTTCCAGGCGGCGAAGGCACCACCGGCGAGAGCACCCAGAATCGCCAGCGCCTTCACGGCACGGCCGGCCCTCGCCCGCCGCTCCTGCTTGCGCACCAGCTTCTGGATCTCCTTCGATGAGACCTGACCGCGCAGCGCGGCCATCGCGGCCACACTCCGGGCCGCGGCCTCCGTCGTGACGGGCCCGGCCGCGGCCATCGCCTGCTCAAGCCTCGGCCGGGAGTAGTCCGCCGCCTGCTTTGCGGCCTTGCGCGTGCGGACGGCGGCTTCGTGGGCGGCCTGGTCGACCTTCGGCGGCACATGCGTACGGGCCTGCTCCAGATACGGCTGCACATGAGCGCCGTACTGAACACGTGCCTGTCCGGCGGCCTGGGTCACCTTGGGCGCCAGCCGTACGCGTGCCTCGTGTGCGTAGTGCGTGGCCCTGTCCTTGGCCGTGTCGGCGTAGGGCGCCACCACTTCCGCGGCGTGCAGCACGCTGTCCTTCGCCGAACCGGTCGCGGCGCGCACGCTGTCGATGCGGGTCACGGGTTCCTCCTCCTCGGTGGCGTACGGTATTTCGACTTTCCACCCTTTTACGGATCATGCCTCCGGGTGCGCCGCCAGGCATGCGCGGACGGGCATCCGGGTCACGGGAAACGGCCCCGGGCCGTCTCGGGCCGCAAGCCGATCACGTGCAATAGCGGATGAATCGGGGGCAACGGGAGCTTGTCGTCGACAATGCCACGGATCGCCGCCACGCGCGCCCGCCCCGGGCCTACTCGACCGGTTTTCCGCAACCGATCGGCCCTGTTTCCCCCCGGCGAACGGAGGTCAGGCGACGTGGAGCGCCGTCCATGCGAGGATCAGGGAGTCACGGAAAGACAACGGAAGGCAGGATCGTGGCTGAGCAGCTCTACGCCACCCTGAAGACCAACCACGGCGACATCGAAGTCCGGCTTCTGCCGAACCACGCCCCCAAGACGGTCAAGAACTTCGTCGAGCTCGCCCAGGGCGAGCGGGAGTGGACTCACCCCGAGACCGGGAAGAAGTCCACGGACAGGCTCTACGACGGTACGGTCTTCCACCGGGTGATCAGTGGCTTCATGATCCAGGGCGGTGACCCGCTGGGCAACGGCACCGGCGGTCCCGGCTACCAGTTCGAGGACGAGTTCCACCCGGACCTGCGCTTCGACAAGCCCTACCTGCTGGCGATGGCCAACGCCGGCCCGGGCACCAACGGCTCGCAGTTCTTCGTCACCGTCTCCCCGACGGCATGGCTGAACCGCAAGCACACCATCTTCGGCGAGGTCACCGACGCGGCGAGCCAGAAGGTCGTGGACACCATCGCCACGATCCAGACGAACCCGCGCACCGACCGCCCGGTGAACGACGTGATCATCGAGTCGGTCGTCATCGAGACCCGCTGAGCACGAAGGCCCCCACAGGGGAACCAATCGCCCCGCTCGTCCGTAAGGATGAGCGGGGCGGGGCTTTTCCCACCACGGCCTTCACGACCCACGGCCACCACCACGGACCCACGGCTTCCACGACATAGGGGATCTCATGGACGACCAGGCTGCGGGCAGCCCGCAGGACGCCCACAGCGTCCCCATGTGCTACCGCCACCCGGACCGCGAGACCGGCATCCGCTGCACCCGCTGCGAGCGCCCGATCTGCCCCGAGTGCATGGTCAACGCCTCCGTCGGATTCCAGTGCCCCGAGTGCGTCCGCACCGGCTCCGGCACAGGCCACGCGCCCACCGCCGCCATGCCCCGGACCATCGCGGGCGGCGCGATCGCCTCCGACCCCCGCCTGCTGACCAAGATCCTCATCGGTATCAACCTGGCCGTGTTCATCGCCGTCCAGGTCCACGAGTCGATCCTCACCGACATCGTCCTGCTCGGCGCCTGGCCGCCGGCGCCCTTCACACCCACCCAGGGCGTGGCGGGAGGCGAGTGGTACCGCATGGTGACCTCGATGTTCACGCACCAGGAGATCTGGCACATCGCGTTCAACATGCTCAGCCTGTGGTGGCTCGGCGGCCCCCTCGAAGCAGCCCTCGGCCGTGTCCGCTACCTCGCGCTCTACCTCGTCTCGGGCCTCGCGGGCAGTGCCCTGGCCTATCTGCTGACCTCCCCGGACACGGCCACACTGGGCGCCTCCGGCGCGATCTTCGGCCTCTTCGGCGCCACGGCCGTGCTGATGCGCCGGCTCGACTACGACATGCGGCCGATCATCGCGCTGCTGGTGATCAACCTGATCTTCACCTTCAGCCCGGGCTTCAACATCTCCTGGCAGGCCCACATCGGAGGCCTCGTCGCCGGTGTCGTCGTCGGATACGCCATGGTCCACGCCCCTCGCGCGCGCCGCGCACTGGTCCAGTACGGCACCTGTGCGCTGGTCCTCGGCGTGGTCGTCCTGTTGACCCTCCTGAGGACGGCCCAGCTCAGCTGAGCGTGATGTTGTCCACAGCGGGTGGCGAATCTTGTGCACACGGTGCGGGAACACATGTGCCCCCTGTCACTGACCTGCGTCTCCGCAGGTCAGGCAGGGGGCGAACAGGTTTTCGAGCTGCGGTACTTCCGTCGTACCGGCGTCAACACTCAACTAGTTATCCACAGATCGTCTTTCTTTTCCACCTGTGGATAACTGCTGTGGATAACTCAGCGAACAGCCCTGGGCAGAGCTGCGTTCACCGTCCGGCGACCGCTACTTCCACTGGGTGGAGACACCGAATCCGGCCGCGATGAAGCCGAAGCCCACCACGATGTTCCAGTTGCCCAGCGAGTCGATGGGCAGCGAGCCGTCGGTGACGTAGAAGACGACGATCCAGGCCAGGCCGATGAGGAACATGGCCAGCATGACGGGCGCGACCCAGGAACGGTTGGTCAGCTTGATGGCCGTTGCCTGCTTCGCCGGCGGCGGCGTGTAGTCGGCCTTCTTGCGGATACGTGACTTCGGCACGAGGGTCTCTCCTGTCGATGCGCTGCGTGGCCGCGCAGGGATCTGGGTCTGGCTCGGGGCAGCGTAAGGGGACTCTGAGTGCTCCCCCGGTCGTCCGTTAGCGTAGTGCTTCCGTGGCGCCGAAGGAGATAAGGGTACGTTGAGCAATTCTGCCGACTCCCCCGGGACGGGATCCACCCCTGAGCGCGCGCGCCGCTTCCGGCCCGTGCGAATCCTCACGGCGGCCGTCTTCGCTCTCGCGGGTCTGATCTTCTTCACCAGCTTCAACACGGCCAAGGGCACCAATATCCGCACGGACAGCTCCCTGCTGAAGCTGTCCGACCTCATCCATGAGCGCAGCCGTGAGAACGGCGAGCTGGACGAGACCAACGGAACCCTGCGCCAGGACATAGAGGCGCTCGCCGAGCGCGACGACGGCAGCACCAAGGCGGAGGACGACAAGCTCGCCGCCCTGGAGCAGCGTGCGGGCACCCAGAAGCTCAAGGGTGATTCGCTGACGGTCACCCTCAATGACGCCCCGCCGGACGCCACCGCCAAGCTGCCCGGCTATCCCGAGCCGCAGCCCGACTTCCTGGTGATCCATCAGCAGGACCTCCAGGCCGTGGTGAACGCGCTGTGGCAGGGCGGGGCCAAGGGCATCAAGGTCATGGACCAGAGGCTGATCTCCACCAGCGCGGTGCGCTGTGTGGGCAACACCCTGATCCTCCAGGGTCGCGTCTACTCGCCGCCGTACAAGATCACGGCGGTGGGTGACCCGGGCAAGCTGCAGAGGTCGCTCGCGGCGTCCCCGGCGATCCAGAACTACATGGTCTACGTCAACGTCTACGGGCTCGGCTGGAAAGTTGAGGAGAACGGCCCGGTGACTCTTCCCGGCTACTCGGGCACAGTGGATCTGCACTACGCGAAGCCCGTGGAGTAGCAGCCAGGCCGGGGGAGCTGCCGGTGCGCGTGATCGTCAGGACCGTCAGCGAACTGTGCATCACCGTCGGCAGTGTGATCGTGCTGTTCGTCGTCTATGTGCTGTTCTGGACCGGTGTGAAGGCCGACCATGTCATGGACGACCAGATCGATCTGCTTCAGCGGGAGTGGTCGAAGCCTCGTCCGTCGGCCGGGGGCTCCCCTGCGAGCCCGCAGAGGCCCGCGCCCTACGTCAAGGCCAAGCCCTTCGCGATCATGTACATCCCGCGTCTTGGTTTCACGTGGAACAAGCCGGTGCTCGAGGGCACCGCGACCGGCACGCTGAAGAAGGGCCTCGGGCACTACGCGGACACCGCCCAGCTGGGGCAGAAGGGGAACTTCGCGGTCGCCGGCCATCGCCGCACCTACGGGGACCCCTTCAAGGACTTTCCCAGGCTGCGGCGCGGCGATGCGGTGGTGCTGACCGACGGCACGACATGGTTCACGTATCGGATCGACAAAGGCCCGTACAAAACAGTGCCCTCGGACATCGAGGTGATCGACCCTGTTCCACGTACTTCCGGGTACACGGGGCCGGGCCGGTATCTGACGCTGACCACGTGCGAACCGGAATGGGGTCACAGTCATCGTCTGATCGTCTGGGCGCACCTGGACTCCACCCAGCCTGTGGAGGCCGGGAAACCTGAGGCGTTGCGCCGTTAGTCTGGTGGCTGTACGGCGTGGGTCTGGTGCCGTGGTACGACGGAAGGGACGGCATGTACGGCTGGGTCTGGCGGCATCTGCCGGGGAACACGTGGGTGAAGGCGCTGATCTCACTCGCCCTGGTCGTGGCCGTGGTCTACGTCCTCTTCCAGTTCGTCTTCCCGTGGGCGGAACCGCTGCTGCCCTTCAACGATGTGACGGTGGACAACCAGTGAGCGCGCGCATTCTCGTCGTCGACAACTACGACAGCTTCGTCTTCAACCTGGTCCAGTACCTGTACCAGCTGGGCGCCGAGTGTGAGGTCCTGCGCAACGACGAGGTGTCGACGGCGCACGCCCAGGACGGCTTCGACGGTGTTCTGCTCTCCCCGGGGCCCGGTACTCCGGAGCAGGCGGGCGTCTGTGTGGACATGGTCCGGCACTGCGCCGCCACGGGCGTCCCGGTCTTCGGCGTCTGCCTGGGCATGCAGTCGATGCAGGTGGCGTACGGCGGTGTCGTCGACCGTGCGCCCGAGCTGCTGCACGGCAAGACCTCGCCGGTGGAGCACGCGGGCAAGGGCGTCTTCGCGGGTCTGCCCTCGCCCTTCACGGCGACGCGCTACCACTCGCTGGCCGCCGAGCCCGCCACGGTGCCGGTCGAGCTGGAGGTCACGGCCCGGACGCACGACGGCATAGTGATGGGCCTGAGGCACCGGGAACTGCCGGTCGAGGGTGTGCAGTTCCACCCGGAGTCGGTGCTGACCGAGCACGGGCACCGGATGCTGGCGAACTGGCTGGTGGAGTGCGGCGACCAGGGCGCGGTGGCGAGGTCGGCGGGGCTCGCCCCGGTGGTGGGCAGGGCCTCGGCGTGACGGCGCTGCGCCCCGAGCGCGAGTCCGACACCTCGTACGGGCAGCAGTCGTACGGGGCGCAGGGTGCGTTCGAGGACTGGTCGGGCGCTGGGGCGTACGGCGCTTCCCCGCAGCCGGAACCGCAGCCGAATCCGATGCTGAGTCCGCAGCCGAACCCGCAACCGAACCCGCAGCCGAACCCGCAGCCGAACCCGCAGCCGAACCCGCAGCTGAGCGGTCAGCCGGATCCGCAGTCGCAGCCGTACATGTCGGAGCCGGAGCCGGATCCGTACGCGGCGTCGTACGAGCCGCTCCCGGAGGAGCCGTACCTGCCTCCCGTCGACGAGGAGACGGTGGCGCTGCGGATACCGGATCCGCCGTCCGCGGACGGTGACGCCGTGGCGGGCTCTCCGGGCTCGTCCGCCTCCCGGCAGGCCGGACCGGCCCACGGTGGCCGGGCGGCCCGCAGAAAGGCCGCCAAACGCCGTCACGGGCGCCATGGCGGCGCTCCGGACGCCCGACCGGCTCAGGAGGAGTCCGGTCAGGGGGGTCGGCGGGCGCCGCTGTCGCGGGTGGAGGCGCGGCGGCAGGCGAAGGCGAGCAAGCCGGGCGCGGCGGTCGTCGCCAGCAGGGCGATCGGCGAGGTGTTCATCACGACCGGCGTGCTGATGCTGCTGTTCGTCACCTACCAGCTGTGGTGGACGAACGTGCGGGCGCACGCGCAGGCCGGCAAGGAGGCGAGCAGCCTCCAGGACGACTGGGCGAACGGCAAGCGCAACCCGGGGGCCTTCGAGCCGGGGCAGGGTTTCGCCATCCTGCACATCCCGAAGCTGGACGTGGTCGTGCCGATCGCGGAGGGCACGAGCAACAAGGGCGTCCTGGACCGGGGCATGGTCGGGCACTACGCGGACGGTGCGCTGAAGACCGCGATGCCGGGCGACAAGAGCGGCAACTTCGGGCTGGCGGGGCACCGCAACACCCATGGAGAACCGTTCCGGTACATCAACAGGCTCACGCCGGGTGATCCGATCGTGGTGGAGACGCAGGACGAGTACTTCGTCTACAAGATGGCGTCGATCCTGCCGGTGACCCCGCCGAGCAACACGAGCGTCCTGAAGCCCGTCCCCACCGGGTCGGGGTTCACCGAGCCCGGCCGTTACATCACGCTGACCACGTGCACGCCGGAGTTCACCAGCAAGTACCGGATGATCGTCTGGGGCAAGATGGTCGAGGAACGGCCGCGCAGCAAGGGCAAGCCGGATGCGCTCGTCAGTTAAGGGCAGATGACCAGTGGCAGCGACCACCGACACGGACCACGAAGAGCACATCGGCGCGCCCGCGTCACGGCAGGCGGCTCCGCGCCGCCGGCCCGGCCCGATCGCCATAGCGGTCGGTGTCTTCGGGGAACTCCTCATCACCGCGGGCCTGGTCCTCGGGCTGTTCGTCGTCTACTCGCTGTGGTGGACGAACGTCGTCGCCGACCGTGCGGCCGGCAAGCAGGCCGACAGGGTCCGTGACGACTGGGCGCACGGGCGGGGCGGTCCCGGTGTGCTGGACACCAAGAACGGCATCGGCTTCCTGCATGTGCCCGCGATGAAGAACGGCGAGGTCCTGGTCGAGAAGGGCACGTCGAACAAGATCCTCAACGACGGTGTCGCCGGCTACTACACCGACCCGGTCAAGTCGGCCCTGCCGATGTCGGGCAAGAACGGCAACTTCTCCCTCGCGGCCCATCGCGACGGCCACGGCGCCCGGTTCCACAACATCGACAAGATCAAGAAGGGCGACCCGATCGTCTTCGAGACGAAGGACAAGTGGTACGTCTACAAGGTCTACGACATCCTTCCCGAGACGTCGAAGTACAACGTCAAGGTCCTGTCCAAGGTCCCGAAGGAGTCGGGGAAGAAGAAGCCGGGCCACTACATCACTCTGACGACCTGCACGCCGGTGTACACGAGCACGTATCGCTACGTCGTGTGGGGGGAGCTGGAGCGGGTGGAGAAGGTGGACAGCGAGCGGACTCCGCCGGAGGAGCTGAGCTGATCGTCCTCCGTGTGGGAGGACGGCCGCTAGCATGACGGAGGCCCGAAGCCGCAACCTTCTTTTGCGGCTTCGGGCCTTTTGCCGTGGTCCGGTTGTCACTCCAGGACGGTCAGTGGCGCCCCGGCGGTCCACTCCTCCAACAGCCCGCGGTGTACGGCGGTGATACCGCTCTCGGCTGCGATGTTCAGGGCGTCGCGGGTGAAGGGGCAGGTCGCCACGAACAGGGCCACCTCGGACTGGTGCAGGACCTTGGCGGCTCCGGCGAACTTCTGGACGTCGGGGCTGGTGATGGAGAGGTGCGGCGCGAACCTCTTGCACTGGACGACGATGCGTCGCCCGTCGGCCGTGAGTGCGGTGATGTCGATGCCTCGGTCTCTTCCGCCGCCTTGGACGACGACGTTGGTGCAGCCGTCGCGGCGCAGCAGCTCGGCGACGCGTTCTTCGAACTCGCGCCCGTTCATGGCGTCCATGGAGGCCATGACTCCGGCGAGGGGACGGTCCTCGCGTGGGCCTTCCAGTCGCTGCAGCCGGGCGTTGTGCTGTCGGAGCCGCTTTTCGATGCGCTGGACGCCTGCCCGTAGGGCGATGAGCTCTCGCTGGTGCTCGCCCGACGTCTCGATCAGGGCGTTGAACATGGGGACGACGGTCTTGCCCAGGATGTGGGTGATGCGCTGGTCGATCCGGTCGTCGAGGGATACGACGTCGGCCGGGACAGGGTTATCCACAGGCTGTGTGCGTGCCTGGTACTCCATGTCGAGGAGATAGACACGCACTTGACGTGCGACTTCGCTGTCACGGAGCAGCATGGCGACGTTGAGGACGGCGCGTCGGGAGAAGAGGGCGAGGGATCGGGTGCGGGACTGGATTCCACTGAGGTTCTTGAAGGACCTCAGTTCTTCGCCGGTCAGCAGACCGTAGCCGTTGGCCTCCAGCTCGGTTCGGTGGTCCTTGACGAGTGACTTGATGGCTTCGAGACCGACCTCGAAGTACGACGCCACCATCGCCGTCGTCACATGCATCCCGTCCGGCAGCAGCGTCAGTGTCCTGACTCTGTCGAGTACGTCCGTGCGGTCGAGCACGCTGCAGCGCAGAGTGGGCGATTCCAGCAGTGCGGTTTCGTTGATCACGTCTTGTCCTTCGGCTCGGATGGCCGGGGTGGACTTCTGATTCCCCACCCCACCCGGTGAACGAGTCATGAAATGTGAAGACACGATCGATGGGCGTACGAGTCTGCGAGGCAAACTCGAAACGCCCTAACGCCGAAGCAGCGCGCCCGGTACCAGGCGGATGTCGTCGGCATAGGTGGTCTCGCCGCGGCCGTTCACCTCCGGGCAAGCGGCTGGGACGTCGAGGTGTACGAGCGTGCTCCCGCGTAGCCGGGTACAGGCCGCCTGTCGGCAGGCCCGGCCGGTGGACCGGGGCAGCTTTCTGCGGGCCGACGGCCGCCTCATCGGGGACGTGGACTTCGCGGGCCTGCGCCGTCGCACCGGCGACACGGTGCACGTGATCGCACGGCCGACGCCGCTCACGACTCTCACTGCCGCGCTCGACGACGGGGGTGTGCGCTACGGGGAGGAGGTGACCGATGTGCGCGCCCTCGTCGGTGTCCGTATGACGGGCAGCCGTCGGCTCCTGGTGGTGCCCGAACGAACTCGTCGTGGTCCGGGGCATTCGCGGCTGAAGGGAGTGGGGGGGCGACGGACGCGTTCGACTCCGAGCGGCTCGGCAAGGCCCGCTCCTTCGCGCGCCGCGCGGCAGTGCAGGACAAAGCCGAAGGGGGCTCGCCCGCATGACCTGCGCGCGAGCCCCCTTCATCTACTCGTCATTCCACCGTGGCTCAGGTGGTGAGGTTGTACTTGAAGCCGCTGAACTTGTCGCCGCTCTTGATGAGGGAGACGCGCACGCCGACCTTGATGTTCTCGGGCACCTTGCTCCCGAAGCACTGGTACTCGTGCGTCAGGGCAGGGCTGCTCCGTCTTCAGCTGGGCGATGGTCTCGTAGTCGTAGTCGTAGTCGTCGTCGTAGACGGTCAGGCAGTCCCCATCATGACCGAGAGCGCCCCTGCCGCCCGGGTGGTTCGAGCCGCGATCATGGCGTGATCACAGCCCAGCAGACACGAAGGCGCCCCAGCACCGGGGGTGCTGGGGCGCCTGCCGTACGGGGAGCGGTCAGTCGTCCTCGCTGCGGCCGTTCAGGCCGCCGAAGATGCCGCCGTTGCCGTTGCCGTTGCCGCCGTTGTTGTTGCCGCCTCCGACGCCGACGGTCTGCAGAGTGATCGTCGTGCCCGCGGGGTCGTCGACCTCCTGGTTGCCCTGGGGGTCCTGGCCCGCGACGATGGCGGTGTCGCTCTGGTCGCTGCCGCCCGCGAACTGGATGTTCGTGAAGCCGGCCGCCGCCAGGGCCTGCTTGGCCTGGCCGACCGTCTGGCCGACGACCTGAGGCACACGCGCCTTCTGCTGTTTCTTCTTGCCGATCTGGATGTTGACCGACGAGTTCTTGTCGACGGAGGAGCCGGACTGCGGCGTGGTCTGGATGACCTTGCCGACCTGGTTGTCGTCCTGGGTGTCCACCTCGGTGCAGTTGCCCACCAGGTTGTTGGCGGTCATCTGCGCCTTGGCCTGGTCACAGCTCTGGCCGAGGACGTCCGGGACGGTGGACTTCTCCTCCGCCTTGGCGATGGTGAGGGTGATCGTGGATCCCTTCTCCACCTCCTTGCCCAGATCCGGGCTCTGTTCGAGGACGGTGCCGGGGTCCTCAGGGGACTCCTGCGGCTTCGTCTCGACCTTGAACTGGTACTTGTCGTCCTCCAGCACCGCCCTGGCGTCGTCGATGATCTTGCCGACGACACTCGGCACGGCCACCTTCGGCGCCCCGGTCGACACGGTCAGGGTGATGGTGTCGTTCTTCTTGACACTCGTCCCGGCCGTCGGGTCCTGGTCGCACACCTTGCCCTTGCTCTGGTTCTCGCAGGGCTTGTTGGTGGTGGTCAGCTTGAGGTCGCTGTTCTTCGCCAGTCTCCTGGCGTCGTCCACCGTTTCGCCGACGAAGTTCGGGGTGTCGACCGCTTCGTTGCCGACCCCGTCGCCACTGAACGCCCACCGCCCGATCAGGATCGCGCCCACCAGCACCAGGATGCCCGCCGCCACCAGCAGGATCGTGGAGGTGTTGGACTTGCGCTGCTGCCCGCGGCGCCGGTCGGGGCGGTCGTCGTAGCCGTAGCCGTCGTCCGGGCCCACGGGGGGCATCATGGACGTGGCGCCCGCGCCCGATTCCGCGCGCAGGGCCGTCGTCGGCTGGTCGTCGGGGTAGCCGCCGTAGCCCACCGAGCCCATCGCGGCCGTGGCCGCGACCGGCTGGCCGTCGAGGCAGGCCTCGATGTCGGCGCGCATCTCGTCGGCCGACTGGTACCGGTAGTCGGGGTCCTTGACGAGGGCCTTCAGCACGATCGCGTCCATCTCGGGCGTGATCTCGGGGTCGAAGACCGACGGGGACTGAGGCTCTTCCCGGACGTGCTGGTACGCGACGGCGACCGGGGAGTCGCCCACGAACGGCGGACGGACCGTCAGGAGCTCGTAGAGCAGACAGCCGGTCGAGTAGAGGTCCGACCGCGCGTCGACCTGCTCGCCCTTCGCCTGCTCCGGAGAGAGGTACTGGGCGGTGCCGATGACGGCCGAGGTCTGGGTCATCGTCATGCCGGAGTCGCCCATGGCGCGGGCGATGCCGAAGTCCATGACCTTGACCTGGCCGTTGCGCGTCAGCATGACGTTGGCCGGCTTGATGTCGCGGTGGACGATGCCGGCTCTGTGCGAGTACTCCAGGGCCTGGAGGATGCCGATGGTCATCTCCAGCGTCCGCTCCGGCAGCAGCTTTCGGCCGGAGTGCAGAAGCTCACGGAGCGTCGAGCCGTCCACGTACTCCATGACGATGTACGGGATCGACACGTTGTCGATGTAGTCCTCGCCCGTGTCGTAGACCGCGACGATCGCGGGATGGTTGAGCGAGGCGGCCGACTGGGCCTCCCGGCGGAACCGGGCCTGGAAGGAAGGGTCACGCGCGAGATCCGCGCGCAGCGTCTTCACCGCCACGGTGCGGCCGAGGCGGGTGTCATGCGCGAGGTAGACCTCCGCCATGCCACCACGCCCGAGCACCTGGCCCAGTTCGTACCGGCCGCCGAGGCGACGCGGCTCTTCCATAGCTACCTACCAGCCCTCTCCGTCGGTCCCGACCGGCACGCTTGTACGGTCGGAGGCTGCCGTCCGGGCCTACCGTACCCGGCTCGCTTTGTGTGACCTGGCCAAGCCCGTCAGCCGATACAGGACCGGTATCGCAACGTGCACCGATGTGAAGCAGACGTGAGCGGGGTCACTTCTTGCTGTTGATGACCGCCTCCATCACGTTCCTCGCGATCGGCGCCGCGAGGCCGCCGCCGGAGATGTCGTCACGGACGGCGTTGTCGTCCTCGATCACGACCGCCACGGCCACCGGTGCGCCGCCGTCGCTGTCCTTGGCGTAGGAGATGAACCACGCGTAGGGGTTCTCGCTGTTGTCGACACCGTGCTGGGCGGTACCGGTCTTGCCGCCGACCTTGACGTTCGGGATCTTGGCGTTCGCGCCGGTGCCCTTGTCGACGACCGTCTCCATCATCGACTGGAGGATCTGGGCGTTCTCCGCGGACATCGGCTCGCTCAGCTCTTCCGGCTCGGTCTTCTCGACCGGGTCGAGGCCGGGCGACTGCAACTCGTCGACCATGTACGGCTTCATCAGCTTGCCGTCGTTGGCGACGGCCGAGGCGACCATGGCCATCTGCAGCGGGGTCGAGGCGGTGTTGAACTGGCCGATCGACGACAGCGCGGTCTCCGACGGGTTCATGTCGTCGCCGAAGACCGAGGCGTTGGCGCGGACCGGGGTGAACTGCTCCTCGGTGAAGCCGAACTTCTTGGCCATCGCCAGCATCTTCTCGTTGCCGAGGTCGGAGCCGATCTTGCCGAAGACGGTGTTGCAGGAGTACTGGAGCGCCACCCGCAGGGTCGCGTTCTTGCAGGGGATGTTCCCCTCGTTCTTCAGCGGGGTCGTGGTCCCCGGCATGGTCCACGGCAGCGGCGTCTCCGTCTTCTGGTCCGCCTCCGAGTACAGCCCGTCCTCCAGCGCGGCGGCCGCGGTGAGCACCTTGAAGGTGGAACCCGGCGGGTAGGTCTCGCGCAGCGCCCGGTTGAGCGTCGGGTCGTCGGGGTTGTTCTTCTTCTCCAGCTTCTGCCAGGCCTTGGTGTCCGTGGTCGTGGAGTTCCCGGCGAAGGTCGACGGGTCGTACGACGGGTAGGAGGACAGGGCCAGGATCTTGCCGGTGGACGGCTCGAGAGCCACCACCGCTCCCTTGGCGCCCTGCTTCTTCAGACCGTTGTACGCGGCCTTCTGCGCGGCACCGTTCAGCGTGGTGACGACGTTGCCGCCCTCTTGCTTCTTGCCCGTGAGCATGTCGAGGGTGTTGCGGAAGAACAGCCGGTCGTCGTTGCCGGTGAGGATGCCGTCCTCGAGGTTCTCCAGCTGCGTGGCACCGAAGGCCTGCGAGGCGTAGCCGGTGACCGGCGCCCACATCGCGCCGTCCTTGTAGGTGCGCTTGAACTTGAAGTCGCTGCCCGAGGTTTCCTTGGAGCCGGTGATCGGCTGGCCGTCGACGATGATGTCGCCGCGCGGCGAGGCGTAGCGCTCGATGATGACCCGGCGGTTGTTCTTGTCGGTCCTGAGCTCGTCGGCCTGGACGTACTGAATCCAGTTGTCACGGATGAGGAGCGTGAGGACCAGCAGACCACAGAAGATCGCGATCCGGCGCAGGGGCTTGTTCATGACGGGCGGACCACCTGGGTCATCTCGGCGTCGGGATTGCCGGCGGGAGCGGGTGCCGGGCGGCGGGCGGTGTCGCTGATCCGGAGCAGGATGCCGATCAGCGCCCAGTTGGCGATGACGGAGGAACCGCCGTACGCCAGGAACGGCATCGTCATACCAGTCAGCGGGATGAGCCCCATCACACCGCCGGCCACGACGAACACCTGAAGTGCGAAGGCGCCGGACAGGCCGATGGCCAGCAGCTTGCCGAACGGGTCGCGGGCAGCGAGGGCGGTGCGCACCCCACGCTCCACGATCAGTGCGTACAGCAGCAGGATTCCCATGAGCCCGGCCAGGCCCAGCTCCTCGCCGAAGGTGGCGAGGATGAAGTCGGAGTTGGCGGCGAAGCCGATGAGGTCGGAGTTGCCCTGGCCGAGCCCGGTGCCGAGGGTGCCGCCGGAGCCGAAGGCCCACAGAGCCTGCATCGACTGCTCGGTATGACCCAGGACGCCCTCGCGGCTCAGCTTGAACTCGTTCATCGGGTCGAGCCAGGCCTGGACGCGCTGCTGAACGTGCGGTTCGAAGGACGCGACGCTGACGGCGCCGACCGCGGACATCAGCAGACCGAACACGATCCAACTGGTCCGCTCGGTTGCGACGTACAGCATGATCACGAACATGCCGAAGAACAGCAGCGAGGTACCCAGGTCGGTCTCGAAGACCAGGATCAGGATGGACATCGCCCAGACGACCAGGATCGGACCCAGGTCGCGGCCGCGCGGCAGGTACAGGCCCATGAAGCGCCGGCTGGCCAGTGCCAGCGCGTCGCGCTTCACCATGAGGTAGCCCGCGAAGAACACCGCGAGGACGATCTTGGCGAACTCACCGGGCTGGATGGTGCCCAGACCGGGGATCTGGATCCAGATCCGCGCGCCGAAGACGTTCTTGCCGAGTCCCGGAACCAGCGGAAGGACCAGCAGCAGCAGCGCACCGGCCATGGAGATGTAGGTGTAGCGCTGCAGGACGCGGTGGTCCTTGAGGAAGATGATCACCGATACGAACAGGGCGACACCGAGCGCGGAGTACATCAGCTGGCGAGGCGCCGCCTCGACGAACGTGTTGGACGCCTGCAGCCGCTTCGACTGGTCCAGCCGCCAGATGACGACCAGCCCGATGCCGTTCAGCAGCGTGGCCAGAGGCAGCATCAGCGGGTCCGCGTACGGCGCGAACTTCCGTACGACGAGATGGCCCACACCGGCCAGCAGACCGAGTCCCAGGCCGTAGCTCAGCAGGCCGGCTGGCACCTCGTCATTGATGGCCAGCCCGACATTGGCATAGGCGAACACCGGGATGACGACAGCGAACACCAGCAGCGCGAGCTCGGTGTTGCGCCGGCTCGGCGCACCGATCGCGCCGATCGTGGACGTGTGGTGCGTCGGCGAGTTCGACGTATTCGTACTGCTCATCGTGTGACAGGGCCTCTCACGGCTTGCCTACTGCTTACCGCACAGCGAGACGACCTTCTGCTCTTCCTCCGAGAGGCTGGGGCCGGGGCTGGGAGTAGGTGCGGTCGTGGACGGGGGCGTGGACTTCTCAGGCGCCGACGGCGAGCCCGACGGGTTCGACGGGTTCGGCGTCGGTGTGGCCTTGGACGTGAAGGAGGCGGGAGTGGTTCCCGTGGTGCCCCCGGCCTCGCCTTCGCCGGTCTTGGAGTTGGTCCGGCTCTCGGCGTCGCGTCGCTGCGCTTCCTTCTCGCACGCGGAGGCCTGTACCGACAGTTCCTGGATCTTCGACTGGGCGTTCTTCAGGCCGCCCTCGGCGATGGTCGCCTTGACCAGCTTCTGCTGGTAGGGCGGCAGGTACTTGAGTTCGATCTCGGGGTGGTCCTTCTCGATCTCCGACAGCGACACCCAGGCCAGGTCCTGGCTGATGCCCCGGTACAGCGCGACGTGCTCGTCCTCGGCGCCGACGTAGTACTGCGTCTGCGTCCAGCGCCAGCCGCCGTACAGTCCGCCGCCGATGACGGCCAGCGCGAGGGCGCCGTAGAAGGATCTCTTCAGCCAGCGGCCCTTGCGGCGCGGCTTGACGAAGTCGTCGTCGCCGTAGTCCAGGCCGGTCGCCGGGATGTAGCCGGTGGTGTCGCCGGAGCCGGGCGGGCCGAACTCGCCTCCGCCGCCGTGCCCGTGCCCCTGGCGGCCGAGGCCGGAGGCGCGGCCGGCGGGGGTCTGCATGATGCCGTTGTCGTGCAGCTGGTGCTGGTTCTCGGCGACGGCGCCGACCACGACCGGGGTGTCGGAGAGCTGCCCCGCGAGGGTGTCGCCGGTGTCCAGGTCGAGGACGTCGGCGACGATCACCGTGATGTTGTCCGGGCCGCCGCCGCGCAGCGCCAGCTCGATCAGGTTCTGGACGGTGTCCTGGGGGCCCTGGTAGCTGGCGAGGGTGTCCTCCAGGGTCTGGTGGGACACCACGCCGGACAGGCCGTCGGAGCAGATCAGGTAGCGGTCGCCGGCGCGGACCTCGCGGATCGACAGGTCCGGCTCGACGTGGTCGCCGGAACCGAGCGCGCGCATCAGCAGCGAGCGCTGCGGGTGGGTCGTGGCCTCTTCCTCGGTGATGCGGCCCTCGTCGACCAGGCGCTGCACCCAGGTGTGGTCCTGGGTGATCTGCGTCAGGACGCCGTCGCGGAGGAGGTAGGCGCGGGAGTCGCCGACGTGTACGAGGCCGAGGCGCTGGCCCGTCCAGAGCAGGGCGGTCAGGGTGGTCCCCATGCCCTCCAGCTGGGGGTCCTCCTCGACCATGGAGCGCAGCTGGTCGTTGGCGCGCTGGACGGCCGTGCCGAGGGAGGTGAGGACGTCGGAGCCGGGGACGTCGTCGTCGAGCGCGACGATGGTGGAGATCGCCTCGGAGGAGGCGACCTCACCGGCCGCGGCGCCGCCCATGCCGTCGGCGATGGCGAGCAGGCGCGGGCCGGCGTAACCGGAGTCCTCGTTGCCCTCCCGGATCATCCCCTTGTGCGATCCGGCGGCGAAGCGCAGTGACAGACTCATGCGCACCTCGCCTGTCGGCTCCGGGTACAGCCGGTCGTGTCGAGCCACACTGCCCACCCTCCGGTCGGGAGCGCGCGGGGGCCCGGGAGGCCCGCCACCGCGTGCTCGCTCCGCTCGCGCTCATTCATTGGTGTAGCACTACTTCCGCAGCTCGATGACGGTCTTGCCGATGCGGATCGGCGCGCCCAGCGCAATCGGTGTGGGAGTCGTCAGCCGGTTCCGGTCCAGGTACGTGCCGTTGGTGGAGCCGAGGTCCTCGACGATCCACTGGCCGTCGCGGTCCGGGTAGATCCTGGCATGACGGCTGGACGCGTAGTCGTCGTCGAGCACGATCGTCGAGTCGTGCGCCCGGCCCAGGCTGATGGTCTGGCCCTGGAGGGCGACCGTCGTGCCGGTGAGGGTGCCCTCGGTCACGACCAGCTTGGTGGGGGCGTTGCGGCCGCGTCGGCCGCCGGCGGACTGCTGGCGCTGCTGCGGTGGCGCCTGGCGGGCGGCGGCCTGCTGCTGCCGGCCGGCCTCGCGGCGCGATCCGCGCTGCGTGACACGCGTACCGAACAGGTCGCTGCGGATGACCTGCACGGCCACGATCACGAACAGCCACAGTACGGCCAGGAAACCCAGCCGCATGACCGTGAGGGTCAGCTCTGACATTGCCCCCGCTTCACCCTTCGGCTTGCCGGTAAATGATGGTGGTGCTGCCCACGACGATCCGCGAGCCGTCGCGGAGCGTAGCGCGGGTGGTGTGCTGCCCGTCCACCACGATGCCGTTGGTGGATCCGAGATCCTGGATCGTCGAGGGCGTTCCGGTCCGGATCTCGCAGTGCCGGCGGGAGACGCCGGGGTCGTCGATCCGCACGTCGGCGTCGGTGCTGCGGCCCATCACGAGTGTCGCGCGGGAGATCTGATGGCGGGTGCCGTTGATCTCGATCCAGTGGCGGGTACGCCCGCCGGAGGCCGGGGCGGCGGGAGGCCGCTGGCCGCTTGCGGGCTGCGGGTAGCCGTACCCGCCGGGGCGGCCGCCGGGGGGCGGCGCGGACGGCATGGGCGGGGCGCCCGCGGGCGATCCGGCGGCCGGCGGGTAGCCGTAGCCACCGCCGGCGCGTCCGCCCTGCGGGGCGGCGGGCGCGGCGCCGCCTCCCGGGCCGTCCTGCTGGCTGCTGGAGGAGGCGAGCGTACGGCTGCGCACCCGGTACAGACCGGTGTCGAGGTCGTCCGCCTTCTCCAGATGGACCTTGATCGGGCCCATGAAGGTGTAGCGCTGCTGCTTGGCGTAGTCGCGCACCATGCCGGCGAGCTCGTCGCCGAGCTGGCCGGAGTAGGGGCTGAGCCGCTCGAAGTCCGGTGTGCTCAGCTCGACGATGAAGTCGTTGGGCACGACCGTCCGGTCGCGGTTCCAGATGGTGGCGTTGTTGTCGCACTCGCGCTGGAGCGCTCCAGCGATCTCCACGGGCTGGACCTCGGACTTGAACACCTTGGCAAAGGTGCCGTTGACCAGACCTTCGAGACGTTGCTCGAACTTCTTCAGGACTCCCATGGGGCACCTCCTCCTTGGCTGCCGTCCTGTGTACTGCCCTGCGGGCCGCTTGCCGGGTACTGCTGGTACTGCTTACTGATCGTATCCACGCGCCGGTCGATCGGCTGGTTCCCCCTGTCGGTGCGGCCGACGGGTGTCGACGCATGACGAGGTTCCCTGTGGAGCTCTTCTTCGAACTCACTCCTGCCAAGGATCGTAGAGGCGGCTGTGGACCAGTGTCCCGCACCGGGCTGTGGACCCGGACCGCCTCCTGGGGAGACAAGGGGTACCGGTACGAGGTTGATACGTGAAGCAGTGCGTGTTGATACGTGGCCAGGGCATCGAAGGTTCGGGGGCGGGTCTGCCTGCGGGGACAAGGGATGTGAACCCACCCCGTGCTGCGTGCTAATGTTCTGGGTGTCGGAAGGCGCCCGGCCCGCAAGGGACAGGAGCCCAGGACACACCCAAATGCGCGGGTGGCGGAATAGGCAGACGCGCTGGATTCAGGTTCCAGTGCCCGCAAGGGCGTGGGGGTTCAACTCCCCCCTCGCGCACAGTGAGAACCGATGAAACGGGTCTCTGCCGGTGACGGAAGTCACGGCAGGGGCCCGTTTCTCGTTGCCGTGACCCCTGTGAGGCATCACACAGCCTGGTCAGGCCCCACGACGGGCCTCGCGCGTGAGCTATCTCACGGCTGCCGGGTCCTCGCCTTGAGTTGTCGGGTCCGGTGGGTCGTCCTGGGGCGGATGCGGCGCGGCCGGCAGGCCCGCCGGATCGTCGCGTCCGGCGGCCGCACCCGCGTCCTCATCGTGACGACCTTCGACCTGGACGAGTACGCCTACGAGGGGCTGCGGGCCGGGGCCAGCGGCTTCCTGCTCAAGGACGCCCGGCCCGAGGAACTCGTCGCCGGCATCCACGCGGTCGCGACCGGCGACGCCGTGGTGGCTCCCCGGCTGGCCCGGCGCCTGCTGGACGCCTACGCCCATCAGGTCCTGGCACCGGCCGACACCCCCGTGCCGGACCCGCGGCTGGGGGCCCTCAGTGACCGCGAACGCGAGGTGCTGGTCGCGATCGGGCAGGGCTGGACCAACACGGAGATCGCCGAGCGGCTCGTGCTCAGCGAGTCCACGGTGAAGAAGCACGTCGGACGGGTCCTCGCCAAGATCGGGGCCCGTGACCGGATCCAGGCCGTGATCACCGCCTACGACGCCGGGCTGGTCAGGGCGAAGTCCTAGGCCCGGCCGCCGTTTCCCAGGGTCCGTCCGGGGGCGAAACGCTCCTGGACGGCGGGGTCGTCCAGGAGGCGGGGCGGGTAGCCGGGGCCGGTGCGGGCGCTCAGGTCCCGGTGGCGCAGGGGCTCGCCGCAGGAGGAGCAGACGACCCGGGCCTGGGTGTCGTGGTCGCAGGACGTGTGGCGCAGGACGACCGGGGTGCCCTCGTCGCCGGCCAGCCAGCGGTCGCCCCAGGCGTTGATCGCGGCGAGGACGCCGAAGAAGTCACGCCCCTTGTCCGTCAGCAGGTACTCGTGGCGCACCGGGTCGGTCTGGTAGACGCGCCGCTCCAGGAGGCCCTCGGACTCCAGGCGGCGCAGCCGGTCGGTGAGGGTGTTGCGGGCGATGCCGAGCGAGCCGATGAAACCGTCGAAGCGGGACTCGCCGTAGAAGACCTCGCGCAGCACCAGCAGGGTCCAGGCGTCGCCCAGGATGTCGGCGGTGCGGGCGATGGAGCAGGGCCAGGTGTCGAACGAGGTCCGTCGCATGGCTCCACTTTATTGGCCCGTTCACTGGTCTCATGTCTATTGGTCTCATGATGAGATCCACCCGTCCTCGGGGTGTCATTCCCGTACGCCTGCCAGTTCCACCGGGCGGCGGCGCAGGGCGACCGCGGCGGGGAATGTCGCGGAGACGACGGCCAGGAGCGCGCAGGCGGCCGCTGTGGTGCCGAGGGCCTGCCACGGGAGGGTGAGGGCGGGCCGGACCGACAGCAGCGCGAGGGCGCTCCACATGCCGGCCAGGTTGACGACGGCGGCCAGGAGGCCGAGGAGCGTGCCGGCCGCCACGACCGTCAGGGCCTCGGCGCCGGTCAGCCGCAGGACCTGCCATCGGGTGGCCCCGGTCAGCCGCAGCACGGCCAGGTCGCGGATCCGGTCGGAGGTGGCCATGACCGTGGTGTTGGCCACGGAGATGCCCGTGTAGAGGAGGGCGATGCCGAGGACGAGCAGGAGGCCGAGGCGGGTGGTGCGCTGGGTGCCGGGGGCGGTGGCGCCGAGCCATTCCTGCCGGGTGAGGACCTGCCCGTCGCCGGTGCCGATCGCCCGATGCAGGGCGGTGGCGACGGCGTCCGGGTCCGCGCCGTCGGCCAGGGCCACGTCGACGCGGTCGGCCGTGGCGCCCGGGGCGTTGCGCGGGGTGACGTAGACGCCGTTGTCGCCGGTGCCGGTGGACATCACGGCGGCGATCCGCAGGGTGCGCGGTGTGCCGTCGCCGAGCCACACCCGGACCCGCTCGCCGACCCGGTGCCGCTGCCACTCCTCGTTGACGATGATCGATTCGTCGTCGAGGTCGTTCGTGCTGCCCGCGCTGAGCGGAAGGCGTGCGGTGGCCGCCAGGAGGGCGGGGGTCGCGGCGCGGGCCTCGGAGCGGACGAGGGCCACGCCGTCCTCCAGGACGTGGACGGCCGTCGTGGACGTCGGTGACACCTCGGCTCCCGGTACCGCGCGCAGTCGGCGCAGGGTGGCGGTGTCGAAGGCCGTCCCGGCCGCCGGGGTGACGACGAAGGCGGCGGTGGTGCGCTCGCTCGCCTCGGTGGCCTTCGCCCCGTTGAGGGTCGCGGTCGCGCCGAGCAGGGAACCCGCGAGGGCGACCGTGACCAGGACGGGGGCCGCGAGCGCGGCGGTACGGCGTACCCCGGCGGCGGTGTTCTCGCGGACCAGCAGGCCGCCGGCACCGGGCAGGAGGGCGGGCAACCAGGTGAGCAGCCGGGTCAGGGGGCGAAGGACGAGCGGGGCCAGCAGGGCGGTCGCGGTGATCAGCAGCATCGGGCGGGTGATGTACGTCTTGCGCTGGAGGAGGTCGCCCGGGGCGTCGGTGAGGGCGAGGGCCAGCGTCACCGCGGCGGTCAGGAGGAGGGCCGTACCGCACAGCAGGCGGCCGGGCGTCAGGGTCCCGCTGTCCGCGGAGGCGTCGCGCAGGGCTGCGGTGGGGGCGGTGCGGCCGGCCCGCCAGGAGGCCGCGGTCGCTCCGCCGAGGGCCACGAGCAGGCCCGTCCAGAAGGCCACGTGGTAGGGCCAGGTGTGGTCGCCGATGGTGAACCAGGTGGGGGCGAGGCCCTCGGCGGCCACCCGGGCGGCCAGCGGCGGTGCCCCGTAGGAGCCGAGGGCGCAGCCGGCGGCCGAGGCGAGGGTGCCGACGGCGAGCGCCTCGACGAGGACGGTCCGGCGGATCTGGCCCGGGGTCGCTCCGGAGGTGCGCAGCAGGGCGAACTCCCGGCGCCGCTGGGCGACCGCGAAGGCGAAGGTCGACGCCACGACGAACACCGACACGAAGGCGGTGACGCCCCCGGCGGTGCCGAACAGGGAGTTCATCGCGGTGAGCGCCTCGCTGTCCCGGTCGGGATCGGCGTCGGCGAGGCGGCGCGCGTTCCCGGTGAGGACCCGGGCGCTGTCGCCCACGGCCTTCCGCACGGCCGCCGGGTCCGCCGTGACCGCCAACTGGTGCACCGGAGGGGACAGTTCGGCGGCGCGGGCGTCGGTGAAGAACACGGCGTTCTCGAAGCCGCGGGAGGTCAGGGTGCCGACGACGCGTACGGTGCCCCGGTCGGTGCGGAGTCGTTGGCCCGGGCGGGCCCAGTCGCCGGTGACGGCTGCCTCGTCGGCGGTGCGGGGTGCGCGGCCGCCGGCGAGGTCGTAGGGGGCGAACGCGGCGGTGGACCAGGGGTGGCCGACCAGGTCGGCGGGGGCGCCCGCGGTGCGTACGGGAAAGGAGCGGTCCGCGATGGCCGGCCCCAGCTTCCGCAACTTCTCGACCGTTGCGGCGGGTACCGGGCGCGGGTGGGCGAGCCGTGACGTGCGGTCGCCGTTCGGGGTCGGTACGCGCAGGGTGTCCTGGCCCTTGACGACGACCGGGGCGGCGGCGAAGCGTTCGGGTCCGCGCTCCGGTGCGGTGGCGGAGGAGGCCAGGGCCAGGCCCATCACGGTGAGCAGGGCCACGCCGAGCGAGAGCGCGACGAAGCTGCCGGTGAAGGTGACCCAGCGGGTGCGCAGGGTGCGGAGGGCGATGCTCAGCATGGGAGGGCCTTTGGGTGGGGTGGGCGTACGGCGACGGCCTGCGGGTGGGGCGGGCGCGCGGCGGTGGCCTTCGGGTGGGGTGTGTGGGCGGCGGCCTTCGGGCGGCGCGTACGGGCGGCGGAGGCCTTCGGGGGTTGCGGGTGCGCGGCGATGGCCTTCCGGCGGGGCGTCAGCGCGGCGACGGCCTTCAGACGGGGCAGGCGCGCGGCGATCGACCTCAGGCGGGTGATACGCACGGCGCCGCCTCCAGACGGGCCATACGCGCCGCGACGGTCTCGGCGTCCGGGGCGGTCAACTCCCCGTGGACGCGCCCGTCCACGAGGAAGACCACGCGGTCGGCGTACGCGGCGGCGACCGGGTCGTGGGTGACCATGACGACCGTCTGGCCCTCGACGTCGACCATGCCGCGCAGCAGGCCGAGCACCTCACGGCCGGTCCGGGTGTCCAGCGCACCGGTCGGCTCGTCGCCGAACAGGACCTCGGGGCGGGTGATCAATGCCCGGGCCAGGGCGACGCGTTGCTGCTGGCCGCCGGAGAGCTGGGACGGTCGGTGCCGGGCCCGGTCGGCGAGGCCGACCTGCTGGAGCGCCTGACGCACCCGGGCCTTCGGGACACGGCGGCCGGCCAGGCGCAGGGGCAGGGCCACGTTCTGCTCGGCGGTCAGGGAGGGCAGCAGGTTGAACGCCTGGAAGACGAACCCGACGCGCTCGCGGCGCAGCAGGGTCAGCCGCCGTTCGCTCAGGCCGGTCAGTTCCGTGCCGCCGATCGTGACCGAGCCGGAGGTGGGCCGGTCCAAGCCCGCGGCGCACTGGAGCAGGGTCGACTTGCCGGAGCCGGAGGGGCCCATGACGGCGGTGAAGGTCCCGGCGGGGAACGAGAGCGACACTCCGTCGAGTGCCGTCACGGGGCCGTATGTCCTGGTGACCGAGTCCAGCTGGATGGCGTTCATGTCCCTACCTCGCGTCGACTGACCGGGCTTCGACTGAACCCCGCGAGGGTGGGCCGGCGCAGTGCGGCGGGGCCTAGACCTGGGGTAGGGCCAGGCATACCGTCGGGCCTCCGTCTGATCCCATGGCAGGCCTCCCGACCGGCTTCTACGGTGATCCCCATGCACCCTCGGAACATGTGGCAGGCCCTGTCTTGCCCCGGCTACGCGCTGTCGGCGTGGCCCTGGCGGTCCGCCGCGTATCTGCTCACCGGCACGGTGACCGGAGTCGTCGTACTCGTGGGCATCGTGCTGTCGGCGGTCGCGGGCGGGGTGCTCGCGCTCGCGCTGGTGGGGCTGCCGCTGCTCCTGTGCACGGTCCTGGCGGGCATCCCGGTGGCGGCGCTGGAGCGGCTGCGGCTGCGGCTGGTCGACCCGGAGCCTGCGCCCGACCCGCACGAGCCGCCCGGCGACCCGGGCCTGCGGGCCTGGCTGACGACCCGGCTGCGGGAACGGGCCACCTGGCGGGAGTTCGGCCATGCCCTGCTGTTCGCGGGGCTGCTGTGGCCGGTCGACGCCCTCGCGCTCGCGGTCGGGCTTTTGTGCCCCTTGACGGTGGTCGCCACGCCGGTGCTCCTGGCCGTCTTCGGCGAGGCGAAGGTGCTCAAGGTGTGGCTCGTCACCGGCTGGCCGGCCGCCTTCGGGTTCGCTCTCCTCGGGCTGGTCCTCCTCGTCCTGGGCGCCTATCTGCTGGGGGTCGTGGCCGGGGCCCGGGCCGGGCTGACGCGGCTGCTGATCGCGCCGCGCGAGGCCGACCTGGGGGCCAGGGTGGTCGAACTGGCCCGTTCCCGGGTGCGGTTGGTGGACGCCTTCGAGGCGGAGCGGCGACGGATCGAGCGCGATCTGCACGACGGGGCCCAGCAGCGGCTCGTCGCCCTGACGATGACGCTCGGCCTGGCCCGCCTCGACGCGCCGCCCGGCCCGCTGGCCGACCAGCTCGCCAAGGCCCACGAGCAGGCGGGCACGGCCCTCGCGGAACTGCGCGAGCTCATCCACGGCATCCACCCCAAGGTTCTCGCCGACTACGGCCTCGAAGCCGCCGTCGCCGACGCCGCCGACCGCTCGGCCGTGCCCGTGGACGTCGACCTGGAGCTGCCCGGGCGGCTCTCGCAGGCGGTGGAGGCCGCCGCGTACTTCGTGGTGTGTGAGGCGCTCGCCAATGTGGGCCGGCACAGCGGGGCGAGCCGGGCTCAGGTGAGCGGCGGGCACCGCGACGGCCGGCTGTTCCTCCTGGTCCGGGACGACGGGCGCGGGGGTGCGCGGGCCGGTGCGGGCAGCGGACTGACCGGACTCGCCGACCGGGTGTCGGTGCTCGATGGCAGACTCACCCTGTCCAGCCCGCCCGGCGGACCGACCCTGCTGTGTGTGGAGATCCCCTGTGACCCTGCGAGTTGACCGGCCGCTGCGTGTGGTCCTGGCCGAGGACAGCGTGCTGCTGCGGGACGGGCTCGTCGGGCTGCTCGGCCGCTGCGGGCACGAGGTCGTCGCCGCCGTGGGGGACGCCGAGGCGCTGGTCACGGCGGTCGGGGAGCACACGCCGGACGTGGTCGTGACGGACGTACGGATGCCGCCCGGCTTCCAGGACGAGGGCCTGCACGCGGCCGTGCGGCTGCGCCAGGAGCGGCCCACCCTGCCCGTCCTGGTGCTCAGCCAGTACGTGCAGCGCCGGTACGCCGCCGAGCTGCTGGACTCCGGCGACGGCACCGGCGTCGGCTATCTGCTGAAGGACCGGGTCGGCCAGGTCGAGGAGTTCGTCGAGGCGCTCGGCGAGGTGGCCGACGGCGGTACGGTCGTCGACCCCGAGGTCGTGCGGCAGTTGCTGCGCCGTCGCCGCGACCCGCTGGAGCGGCTCACCCCGCGCGAGCGGGAGGTGCTGGCGCTGATCGCGCAGGGCCGGTCCAACAGCGCGATCGCCCGCGAACTGGTCGTCTCCGAAGCGGCCGTGGGCAAGCACATCTCCGGCATCCTCATGAAGCTCGACCTGCCCCCGGCGGACGAGACCCACCGCCGGGTGCTGGCGGTGCTGGCGTTTCTGCGGGCCTAGGCCGCCCCGGTCCGGGACAGCGGGTGGCCCCAGATGCGGCCCCAAGTCCGGTGTGTCGTAGGCGCGTTGTATAAAGCCAGCGAGTTGGTTTTCATCGCGCCGCCATCAGAGCCCTCCAGGGGAGCCACCGGTGACCAAACAGGACCGGGCCGTCCGGACCCGTCTCGCGCTGATCCGTTCGGCGGCCGGGCACTTCGAGGCACGGGGATACGTCCAGGCCAACCTGGCGGAGATCAGCGCGGGGGCCGGGGTCAGCTCCGGAGCGCTGCACTTCCACTTCGCGAACAAGGCCGCTGTCGCCGAGGCCGTCGAGCACGCGGCCGCCCGTGCCCTGCGCCGGGCGGCGGCCCGGGTCCGGGAAGGCGACGGATGCGCCCTGCAGCGCCTTGTGGACGTCACACACCAGGTCGCCCGGCTGCTGTGCGCCGACAGCGTGGTGCGGGCGGGGTTACGGCTGAACGCCGAGGCGGCGGCCGGGCGGGTGCGTGATCTGCGCCGGGAGTGGCGGGAGTGCGTGGACGACCTGCTCGCCGAGGCGGAGCGGCAGGGTGAACTCGCCGCCGGTGTGCCGCCGCACCGCACCGGCGCCGTCGTCCTGGCCGCCACCACCGGCATCGAGGTGCTGGCCCGCGAGGACCACGACAGGCTCGCCCGCCCCTCGGTGACCGACCTGTGGCAGCTGCTCCTGCCGAGCGTGGCCGCGCCGCACCTGGCCGGTGTGCTGGATCCGGCGGGCACCTGCCCGGCTCCGGTGGATGCCGATCGCGCGGAGACGTGTCTGCCCCTGGCCAACACTCTGTGAAGCAGTGGCCAAAACAAACCGGATGGCAAGTTTTTTCGGTGGCCGGATCGCACCATGGTCCCCCAGCCTCTGGACCAAGGAGCGAAGTGTCATGGCACAGCAGGCCTGTCCCTTCCTGACGATCGACCCGTCAGGCGAGGACCTCTACGGCGAGATATCCCGGATCCGGACCCAGGGTCCGGCCGTCGAAGTGGAACTCCCCGGCGGCGTACGGGCGTGGTGGATCAACGGCCTGGAGCTGAACAAGCGGCTCCTGGCCGGCCCCGAGACGAGCAAGGACGCCTTCCGGCACTGGCCGGCCTGGATCAACGGGGACATCTCCCGCACCTGGCCGCTCGCGATCTGGGTCTCGGTGCGCAACATGGTCACCGCCTACGGCACCGACCACAGTCGGCTGCGCAAGCCGATGGCCGCCGCCTTCACCAAGCGGCGCGTCGAGGCGCTGCTCCCGCGCGTCCAGGAGATCGTCGACCGGGCCTTGGACGACCTGGAGCGGATCCCGGAGGGCGAAGTCGTCGACCTGCGGGCGGCGTTCGCGGCGGCGGTGCCGCACGAGGTGGTGTGCGAACTCTTCGGCGTACCGCCCGGCGAGGACGGTCCGCGCGATGCCCTGTACCGCATCATCAACCGCTTCTTCGACACGGCGATCTCCCTGGAGGACGCCCAGGCCAACGGGGTGGAGCTGTACGGCACGCTCACCGCGTTCCTCCAGGACAAGCGCGCCCACCCGGCCGACGACCTGACGACGGCCCTCATCGCCGCCCGCGACGAAGGCAGCCTCAGCGAACAGGAGTTGATGGACAACCTGATCCTGCTGCTCACCGCGGGTTTCGAGACGACCGTCAACCTCATCGACAACACCGTGCACAGCCTGCTCACCCACCCCGACCAGCTCGAACTGGTCCGCTCCGGGCGGGCCACCTGGGAGGACGCCCTCGAGGAGTCGCTGCGCCTCGAGGCGCCGGGCGCCATGTCCGGCTTGCGCTACGCCGTCGAGGACATCGAGATCGAACCGGGGCTGACGATCCCCAAGGGCGACCCGCTCGTGGTCTCCTTCGCCGGTGCCGGACGCGACCCCGAGCGGCACGGCCCGGACGCCGAGCGGTTCGACCTCACCCGTGCCACCAGCCGCGACCATGTGTCCTTCGGCCACGGCGTGCACCACTGCCTGGGCCGGCCGCTGGCCATGGCCGAGGCGACGGCGGCCCTGACGTCCCTCTTCGACCGCTTCCCGCGACTGGCCCTGGCCGACCCGTCCCGCCCGCCGAAGCGGCTGCGCTCCATCATCTCGACGGGGCACCAGGAGCTGCCCGTACTGCTGCACGGCCCCCGTACGTAGGAGGCGGGTGGGGTCAGGTAGCGCTCCGCTCCCGGAGGAACGAGCGGTACCAAGGTGCCGCCCGTGCGAAGGCCGCCGTGAAGCCCTCGCCGGGCGAGCAGTCGAGGTCCTTCCAGAAGCCGTCGTCCACGAACCAGTGGTCGACCGTGAGCATGCCGAGGTGATGGAGGGCGAGCGGTGTCCCGGCGGCCCGTTCCAGGGCGGTGGCGACGTCCACCGCCGCATCGGCGCCGGGCACCTCCAGCCGCGCGCTCACGGCGCCGAGCAGGTCCGGGACCCCGACCGGCTCGGGGTGGTTGACGTGCTGCACACCGCCGCCGTGCGCCGGGGACAGGGCCGCTGCCACCACCGCACGGCCCAGGGTGGTGACGTCGATCATCGACTGGAGCGCCTGGCAGCCGGACAGGGTCGCCGACAACTCGCCCAGCAGCCAGACCAGTCCGGGGACGACCCAGCGGTCGCCCTCGCCGTAGACGAGGTGCGGTCGCAGCACCAGGCCGCCGGCGTCGAGGACGTGCCGTTCGGCGGCGGCCCGGGTGCGGCTGGTGGCCGACGCGGGCGCGATCGGCACCTCCCCGGGGCGTACGCCGCGGAAGGGGCCCCGGCCGTACACGGCGGCCGTGCTCACGTACACGATCCGGCCCACCCCGGATCGCACGGCCTCCTCGACCAGGGCGCGGGTGCCCAGGTCGTTGACGGCTTCGAGGGTCTCGGGGTCGCCGCTGATCCGGGTGGCGCAATGCACCAGGACGTCGGTGTCCGCGCAGGCGCCGCGCAGGGAGGCCGGGTCGCTCAGGTCGCCGTGGACGGTTTCGGGGCCCGGCGGTGTCCGCCGGGACAACTGCCGTACGCGCACGTCGGGCTGCCGGTGCGCGGCGGCGGCCACCTGGCTGCCGACGAAGCCGCTCGCGCCCGTGATCAGAAGGTTGGCCGTCACGACAGCGACCGTACCCGGGCGGGCCGTGCGGAGGTCAGGGTGGCGGTGAAGACGGACTCGCCGTTCTGCCGCCCCGAGACCCGTACGGTCACCTCCCCCGGGTCCGCGCCGAGCACCTCGGTCTCCAGCAGGCAGGGGCTGTGCAGCTCGGCGTACCGGGCGAAGGTGGCCGTCATCGCGCGGGGCAGGAAGGGGTGCAGGCCGGTCGCGGCGGTCGCGGCCTGGCGGGCCGCCTCGAACAGGGCCATGCCCGGCACATGGTCGTTGGGCCGGGGGAAGAGGACCGGGTGGCGGGTGTCGACGCGCAGCAGCCAGACACCGGGGCGGTCGGCGGGGGCGAGGACGACGTCCTCGGCGCGGGAGCGGCCGGCGAGCTCGGGCGCGATGCCCTCCAGCAGCGGCACCGGAGTCTCCAGGGCTGTCAACTGCCGCTCGCGCAGCCGGCGGTAGGCGAGCGGCGAGGTACAGCCGGTGCTGCCGGTGCCGCGGGCGACGAAGCGTCCCGCGCGGCGGAACTCCATGGTGGTCCGCATGCTGCTCAGGCCGCGGCCGCGGCGGCGCACCTCGGAGCACACGACGTCGATGGTGACCGGTTCGGCGGCGTCCGACAGCGGGAGCGCGGACGGGTCTGCGTGGACCGTCAGGTCCCACATGACGAAGTGGGTGTCGGCCGGGGCGCCGTACTCGGCGTGGGCGAGCACCATCGAGGCCTGCCGCAACGTTTCGCCGACGATCATCGGGTCCTGGTGGCGGTCGTCCACGGGGCCGAAGAAGGGGTGGGCGGCGGGCCAGTGCGCGGTGAAGCGGAAGCGGGCGTCGGAGATTCGGCGCCACCGGGTGGGGAAGACGTCGGTGTCGGTGGTGCGGTGGGCGAGGTCCGTGGTGACGGCGGTGTGGGGTCCTCGCTCGGCTTGTGGCGCGTTCTCGACGGCCGCAACGGTTCTGTTTGCCGGAGGGGCCTCGCGTCCGGTCTGATCGTCCGTGGGTGCGCTTAAAGGTCCTGTCTGCGGCATGAGAACCCCCAGGATCGGCTGCCTGGCTGCGGTCGGTGTTTGACTTGGACGTTTGACTAAGATACGGACGAGCCGGTTTTTTTCAAAGGGTGAGCCAAGCCGCTGGGACAGGCTCCCGCGCCCCCGCTGCACAGTGACTTCACAGGGATCGACGGAGATCAGGAGGCACCCGATGGCGCGACAGGAGCGCGCGATCCGCACCCGGCGGACCATCCTGGAGGCGGCGGCGGCCGTCTTCGACGAACGCGGCTACACCTCGGCGACCATCGGAGAGATCCTGGACCGGGCGGGCGTCACCAAGGGTGCGCTGTACTTCCATTTCGGCTCCAAGGAGGAGCTCGCGATCGGGGTGTTCGAGGAGCAGCTCGCGATCACCCTGCCGCCGCAGTCCAGCAAGCTCCAGGAACTCGTCGACTCCGGTCTGGTGCTGGCCCGCCGGCTGCGGTCCGAGCCGCTGGTGCGGGCCAGTGTGGGGCTCGCCCTCGACCAGGGGGCCATGGACCTCGACCGCGCGCAGGCCTTCGGGATGTGGTTCGACCAGAACGTGCAGCGGCTGGCCGAGGCCAAGGCGCAGGGCGAACTGCTGCGCCATGTCGACGTGGCGGAGACGGCCGAGCTGCTGGTCGGCAGCTTCTCGGGCGTGCAGCTGCTGTCCCAGCTGCGCTGCCAGCGGCAGGATCTGGAACGCCGTGTCGTCGTGATGTTCGAGCACTTCCTGCCGAGTATCTGCGTGCCCGCGGTGCTGGCCCGGCTCGACGTCTCGGTGGAGCGGGCGGAGCGGGTGCTGGCCGAAGTGGCGGGCGTGGCGGGCGTGGCGGGCGTGGCGGAGGGGCGGGTGCAGCCCGCTCCCGCGTGAGGTGTCCACGGCCGGGGAGTTGTCAGAGCCGGGGAGTTGTCCACAGCCGGGGAGTTGTCCACAGGGTCTGACGCGTTTCGGCCGCCCGGATGTACGGTCGGCACGAGTTGATGTTCGTGCGCGTGCGGGGGAGGCGGTTGGGATGACCAGGGCTGATGTGGCGGCCGAGGACAGGGCGGCGGACGGGTCGGACCGGCGGCTGCCCCGGGTGCGCGGCTTCGCGGATTGGCCGGCCGAGGGCTCACCCAAGGACGAGGGCAAGGCCCTGCGCAAGCGCATCCCGCGGAGTGCGCACTCCTTGCTCGACCTGGACGCGTCCCGGCCCGACGCGGTGAGCGCGGTCGAGGAGTCGGGCCGCGGCCGGCTCCCCGAGCTCGCCCCGATCCGGGTGGGCCGCATGGCCGCCACCCCGTTCGCGTTCCTGCGCGGCGCCGCGGGCCTCATGGCCTTCGACCTGGCGCGCACCCCCATGACCCGGATCCGGGCCCAGATCTGCGGCGACGCCCACGCGGCCAATTTCGGCCTGTACGCCGACGCGCGCGGCGGTCTCGTCATCGATCTGAACGACTTCGACGAAACGGTGCACGGCCCCTGGGAGTGGGACCTCAAGCGCCTCGCGGCCTCCCTGGTGCTCGCGGGCCGGGAGGCCGGCGCGGACGAGGACCGGTGCCGCAAGGCGGCCTACGACGCGGTGGGCGCCTACCGCCGCACCATGCGGCTGCTGGCCAAGCTCCCGGTGCTGGACGCGTGGAACGCGATCGCGGACGAGGAGCTCGTCTCCCACACGGACGCCCATGACCTGGTCGGCACGCTGGAACGGGTCTCCGAGAAGGCTCGCCACAACACGAGCGGCCGCTTCGCGGCCAAGTCGACGCAGGCCACGGAGAGCGGAGGGCGCCGGTTCGTCGACGCCCCGCCGGTGCTGCGGCGCGTCCCGGACGCGGAGGCCGCGGCGGTCGCCGCGTCCCTGGAGGAGTACGTCGGCACCCTGCCGGAGGACCGGCTCCCGCTGCTCGCCCGGCACGCGGTGCACGACGTGGCGTTCCGCGTCGTCGGCACCGGCAGCGTCGGCACCCGGTCCTACGTGGTGCTGCTCCTGGACCACCGGGGCGAGTCGCTGGTGCTCCAGGTGAAGGAGGCGCGGTCCTCGGCGCTGGTGCCGCATCTGGTCACCGCCGGTTTCGAGGCGCCGGAGGCCGTGCACGAGGGCCGGCGGGTCGTGCTGGGCCAGAAGCGGATGCAGGTCGTCAGCGACATCCTGCTGGGCTGGACGACGGTCGACGGTTTCCCCTTCCAGGTCCGCCAGTTCCGCAACCGCAAGGGCAGCGTCGATCCGGCCGAGCTGGCCGCCGACCAGATGGACGACTACGGCCGGATGACCGGCGCGCTCCTGGCCCGGGCGCACGCCCACAGCGCCGATCCCCGCCTCGTCGCCGGGTACTGCGGCAAGAGCGAGGAGCTGGACGAGGCGATGGCGGCGTTCGCGGTGGCCTACGCGGACCGGACCGAGGCGGATCACGCGGATCTGCTCGCGGGGGTGCGGGCCGGGAAGGTCGCCGCTGAGACGGGCGTCTGACCCCGGGGACGCCTCGGGCGGGTGGCCGTCCGGGGCACGGGGGCGGGCGCGGCGTGGCCTAGGCTGGTCGGGTGACGACCCCGGAAGCTGAGCAGGGCGGTGGCGGCGCCGATGAGGAACGGGTGACGCCCGAGGGCGACGCGGCCCGCGCCGAAGGTGACGCGGCCCGGCCCGAGGAGCGGCTCGAGCGGGCCGTGCGGGCCGCCGAGCAGGCGCTGATCGAGTACGAGATCGCGGTGGAGACCTTCCGCGTCGAGATCGAGAACTTCTCCCGGCTGCACGAACAGAAGCTCGGCCCGCTGTACGCCCGGCTCGAGGACCTGGACGCCCGGATCCTGGAGGCCAGGGCCGCCCGCAGCGGCGACCCCGACGACCTGCGGCGCGCCGAGGAGGCCAGATCGCGGCTGGCGCCGATCCCCGGCGTCGAGGAGCTGCTGCACGGCTGGATGGACGACAGCGGTCTGTTCCCGGAGGCCGTGGCGATGCTCACGGACCAGGCGGTCCGCCCCCCGCAGCGGGTCCGCCCCAGCGAGGAGGCCCGCAAGCTCTACCGGGACCTGGCCCGCAAGGCGCACCCGGACCTGGCCCAGGAGGAGACGGAGCGCGAGCGGCGCGAGGAGTTCATCACCCGGGTCAACGCCGCCTACGCCCGAGGCGACGCGGCGGAGCTGCGCGAACTCGCCGAGGAGTGGGCCAAGGGGCCCGAGCTGAAGCGGGGCCCGAGCCGCGCCGAGGAGCTCTACAACCGCCTCGAATGGCTCGCCCAGCGCAAGGAACTGCTCGCCCTGCTCGCCAAGGAGCTGGAGGAGAGCGCCATCGGCCACATGCTCCAGCTGGCCCCGGACGACCCGGACCGCCTCCTGGACGAGATCGGGCAGCAACTGCTCACCCAGGTCACCGAGCGGGAGACGGAGCTGGCCACGCTGCTCGGCGAGGGCTGAGCCGCGTGCCGTCCGGCCCGTGGGGCGGGTCGGGTAGCGTCGGAGGCATGAGTTTCGGAGCTGGTGTGCCCACGGTCGAGGTCGCTGACCTCAAGGACGGCGACTTCCTGCTGGACGTCCGCGAGGACGACGAGTGGAAGGCCGGTCACGCCGAAGGGGCGCTGCACATCCCCATCAGCGAGTTCGTCGCCCGGTACGGCGAGCTGACCGAGGCCGCCCCGCAGGACGGCCGCGTCCATGTGATCTGCCGCTCCGGCGGCCGGTCCGCCCAGGTCACGATGTACCTGGCCCAGCAGGGCGTCGACGCCGTGAACGTCGACGGCGGCATGCAGGTGTGGGAGGCGGCGGGCCGTCCCGTGGTGACGGACGACGGGCAGTCGGGGTTCGTCCTCTAGCGCCTCTTTCCTCGGGCGTTCAGGTTTCTTCGGGCGTTCAGGCCAGTGGGTGCGCCGCCAGCAGGTCGCCCAGGGCCTCCTCGTGTGCCGCGGCCGGGCCGAGCGACAGTTCCAGGTGCTTGGCCTGGGCGTGGTACCGGTGCAGGGGGTAGTCGACGTCGGCGCCGAACCCGCCGTGCAGATGCTGCGCGGTCTGCACGACCCGGCGTACGCCCTCCGCCGCCCAGATCTTGGCGACGGCGACGTCACCGGCGGCGGGCAGCGCGCCGGGTGCCCCCGAGGCGATCCGCCACGCGGCCTGCCACAGCGTGACCTCCATCGCGCGCAGGTCGATGTAGCGGTCGGCGGCCTGCACGGCGACGGCCTGGAAGGTGGCGATCGGGAAGCCGAACTGCTCCCGTTGGCCCGTGTACTCCCCGGTCATCCGCAGCACGCGCTCCCCGAGCCCGAGCGCCAGCGCGCACGTCCCGGTGGTCAGCAGGTTCCGCAGCCACTCCCACGCCCCGTCGGCGTCGATCATGTCCCGGGCGGTGAGCCGGGCCGACTCCAGCCGCAGCTCGCCGAGCCGCTCGCCGCTGGTGGAGAACTGCTCGGCGAGGACCGCCCCGGGGTGGTCGCGGGGCACCAGGGCCAGGACGGTCCGGCCGGTCGCGGTGTGGGCGGGCACGACCGTGACGTCCGCGTCGTAGGCCCACGCTACGGCCGTCTGCACCCCGTCCAGCACCCAGGCCCCGCCGTCCTGCCGTGCGGTCACGGCCAGCTCGGCCGGGTCGTGGCCGGTGCGGCCGTGCGCGGCGACGGTCAGCACGATCTCACCCCGGCCGGCCCGGGCGAGCAGGGCGGACTTCGCCTCGTCGCTCCCGAAGGCCTGGACGGCCGCCGCCGCCGCGCTGCTCTCCAGCAGCGGCACCCTGGCCAGCACCCGTGCCGACTCCCGCAGCACCAGGCACAGCGCGATGGCGTCCAGGCCGGCCCCGCCGTACCGCTCGTCGAGCAGCAGGCTCAGCAGGTCCGCGCGGGCGAGCGCGTCCCACAGGGCGCGGTCGTGGGTCTCGGCGACGGCGCCGGGGGTGAGCGCGGGGCTGGGCACGGCGTCCGGGGCGACCCCGGCGAACACGCCCTTCGCCGCCTCGGCCGCCGCCTGCTGCTCCTCGGTGAAGGTGAAGTCCACGGTGCCTGTCCTCCCGGGCCGATCCCGTTGAGCTGACGGGGCGTCAAGATAGAACAGGTTCTAGCAGAAGGGAATGGGCGTACGGGCGGGCGCCGTATGGTGTCCCTCCGGGCGGTCGCGGGCGCCGTACGGTCGGCTTCCGCGGTGTGGCGACGGCCACGGCCGGGACCGGCGGACAGGGGCTGTGCCGGGGTGGGTGGCCTGAGTACCGTGCCCGTGCCGACGCCGCGCGGTCGTGCGCGGGCGGTACGACGGACCGGGAATCTGGAACGGGGCGGAATTGGACGCGTACGACGAGGGCTCGAACGCCCGGCACGGGCCGGAGGGCCCGCCCGGCCCGTCCGGGCTCGCCGAGCCGGGTCCGCCCGACCCGCCCCGCTCCGGCATCGCCGCGCTCTCCCTCCCGTATCAGATCGGTGTCGCGCTGGCGCTCGCGGTCGTCGCGATCGGGGTCTGTGTGCACATCGCGATGACGTTCCTGCATGTCGCGCCGGCGAACACGGTCACCAAGGAGCACGGCCGGGCCGTGGACGACTGGATCTATCCGGAGTTCGAGCAGAACTGGAAGCTCTTCGCCCCGAACCCGCTCCAGCAGAACATCTCGATCCAGGCCCGCGCCGAGGTCCGCGGCGCGGACGGCGAGAGGCTGAGCACCGGCTGGTACGACCTGTCCGCCGAGGACGGCCGGGCCATCGACGGCAATCTGCTGCCCAGCCACACCCAGCAGAACGAGCTGCGCCGCGCCTGGGACTTCTTCACCGCGACGCACGACAGCGAGAGCCGCCCGGTCGGCCTGCGCGGATCACTCTCCGAGTCGTATCTGCGCCGGGTCGTGGTGCTGCGCCTCGACCGCGACGACGCGGCGGGCGCCTCGGCCGGGGACGGCGGTGTCATCGAGCGCGTCCAGGTCCGCTCCCGCACCACCAACGTGCCCCCGCCGAAGTGGAGCCGGGAGAAGGTCTCCACGACGCCGTCCTACCGCGAGCTGCCCTGGTGGCCGGTGCCGCGGGACGAGGCCCGGGGAGGCATCCGGTGAACCGCTTCTCGCTGGCCGTCTCGCGCGGCATCGCCCGGGTCACCGAGGCCGCCCTCGGCCCGTACCAGACGGCCGTGATCCGTATCGGCTTCAGCGCGACCTGGCTGCTGTTCCTGCTGCGCGAGCTGCCCCACCGCCATGAGCTCTACGGCCCCGACGGGCCCTGGAGCTGGGGTCTCGCCGAGCAGCTCATCGGCACCAACAAGGCCTTCACCACCCTGATGTGGTCGGACGGCCGGCTCTGGTTCGAGCTGGTCTACGCGCTCGCGATCCTCTCCGGCGTCCTGCTGATGCTGGGCTGGCGCACCCGCACCATGTCGGTGCTGTTCATGGTCGGCGTGCTGTCGCTGCAGAACCGCAGCGTCTTCATGGGCGACGGCGGCGACAACGTGCTGCACCTGATGTCGATCTACCTGGTCTTCACGCGCTGCGCCCAGGTGTGGTCGCTGGACGCCCGGCGGGCCTCACGCGCCCGGGACGCCCGCGCGCGCGGCGAGCGGGTCACGGACCGGACCGGCCCGGCCCTGTGGGTCGTGCTCGGGGCCGTGCTGCTCGCGGCGACCCTGGTCGGCCGGATGGACGGCGACGACCTGCTGATACCCGTGCTGCTGTGGACCGTGTGGGCGGCGCAGGCCCTGTGGTGGCTGGCCGGGCGGCGCGCGAAGTCCGGCGAACCGCGGATCCTGCTCGACGTCGTCGCCAACATCGTGCACAACGGCGCCCTGCTCGTGATCATGGCCGAGGCGTGCCTGATCTACGCGACGGCCGGCTGGTACAAGATCCAGGGTTCCCGCTGGCAGGACGGCACGGCCGTCTACTACCCGCTCCACCTGGAGTACTTCTCGCCTTGGCCCGCCCTCGCCGACCTGCTGTCCTCCAGCGGCACGATGGTGATGCTCGTGACCTACGGGACGGTCCTCGTGCAGGTCGCCTTCCCGTTCACGCTGTTCAACCGGCGGGTGAAGAACGTCCTGCTGGCACTCATGATCACCGAGCACGCCGTGATCGCCGTCGTGCTCGGCCTGCCGTTCTTCTCGCTGGCGATGATCGCGGCGGACGCGGTGTTCCTGCCGACGTCCTTCCTGCGCCGCCTGGGCAGCGGGGCGGCACGCGCGCGTGACCGGCTGCCGCGCCGGCGCGGCGGGCGCGTGCCGGTGCCCGAGCAGCACGCCCCCGAGGGCTCCCGGGACACGCACGTAGGCTTCGGGGCATGACCGACCCCGTGACCGTCTGGCACCGGCTCGCCGGCAGTACCGTCCTGCTCGACGGCTTCCACGCCCTCAAGCACGCGGTGCGGTTCGGCGCCGAGGTGCCGGTGGCGGTCACCGCCGACCGGGCGGCGGCGCTCGCCCTCGCCGACGAGCTGGCCCCGGACGTACGGGACGCGCTGGGCGCGCTGCTCACGGAGGTGCCGCACGAGACGTACGCGTCGTTCGTGCCGCGCCCGCACCCCACCGCCGTGGCCGCGCTCGCCGTGCGCCCCTCCCGCGCGTCCAACCTCGCGCGGCTGGCGCGCACGCCCCGCACCACCCCGGTCGTGGTCCTCGACAACCCGCGCAACCTGGGCAACGCGGGGGCGGTGATCCGCCTGGCCGCCGGCTTCGGCGCGACGGGCGTGGTGACGACCGGGACGGTCGACCCCTGGCATCCGACGGTCGTACGCGGCGGCGCGGGCCTGCACTTCGCGACGGCCGTGGAACGGCTGGAGGTCCCCGACCTGCCGCCCGGCCCGCTGTTCGCCCTCGACCCCGAGGGCGACGACATCCGGGGGATCAAGCTCCCGGACGACGCCGTCCTCGCGTTCGGCTCGGAACGCACGGGCCTGTCGGAGGAACTCCGCGCCCGTGCGGACCACTTGCTGTCGCTGCCGATGCGTCCGCAGGTCAGCAGCTACAACTTGGCGACGAGTGTGGCGATGACGCTGTACCACTGGAGCTGCGGGAGTTCTTAGGCCTCCCGCCGCACCTCGACAACCCTGAACCGGTTGGCCACGAACGCCCCGTCACACAGCGCCGCACTGGCCGCAGGGTTACCCCCCGACCCGTGGAAGTCGGAGAACGCCGCCGTCTGGTTCACATACACCCCACCCGTCAGATTCAGCGACAACTGCGCCGCCTCCTCCAGACAGGCCTCCCGCACATCCCGCTCGACCTCCGGGTCGGTCGTGTACGCCCCGACCGTCATCGCGCCCTTCTCACGGACGGTCCGCCGCAGCAGCTCCACCGCGTCCGAGGCCGAGTCGACGGCGACGGCGAACGACACCGGCCCGAAGCACTCGCTCATGTACGCGGCCTCCGCGTCCGGCTTGGCCCCGTCCAGCTTCACGATCACCGGCGTCCGCACGACCGCCCCCGGGAAGTCCGGGTTGGTGATCTCCCGGGACGCCAGGGCGACCTCGCCGAGACCCGCCGCGGCCTCCAGACGGGCCTTCACGTCCGGGGTGACGATCGCCCCGAGCAGCGCGTTCGCCCGGGCGTCGTCGCCGAGCAGGCCGTCGACCGACTTGGCGAGGTCGGCGACCACCTCGTCGTAGGACTTGGGGCCCTGGTCCGTGGAGATGCCCTCCCGGGGGACGAGCAGGTTCTGCGGGGTCGTGCACATCTGGCCGCTGTACAGGGACAGCGAGAACGCCAGGTTGGAGAGCATGCCCTTGTAGTCGGCCGTGGAGTGGACGACGACGGTGTTGACGCCGGCCTTCTCCGTGTAGACCTGCGCCTGGCGGGCGTTGGCCTCCAGCCAGTCGCCGAACTCGGTCGAGCCCGTGTAGTCGATGATCCGGATCTCGGGGCGCGTCGCCAGGGCCTTGGCGATGCCCTCGCCGGGGCGCTCGGCGGCCAGCGCGACCAGGTTCGGGTCGAAGCCCGCCTCGGCGAGCACCTCCCGCGCGACCTGCACCGTCAGCGCGAGCGGCAGCACCGCGCGCGGGTGGGGCTTGACCAGGACCGCGTTGCCCGTGGCGAGGGAGGCGAACAGGCCCGGGTAGCCGTTCCACGTCGGGAAGGTGTTGCAGCCGATCACCAGGCCGATACCGCGCGGGACCGGGGTGAACTGCTTGGTCATGGCCAGCGGGTCGCGCTTGCCCTGCGGCTTGGTCCACTCGGCGTTGTCGGGTGTGCGCACCTGCTCCACGTACGCGTACGCCACCGCCTCCATGCCGCGGTCCTGCGCGTGCGGCCCGCCCGCCTGGAACGCCATCATGAAGGCCTGGCCGGAGGTGTGCATGACCGCGTGCGCGAACTCGTGCGTCCGGTCGCTGATGCGCTTGATGATCTCCAGGCAGACCACCGCGCGCTGCTCCGCGCCCGCGTCCCGCCAGGCCCGCTGTCCCGCCTTCATGGCGGGCAGCAGCACGTCGAGGTCCGCGTGCGGGTACGTCACGCCCAGGTCGACGCCGTAGGGGGACGTCTCGCCGCCCACCCAGTCGTCGGTGCCGGGCTGGCCGAGGTCGAGGCGGCTGCCGAGCAGGGCGTCGAAGGCGGCCTTGCCCGCCGCCGCGTCCAGACTGCCGTGCTCCCCGTAGGCCTTGGGGTGCTCGGGGTGCGGGGACCAGTACGCGCGCGTGCGGATCGCTTCCAGCGCCTGGTCGAGGGTGGACCGGTGCCGGGCGATCAGCTCGTGCGCCGAGAGTGCGGCGGTCATGGGTGACCATCTCCTCGTCTCAAGAACTCTTCGTCGAGTTCATGACCTGGGCAGAATCCTGGGCAGGAACACTCGGACAGAGCTAGAGTAACCGAACGATCGGTCGGCTCAAGGGGGTCCGCCGCATCTGTGGAAAACCCCGTGCGGGAGGATCGCGCACATGACAGCACTCGACCTCAGCAGCCCCGTGGCCGTCGTCGGCACCGGCACCATGGGCCAGGGAATCGCCCAGGTCGCGCTGGTCGCGGGCCATCCCGTACGGCTGTACGACACCGTCCCCGGGCGGGCCCGGGAGGCCGCCGACGAGATCGGCGCGCGCCTGGACCGGCTCGTCGAGAAGGAGCGGCTCACCGGCGCCGACCGGGACGCCGCCCGCGCCCGGCTGCTGCCCGCCGAGGCCCTCGTCGAGCTGGCGGACTGCGTCCTGGTCGTCGAGGCGGTCCTGGAGCGGCTGGACGTCAAGCAGGACCTGTTCCGCGAGCTGGAGGGCATCGTCGCCGACGACTGCCTGCTCGCCACCAACACCTCGTCCCTGTCCGTCACCGCCATCGGCGGCGCCCTGCGCTCCCCCGGCCGCTTCGTCGGCCTGCACTTCTTCAACCCGGCGCCGCTGCTGCCGCTGGTCGAGGTCGTCTCCGGGTTCGCCACCGACGTCTCCTCGGCCACGCGCGCGTACGAGACCGCCCGCGCCTGGGGCAAGACGCCGGTCGCCTGCGCGGACACCCCCGGCTTCATCGTCAACCGCATCGCCCGGCCCTTCTACGCCGAGGCCTTCGCGGTGTACGAGGCCCAGGGCGCCGACCCGGCCACCATCGACGCCGTGCTGCGCGAGTCGGGCGGCTTCCGGATGGGCGCGTTCGAGCTGACCGACCTGATCGGCCAGGACGTCAACGAGTCGGTCACGCGGTCGGTCTGGGAGTCCTTCTTCCAGGACGTGCGCTTCACGCCGTCCCTCGCCCAGCGGCGCCTGGTCGAGTCCGGCCGGCTGGGCCGCAAGACCGGCCAGGGCTGGTACGACCACCAGGACGGCGCCGAGCGCCCCGATCCGGACACGGCGGAGCAGCGGCAGCCGCCCGCCTACGTCGTCGCCGAGGGCGACCTGGGCCCGGCGTCCGACCTGCTCGCGCTGATCCGCGAGGCGGGCATCCCGGTCCGCGACGAGGACGACGACAACGGCACCCGCATGGTGCTGCCGAGCGGCGGCCAGCTCGCCCTCGCCGACGGGCAGACCTCCGTGGAGTTCCGGGACGTCGTCTACTTCGACCTCGCCCTCGACTACCGCAAGGCCACCCGGATCGCCCTGTCCGCCTCCCAGGACACCTCCCCGCAGACCCTCGCCGAGGCCATCGGCCTCTTCCAGGCGATGGGCAAGCGGGTCAGCCTCGTCGGCGACGTCCCCGGCATGATCGTCGCCCGCACGGTCGCGCGGATCATCGACCTGGCGCACGACGCGGTCGCCAAGGGCGTGGCCACCGAGGAGGACATCGACACCGCGATGCGCCTCGGCGTCAACTACCCCCTGGGCCCCTTCGAGTGGAGCCGGAAACTCGGCCGCTACTGGGCCTACGCGCTCCTGGACGATCTCCACATGCGCGACCCCTCGGGGCGCTACACGCCGTCCCTCGCGCTGTACCGCCACGCCCACGCCTCCGACAAGCGGGAGGGCACAGCCTCATGACCACCGCCAAGCGCGACACGTACACCCCGGACACCCTGCTGTCCGTCGCCGTCCAGGTGTTCAACGAGCGTGGCTACGACGGCACCTCCATGGAGCACCTCTCCAAGGCGGCCGGTATCTCCAAGTCGTCGATATACCACCACGTCGCCGGCAAGGAGGAGTTGCTGCGCCGCGCCGTGAGCCGGGCCCTGGACGGCCTCTTCGGGATCCTCGACGAGGAGCACGCGCGCGTGGGGCGGTCCGCCGAGCGCCTGGAGTACGTCGTGCGGCGCATGGTCGAGGTGCTCATAGCCGAGCTGCCCTACGTGACCCTGCTGCTGCGGGTGCGCGGCAACACGGACACCGAGCGGTGGGCACTGGAGCGGCGGCGCGACTTCGACCACCGGGTGGCCGACCTGATCAAGGCGGCGGCCGCGGACGGGGACGTGCGCGGCGACATAGAGGTCCGGCTGGTGACCAGGCTGGTCTTCGGAATGATCAACTCCATCGTGGAGTGGTACCGCCCGGACGGGCGCGGCATGAACGAGCGCGAGGTGGCCGACGCGGTGGTGCGGCTGGCGTTCGGAGGGCTCCGCAAGGACGCCTGAAACTCACCCCTGCGGCTCCAGGTCCTCCTCCTCGAACACCAGCAGCGTGCGGGTGCTGAGCACCTGCGGGATCGCCTGGAGGCGGGTCAGCACCAGTTCGCGCAGGGACCGGTTGTCGGAGACGTGCACCAGCAGCAGCACGTCGAAGTCCCCGCCCACCAGGGCGATGTGGGAGGCGCCCGGCAGCTCTCTGAGCTCCTCGCGCACCGTGCGCCAGGAGTTCTGCACGATCTTCAGCGTGATGTACGCGGACGTCCCCTGACCGGCCCGCTGGTGGTCGACGCGGGCGCCGAAGCCGCGGATGACTCCGTCCTCGACGAGCCGGTTGATGCGGGCGTAGGCGTTGGCGCGCGAGACGTGGACCCGTTCGGCGACCGACCGTATCGAGGCGCGGCCGTCCGCCTGGAGCATGCGCAGGATGTCCTGATCTATGGCGTCCAGGGGCCGCGGCGGCGGCAGCACACCGCCGACGTCCTGTCCTTCGGCCATTTGTTCAGATGCCACCTGCGCCGACCTCCCTACCATGGACGTACTGCGTCCATCTCAGGCTGTGGAGAACCGTTTGTCCACAGCCTGGGGCCAGCCATAGCCAAATTGTGCCGTCGACCGAACAATCGGTAGGTGAGGCGGGTCACAGCCGACGCGCCTCCCGTAGCCGCTCCCACGAGGAGGTGCCGTCATGACGGTCATGGAGCAGCGGGGCGCTTACCGGCCCACCCCGCCGCCCGCCTGGCAGCCCCGCATGGATCCCGCGCCGCTGCTGCCCGACGCCGAGCCGTACCGCGTCCTCGGCACCGAGGCCGCCGCGAAGGCCGACCCGGAACTGCTGCGGACGCTGTACGCGCAGCTGGTCCGGGGCCGCCGCTACAACGCGCAGGCCACCGCTCTCACCAAGCAGGGCCGCCTCGCCGTCTACCCCTCCACCACCGGGCAGGAGGCCTGCGAGATCGCCGCCGCGCTCGTGCTGGAGGAGCGGGACTGGCTCTTCCCGAGCTACCGCGACACGCTCGCCGTGGTGGCCCGCGGGGTGGACCCCGTCGAGGCCCTCACGCTGCTGCGCGGCGACTGGCACACCGGCTACGACCCCTACGAGCACCGGGTCGCCCCGCTGTGCACCCCGCTCGCCACGCAGCTGCCGCACGCCGTGGGCCTCGCGCACGCCGCCCGCCTCAAGGGCGACGACGTGGTCGCGCTGGCCATGGTCGGCGACGGCGGCACCAGCGAGGGCGACTTCCACGAGGCGCTGAACTTCGCCGCCGTCTGGCAGGCCCCGGTGGTCTTCCTGGTGCAGAACAACGGCTTCGCGATCTCCGTCCCGCTCGCCAAGCAGACCGCGGCCCCGTCGCTGGCCCACAAGGCCGTCGGCTACGGCATGCCCGGCCGCCTGGTCGACGGCAACGACGCCGCCGCCGTGCACGAGGTGCTCTCCGACGCCGTACGGCACGCGCGCGCGGGCGGCGGTCCCACCCTGGTCGAGGCGATCACCTACCGCGTGGACGCCCACACCAACGCCGACGACGCGACCCGCTACCGCGGTGACGCCGAGGTCGAGACCTGGCGCGAGCACGACCCGATCCAGCTCCTGGAGCACGAGCTGACCAGCCGCGGACTGCTCGACGAGGCCGGCAAGCAGGCCGCCCGGGACGCCGCCGATGCGATGGCCGCCGAACTGCGCGCGCACATGAACCAGGACCCGGCGCTCGACCCGATGGACCTGTTCACCCACGTCTACGCCGAGCCCACCCCGCAACTGCGCGAGCAGCAGGAGCAGCTGCGGGCCGAGCTGGCGGCCGAGGCCGAGACCGGGCCGGAAGGGGACACGCACCGATGACCACCGTCGCCGTCAAGCCGGCCACCATGGCGCAGGCCCTCACGCGCGCGCTGCGCGACGCCATGGCCGCCGACCCCGCCGTGCACGTCATGGGCGAGGACGTCGGCACCCTCGGCGGCGTCTTCCGCGTCACCGACGGACTGGCCAAGGAGTTCGGCGAGGACCGCTGCACGGACACCCCGCTCGCCGAGGCGGGCATCCTCGGCACCGCCGTCGGCATGGCCATGTACGGCCTCAGGCCGGTCGTGGAGATGCAGTTCGACGCGTTCGCCTACCCGGCGTTCGAGCAGCTCATCTCGCACGTGGCCCGCACGCGCAACCGCACCCGCGGCAGGATGCCCCTGCCGATCACCATCCGCGTCCCCTACGGCGGTGGCATCGGCGGCGTGGAGCACCACAGCGACTCCTCCGAGGCGTACTACATGGCGACTCCGGGGCTCCATGTGGTCACACCCGCCACCGTCGCCGACGCCTACGGCCTGCTGCGCGCCGCCATCGCCTCCGACGACCCGGTCGTCGTCCTGGAACCCAAGCGGCTGTACTGGTCGAAGGACTCCTGGAACCCCGAGGAGCCGGCGCCCGTTGAACCGATAGGCCGCGCGGTGGTGCGGCGCTCGGGCCGGAGCGCCACACTCATCACGTACGGGCCGTCCGTACCCGTCTGCATGGAGGCGGCCGAGGCGGCCCGGGCCGAGGGCTGGGACCTCGAAGTCGTCGACCTGCGCTCCCTGGTGCCGTTCGACGACGAGACGGTGTGCGCCTCGGTGCGGCGGACGGGACGCGCGGTCGTCGTCCACGAGTCGGGTTCCTTCGGGGGCCCGGGCGGGGAGATCGCGGCCCGGGTCACGGAGCGCTGCTTCCACCACCTGGAGGCGCCGGTGCTGCGCGTCGCCGGGTTCGACGTCCCGTATCCGCCGCCGATGCTGGAGCGCCACCACCTGCCCGGTGTGGACCGGATCCTGGACGCCGTGGGGCGTCTGCAGTGGGAGGCCGAGAGCTGATGGCACAGGTGTTGGAGTTCAAGCTGCCCGACCTCGGTGAGGGGCTCACCGAGGCCGAGATCGTGCGCTGGCTGGTGGAGATCGGCGACGTGGTCGCCATCGACCAGCCGGTCGTCGAGGTCGAGACGGCCAAGGCGATGGTCGAGGTGCCCTGCCCCTACGGCGGTGTGGTCACGGCCCGCTTCGGCGAGGAGGGCACGGAACTGCCCGTCGGGGCGCCCCTGATCACGGTGGCGGTGGGCGAACGGGCGCCCTCCGGCGGCGGTGCGGACGAGGCCGGTACCGAGGGCTCGGGGAACGTCCTCGTCGGATACGGCACCTCCGAGGCACCCGCGCGGCGACGCAGGGTGCGGCAGGACCGGGTGACCGCTGCCGCCCCCGCCCCGGCGGTGAACGGGCGGGCGAGCGTCCCCGAGGCCGAGGACGGCCCCCTCCCCGTGATCTCGCCCCTGGTCCGCAGGCTGGCCCGGCAGAACGGCCTCGACCTGCGGGAGCTGACCGGCTCCGGGCCCGACGGGCTGATCCTGCGGGCGGACGTGGAGTACGCCCTGCGCGCCGCGCCCCGGCCCGCCCCGACGACGGCGGCCCCCGAGCCCCGGCCCGCCGCGACAGCCGCCCCGGGCGAGATCCGTACGCCCCTCAAGGGCATGCGGGGCGCCGTCGCCGACAAGCTGTCCCGCAGCCGCCGCGAGATCCCCGACGCGACCTGCTGGGTCGACGCCGACGCCACGGAACTGATGCGGGCCCGGACTGCCATGAACACGGCAGGCGGGCCGAAGATCTCCCTCCTGGCCCTGCTGGCCCGGATCAGCACCGCGGCCCTCGCCCGTTTCCCCGAGCTCAACTCCACCGTGGACGCGCAGGCCAGGGAGGTCGTCCGGTTCGACCACGTGCATCTGGGCTTCGCGGCGCAGACCGACCGGGGGCTCGTGGTCCCGGTGGTCAGGGACGCGCACGCGCGCGACGCCGAGTCGCTGACCGCGGAGTTCGCCCGGCTGACCGAGGCGGGCCGGACCGGGAAGCTGACCCCCGGCGAACTCACCGGCGGGACCTTCACGCTGAACAACTACGGAGTCTTCGGCGTCGACGGCTCCACCCCGATCATCAACCACCCCGAGGCCGCCATGCTCGGCGTCGGCCGCATCGTCCCCAAGCCCTGGGTGCACGAGGGCGAGCTGGCGGTGCGGCAGGTCGTCCAGCTCTCGCTCACCTTCGACCACCGCGTGTGCGACGGCGGCACGGCGGGCGGCTTCCTGCGCTATGTGGCGGACTGCGTGGAACAACCGGCGGTGCTGCTGCGGACGCTCTGATTCCTCCCCGGCGCGCGGCCGTTCCCGGTGATCGCGTCCCTTCCCCCGCGTTCCATGTGATCGCGGGGGCACGCATACTCGGGGGATGACCGCGTACGAGCCTCCCGCCGCCCACGACGCCGTCGTGCTCGCCGGTGGTGCCGCCCGGCGCCTCGGGGGCGCGGACAAACCCGGGGTGCGGGTCGGCGGGCGGGCCCTGCTCGACCGGGTGCTCGCCGCGTGCGACGGCGCCCGCACCACCGTCGTCGTGGCCGCGCCCCGGCCGACGGCACGGCCCGTGACCTGGGCCCGCGAGGACCCGCCCGGCGGCGGACCGCTCGCCGCGCTCGACGCCGGCCTCCGGCACACCACGGCGGAGCACGTCGTGGTGCTCTCCGCCGACCTGCCGTTCCTGGACGAGCGGACCGTCGGCCGGCTGCTGGACACGCTGCGGGGGAGCGCCGCCGACGGCGTGCTGCTGACCGACCCCGACGGCCGCGACCAGCCCCTCGTCGCCGCGTACCGCACCCGGCGGCTGCGCGAGACGCTCGCCCTCCTCGCCGACCGGCACGGCTCTCCGCACGGTCTTCCCCTGCGGCGTCTCACCGCCGAGCTGAACCTCACCCGCATCTCCGATCCCGTCGCGTCGTTCGACTGCGACACCTGGGACGACATCGCCTCCGCCAGGGCACGCATCAGGGAGCATGGGCACGTGTTGGATGAATGGATTTCCGCGGTCAAGGACGAGCTGGGGATCGACCTCGACGTCGATGTGAAAGAGCTGCTCGACCTCGCCCGCGACGCCGCCCATGGTGTGGCCAGGCCCGCCGCGCCGCTGACCACCTTCCTCGTCGGCTACGCGGCCGCGCGGGCCGGCGGGGGCCCCGAGGCGGTCGCCGAAGCCTCCCGCAAGGCCGTGGCCCTCGCGGCCCGCTGGGCTCAGGAGAGCACCCCGGAAGCCCCGGTGGCCCCGGAAGCCTCGGTGGCCCCGAAGTCCCCGGGGGACCGGCCCGACGTCGCCCCCGACGCGACGCACGACACCCGCCCGGACGCCGGATGACCCCGCCCGGCACCCGCACCGGCGAGGACGCCGAGGATCTCGACGTCGAGGAGGTGCTCGCCCTCGTGAACAACAGCAACGGCACCCACCTGCCCGACCCCGCCCCGCGAGGGGAGCAGGACAGCACCCCCACACCCCGGAAGCCGGACACCCGGCACCGGGCCACCCCCTGGCCACAGGCCCGGGACATCGCCGAGCGCGCCGCCCGGAGCGCCGGCCGGGCCGCCCGCCGCGAGCCCGTCTCCGTGCCGCTCGACGCCGCCCTCGGCCTCACCCTGGCCACCCCCCTCGACGCCCTCACCGACCTCCCCTCCTTCGACACCTCCGCGATGGACGGCTGGGCGGTCGCCGGGCCCTCCCCCTGGGACGTACGCGATGCGGGCGTCCTGGCCGGGCACGCCGCGCAGGCGCCCCTCACCGACGGCGAGGCCGTCCGGATCGCCACCGGCGCCCGCATCCCCGCGGACACCACGGCCGTCCTGCGCAGCGAGCACGGCCGCACCGACGACAAGGGCCGACTGCACGCGACCAGAGGCGTCGTCCCCGGCCAGGACATCCGTCCCCGGGGCCAGGAATGCCGCACCGGCGACCAGCTCCTGCCCGTCGGCACCCTCGTCACCCCGGCCGTGCTCGGGCTCGCCGCGGCGGCCGGATACGACACGGTCACCGCCGTCCCCCGGGCCCGCGCCGAAGTCCTCGTCCTCGGCGACGAGTTGCTCACCGAGGGTCTTCCGCACGACGGTCTGATCCGGGACGCGCTCGGCCCGATGCTGCCGCCCTGGCTGCGCGCGCTCGGCGCCGAGGTCACCGTCGTACGACGCGTCCGCGATGACGCCTACGCCCTGCGCAAGGCGGTGACCGCGTCCGACGCCGACGTCATCATCACCACCGGCGGCACCGCGGCGGGGCCCGTCGATCACGTCCACCCCACCCTGCGCCGTATCGGGGCCGAACTCCTCGTGGACGGCGTCAAGGTGCGCCCCGGCCACCCCATGCTGCTGGCCCGCATCACGGAGACCCAGCACCTCGTCGGGCTGCCGGGCAATCCGCTCGCCGCCGTCTCCGGACTGCTGACGCTCGCCGAGCCGCTGCTGCGGACCCTCGCGGCCCGCCCGGCCCCGGAGCCGTACACGCTGCCGCTCAGGGACGCCGTGCACGGGCACCCGCACGACACCCGGCTCGTGCCCGTCGTCCTGCGCGGCGACGAGGCCGTGCCGCTGCATTACAACGGCCCGGCCATGCTGCGCGGCATCGCGGCGGCCGACGCGCTGGCCGTCGTGCCCCCGGACGGCGCCCGTCCCGGGCAGGAGGCGGAACTGCTCGACCTGCCCTGGGCGTCCGGCGGAATCGGAGTGTGTTTCACGTGAAACTTCCGGGCCAGGACGCGATCGCCCGCCAGGCGGACGAGCATCTGGTGACCCATCGGGTGAAACTCCCGAAGAAAGTGGTGGAGCATCCGATCCGCCAGGTCCTCAAGCGGCTCTCCATGGCGCTGGTGGTCCTCGTCGTCACCGCGCTGATCGTCTACGCCGACCGCGACGGCTACAACGACAACGCGGGCGGCGGCCTCACCCTCCTCGACGCCTTCTACTACGCCACCGTCACCCTCTCCACCACGGGCTACGGTGACATCACCCCCGCCGGCGACGCCGCCCGGCTCACGAACATCCTCGTCATCACGCCCCTGCGTGTGCTGTTCCTGATCATCCTGGTCGGCACCACCCTCGAAGCTCTCACCGAACGCACTCGGGAGGAGTGGCGACTGACCCGCTGGAGGTCCACGTTGCGCGATCACACCGTCGTCGTCGGTTTTGGCACGAAGGGCAGGTCGGCGATCCGGACCGTCTGTGCGACGGGCCTGAAGAAGGAACAGGTCGTCGTGGTCGACCCCAGTTCCAAGGTCGTCGACGCCGCGACCGCGGAGGGCTACGCCGGCATCGTCGGGGACGCGACCCGCAGCGAGGTGCTGAAGCGGGCCGAGGTGCACAAGGCGCGTCAGATCATCATCGCGACCCAGCGCGACGACACGGCGGTCCTGGTGACGCTGACGGCCCGGCAGCTCAACCGCGGGGCGAAGATCGTGGCCACGGTGCGGGAGGAGGAGAACGCGCCGCTGCTCAAGCAGTCCGGCGCCGACGGTGTCGTCACCAGCGCCAGCGCCGCGGGACGTCTGCTCGGCCTGTCCGTGCTCAGCCCCTCCGCCGGCATGGTGATGGAGGACCTCATCCAGCAGGGCAGCGGGCTCGACATCGTCGAACGGCCGGTCGTCAAGGCCGAGGTGGGCAAGACCCCGCGGGAGATCGCCGACCTGGTGGTCAGTGTCATACGCGGCCACCGCGTGCTCGGCTACGACGATCCGGCCGTGGGGAGGCTGGAGTTGACCGACCGGCTCATCACGATCGTGCGGAAGACACCGGCGACCCAGGTCGCCCCCGACATCCGTCCGATGCCGCCGATGCCCCGCAACTGACCACCCGGGCGGGCCGGGCTGCTTCCGGTCGTACAGCCGCATCACTTCCGGTTGTACAACCGCATCGTGACCGGCCCGAAGACCAGCACGAACAGTCCGGCCCAGCCCAGCGACCAGGCGACCTCGTCGGCCGGCCAGTCGCCGGCCATCAGGCCGCGCACCGCCGACGCCAGGTGGGTGATGGGGCTGTTGTTCACGAACGCCTGGAGCCAGCCCGGCATGGTCGTCGGGTCGACGAACACGTTGGACAGGAAGGTGAGCGGGAAGATCACCATCATGCTGACGCCCATCACCGACTTCTCGGTGCGCAGCATCAGCCCGAACATCGTCCAGATCCACGAGAAGGCGAACGAGAAGAGCACCAGCAGGGCGATCCCGGCGAGCACACCGGCGATCCCGCCGTCCGGCCGGTAGCCCAGGATGATGCCGACGGTGAGCATCACGACCGACGCGATCGTGTACCGCAGGGCGTCGCCCAGCAGATAGCCGACCATGGTCGACGGCCGCCAGATCGGCAGCGTGCGGAACCGGTCGAAGACGCCCTTCTCGATGTCCGTGTTGACCGAGACACCCGTGTACATCGTGATCATCACGACCGACATCACGAGGATGCCCGGCAGCAGGAACTGGATGTACTCCTCCGGCGAGCCGGCCAGCGCCCCGCCGAACAGGTACGTGTACATCAGCACCATCATGATCGGGAACGCCGTGACGTCGAAGAGCTGCTCCGGCACGTGCTTGATCTTGAGGATCGCCCGCCAGCCGAAGGTCATCGAGGCCGACCAGGCGCTGGGCCGCGCGGGCCGCTCCTTGGCGATGAGCAGGGCCGCGAGGGACTCGGTGCTGACCGGGGCGAGATCCTTGGCCTCGGTGGTCGTCGTGGTGCTCATGCCGCCACCTCGTCCTTCGGGTCGTGGGAGCCGGAGCCGGAGCCGGGGCCGGCCGTGCGGTCCGGGGCGTGAGTGTCGTGTCCGGTGAGGGCGAGGAAGACCTCGTCCAGGCTGGGCTGGCCCAGTGAGAAGTTGTCGACGGTGATCCCGGCCGTGGACAGCTCGCTCAGCGCGTGCGACGCCTGCTGCGCCGCGCTGTCGTCGCTCGCCGCCGCACCGAGGCGGGCGGTCAGGGCCACCGGGTCGTGCTCCAGCTGCACCTTCGCGTCGAGGGTCCGGCGCAGCAGCTCGGCCGCGAGGACCCGCTGATCCGGATCTCTCAGCCGTAGATGGACCGATCCGGCGCCGACGGACGACTTCAGCTCGCCCTTGGTGCCCTCGGCGATCACCCGGCCGCGGTCGATGACGGCGATCCGGGACGCCAGCTGGTCGGCCTCGTCCAGATACTGCGTGGTCAGCAGCACGGTGGTGCCCTGGGCGACCACCGCGCGCACGATGTCCCACACCTGGTTGCGGCTGCGCGGATCGAGGCCCGTCGTCGGCTCGTCGAGGAACAGCAGGTCGGGGGTGCTGAGGATGGACGCGGCGATGTCGATCCGGCGCCGCATACCGCCCGAGTAGTGCTTGACCTGCTTCGCGGCGGCCTCCGTGAGCCCGAAGGCCTCCAGGAGCTGGGCGGCGCGGTCCCGGGCGGCCTTCTTGTGGTGACCGAGCAGCCGGCCCAGCAGGACCAGGTTCTCGGTGCCGGTGAGGTCCTCGTCCACCGACGCGTACTGGCCGGTGAGGCTCACCCGGGCGCGCACCTCGTCCGCCTCGCGGACGATGTCGTGGCCGAAGACATGCGCTTCGCCGCCGTCCGGGCGCAGGAGTGTGGCGAGCATCTTCACGGTGGTGGTCTTGCCGGCGCCGTTCGGGCCGAGGACGCCGTAGACCGTGCCGGCGGGCACGGACAGGTCGACTCCGTCGACGGCCCTGGTCTCGCCGAACGTCTTCACCAGGCCCGCGGTTTCGATCGCCAGGCCGGACGTCTGCGTGCTCATGCTTCGGGTCCTTCCGCGTACGTGGGCTACGCATGGGGAGACCTTTACGGTCGCGCAAACTCATCGGTCCCGCATATGGATTTTCGCCAGAACCGGACCGATGACGCGGGAGTACCGAGGAGTACCGTCCCAGTCATGTATGCGATCACGATTCCCGAACCTGGTGGGCCCGAGGCGCTGGTCTGGGACGAGGTCCCGGATCCCGTGCCCGGCGAGGGCGAGGTCCTGGTCGAGGTGACGGCCGGTGCCGTCAACCGGGCCGACATCCTGCAGCGGCAGGGCTTCTACGACCCGCCGCCCGGCACGCCTCCCTACCCCGGCCTGGAGTGCTCCGGGCGGATCGCCGGGATCGGCACCGGCGTCTCCGGCTGGAACGTGGGCGACGAGGTGTGCGCGCTGCTCTCCGGCGGCGGTTACGCCGAGAAGGTGGTGGTCCCGGCCGGACAGCTGCTGCCCGTGCCCGAGGGCGTCGGCCTGCGGCAGGCCGCGGCACTGCCCGAGGTGACCTGCACGGTCTGGTCGAACGTCTTCATGATCGCCCACCTGCGCCCCGGCGAGACGCTCCTCGTGCACGGCGGCTCCAGCGGCATCGGCACCATGGCGATCCAGCTCGCCAAGGCCGTCGGCGCCAGGGTCGCCGTCACGGCCGGCACCCAGGAGAAGCTGGACCGGTGCGCCGAGCTGGGTGCCGACATCCTGGTCAACTACCGCGAGCAGGACTTCGTCGAGGAGATCAGGAAGGCCACGGACGGCGCCGGGGCGGACGTCATCCTCGACAACATGGGCGCCAAGTACCTGGAGCGCAACGTCAAGGCCCTCGCCGTCAACGGCCGCCTCGCGATCATCGGCATGCAGGGCGGCATCAAGGGCGAGCTGAACATCGGCGCGCTCCTCGCCAAGCGCGGCGCGATCAGCGCGACGTCCCTCCGGGCCCGTCCGCTCGAGGAGAAGGCGGCCATCGTCGCGGCCGTACGCGAACACGTCTGGCCCCTCTTCCCCGGCGGCCGGCTGCGCCCGGTCATCGACCGCGAACTCCCCATGCCGGACGCCACCACCGCCCATCAGGTCCTGGAGGACAGCGGCCACATCGGCAAGGTATTGCTGATCGCCCCGCAGAGTGCTTGACACGGGCCTCGCACGCGGTGCGGCCCGGGGCTGCTGGAAGCGAGGCTTGGTACGGCCCCGGGCGCGCTCGCGACCGCAGGGTGCCTGAAGCAGGCCTCGGACGCGGCGCAGCCCGACGGCGCCTCGCAGCCGGCCAGGGTGCGACGCGACCGCAGGGCGTCTGAAACGGCCCCGTGAGGGGCCGACCGGCCGTGTCCCCTACGCGCGCCGCAGCCTGAGGCCCACGAATGCCAGGCCCAGGCCGAGTCCGATGAGCACCAGTCCGCTGCCCAGGGGCAGGATCCGCAGCACGGGCCCGACAGGCTGTTCGGCCTGGGCTGCGGCCTCGCGCACGGGTGATTCTGTCGGTGCGGGGGGCTCGGGGACGGCGGGGACGGCCTCCCGGGATGCCTCGGGGACGGCGGTGGCTTCGCGGGCCTCCCGCTCCTCCTCGGGCTCCTCCGGCCGCCCCGGCCGGTCCCGTCCCTCACCGGCCCGGGTCCCCGCCCGCGAGGGCTCCGCGGGCGCGGACGGGGCCGACAAGGCAGTGGGGGCGGCCACCGCCCCGGCCTCTTCGTCGTACGCGAGGACAGAGGGGACAGAGGCAACAGAGCCGTAGGCCTGGACGGATCCGCAGGGTGAGACGACCGCACCCGCCCCCAAGGCGACCACCAGTCCGGTCGCCCGCAGTGCGCGTAGCCATGGAGTCACGTTGGTGACCCCCTCCCGCCGTGCCCGGTAGGGCAAGATCGGCAAGTTCGGTCATTTCGAGGCAATCAGCCTCACACCGCCCCGGACGTCCGGCACTCCGGGTTCGGCCGACGGGCGGAATCGCTCAGCGCCGGCACGTGACACAGGCGCTCCACGACCACGTGCGGCAGCGCGCCGAGGCCGAGGCCCGATGGCTGGACCACTGCGAAGCCCGACTGCTGTGCCTCACCCGTGAGGTGGAACCCCCCTCCGGGGAGCAACCCGGGCCCTGACCGACACGTCTGTCGAAACAGGGTGGATCAGCTTCCCCCGGGGGCACCACGGAGGTGAGGTGCAGGCGTGCGAGAGAATGGCGACATGGAGATGCCGAGAAACGAACGGTCGCCGGAGAGCCCGCAGATCCTGGTCGTGGGCCAGGACGGCATGGCGCTCGGGGGCGGCAGCGGAGACGAGGACTCCCGCGAGATCCCGGTCACGGAACAGGTCGAGCAGCCCGCCAAGGTCATGCGGATCGGCAGCATGATCAAGCAGCTGCTCGAGGAAGTGCGCGTGGCGCCCCTGGACGAGGCCAGCCGGGTCCGCCTCAAGGAGATCCACGCCAGCTCGGTGAAGGAGCTGGAGGACGGTCTGGCGCCCGAGCTGGTCGAGGAGCTGGAGCGGCTCTCGCTGCCCTTCACGGACGAGACGACCCCCAGTGACGCGGAACTGCGCATCGCGCAGGCCCAGCTGGTCGGCTGGCTCGAGGGACTCTTCCACGGGATCCAGACGACGCTGTTCGCCCAGCAGATGGCGGCCCGCGCCCAGCTGGAGCAGATGCGCCGCGCCCTCCCGCCCGGCGTCGGCCACGAGGGCCTCGACGAGCAGCACCCGGGCACCCGTTCCGGCGGGCCGTACCTGTAGGCCTCCGGCACAGACCTCCCCGAACGGAAACAGGAAGGGCCCCGCGGCCGAAGCCGCCGGGCCCTTCCTCGTGTCCGGGGGCGTCAGGACGGCGGGTTGCCCGTCGAGACGTTGAGGTCGATGATCGGCATGTCGTCCGGGTCGACATCGGTGCCCTTGGTCGGGAACTGGTTCATGACCGTGCCCTGGCCGTAGGTGTTCTCGTCCACGTTCTTGACGCTGACCTGCCAGCCGGCCGCCTGGGCGCAGGACTTGACCGACGCGATGTTCTTGAACTTGAAGTCCGGGATCTGGATCTTCTCGGGGTCGTTGTACGACTCCTCCGGCTCCGTGCACTCCTCGGAGTCGATCGTCTTCGACGTGTCAGGCCCGCGGTAACCGGCCTTCTTGGAAGCCGAGGCCGAGGCGCTCGCGCCGCCCCCGCCGCCCTGGTCGTCCTCGCCGCCGCTGTTCATCAGCAGGGCCGCGACCAGCCCGCCGACGGCCAGGACGGCCACGACGACGGAACCGATGATCACCGGCTTGTTGCTCTTGCCACCGCCCTGCGAGCCGGGCGCGGTCTGCGGCGCGAGGTTGTACGGCGGCGGCGTCGACGGGCCCGGCTGCGGGGCGTACGCGCCCGGGTGCGGCGTCTGGTAGCCGCCCTGCTGCGGATAGCCGTACGCCGGGGACGGCGCCGACGGGGCGGGCGTGCCGTACGGGTTCGGCGGCGGGGTCGGCTGGTACGGCGTCTGGACCTGGCCCGAAGCGGCCGGGGGCGCCTGGTCGACCGGCGGGAACACGGCCGAGCCGACGCCCGCGCCGCTCGGCGCCTGCGTGCCCGGGACGATGCTCGGCGGAGCGGCGTGGAAGGACGCCGCCACGCGCAGGCACTCGTCGCGCATGGCCTCTGAGCTGGGGAAACGCTCGTTCGGGTTCTTCTTCAGCGCCCGGGCGATCAGCGCGTCCACGGCCGGCGGCAGCGCCCGGTTGATCGTGGACGGAACCGGCGGCTCCTCCTGGACGTGTGCATACGCGATGGCCAGCGGCGAGTCCGCCTCGAACGGCAGCCGCCCGGTGACCAGTTGGAACAGCATGATGCCGACCGAGTACAGGTCGGAGCGCGCGTCCACACCGCGGCCGAGGGCCTGTTCCGGCGAGAGGTACTGCGGGGTGCCGACGACCATGCCGGTCTGCGTCATCGACGTCACGCCGGACTGCATGGCGCGGGCGATGCCGAAGTCCATGACCTTGACCACACCGCGCTTGGTCATCATCACGTTGCCCGGCTTGATGTCGCGGTGGACCAGGCCCATCTCGTGGCTGATCTCCAGCGCGGCCAGCACATCCGCGGTGATCTTCAGCGCCTTGTCGGCGGGCATCGCGCCCTGCTGCCGTACGTCCTCGTCGAGGACCGAGCCCAGCGGGCGGCCCTCGACGTACTCCATGACGATGTACGGCGTCGTCATCGAGTCGAGGGTGTCCTCGCCGGTGTCGAAGACCGAGACGATGTTGGTGTGCGTGAGCTTGGCCACGGACTGGGCCTCGCGGCGGAACCGCTCGCGGAAGGCCTGCTCCCGGCCGAGCTCGGTGTGAAGTGTCTTGATCGCGACCTGCCGGTCGAGCACGCTGTCGTACGCGAGGTGCACCGAGGCCATGCCGCCCTGGCCGAGGAGGTCACGCAGCTGATAGCGGCCACTGGCGAGCGCCCGCCCCGTGTACTGCCCCTGTGCGCCGTCCTGGCTCATGTTCCGTGTCCCCCGTAGCTCCCCTGGGAGCTGCCGACTGCCGCTGATCCGTCAGATCCGTCGTTGATCCAAACCGTCATTCCCGGCCAAGTCTGCCCCAGGGCACGGACACGTCAAGCTCGGTGCCCGTTCCGTGACCGTACGCGAAAGAAGCGTCGCGGAAGCGTTACCGGGGGCGTGCGGCCGGTACACAGAATTTGCACGAGAGTGCTGAGTAAAGGTTTCATGGCGCGTCCGTCCCGTGCCGGTCCTGGCGCCCGTCTCGGACCGGCGGCTTGCGCGGAGGCTGTAGCGTGGCCGACGGAGACCGTAACAACACCGCGCGCACCGCGGGCAGAAACGACGGCGAGGACTGATGGCACAGCAGCAGCGCGCTCAGGGCCCGTCCGAACCCGAGGCGACTGGCGGCGGCATGTCGGACGCGCCGGAGGCCTGGGGTAACGGCGGGTTGGTCGGGGACGGCCGGTACCGGCTGACCCACAGACTCGGCCGGGGCGGCATGGCCGAGGTGTTCGCAGCCGAGGACGTCCGCCTCGGACGCACCGTCGCCGTCAAACTGCTCCGCTCCGACCTCGCCGAGGACCCGGTGTCCAAGGCGCGCTTCACGCGCGAGGCCCAGTCGGTGGCCGGCCTCAACCACCACGCGATCGTCGCCGTGTACGACTCCGGCGAGGACATCGTCGGCGGCCAGCCGCTCCCCTACATCGTCATGGAGCTGGTCGAGGGCCGCACCATCCGCGACCTCCTGCTGAACGCCGAGGCGCCGGGCCCCGAACAGGCCCTGATCATCGTCTCGGGCGTCCTGGAGGCGCTCGCCTACTCGCACCAGCACGGCATCGTGCACCGCGACATCAAGCCCGCCAACGTCATCATCACGCACAACGGCGCGGTGAAGGTGATGGACTTCGGCATCGCCCGCGCCCTGCACGGCGCGCAGTCCACGATGACGCAGACCGGCATGGTCATGGGCACCCCGCAGTACCTGTCCCCGGAGCAGGCGCTCGGCAAGGCCGTCGACCACCGCTCCGACCTGTACGCCACGGGCTGCCTGCTCTACGAACTCCTCTCGCTGCGCCCGCCGTTCACCGGCGAGACCCCGCTGTCGGTGGTCTACCAGCACGTCCAGGACATCCCGACGCCGCCGTCCGAGGCCTCCGACGTCTGCCCGCCGGAGCTGGACGGCATGGTCATGCGCTCCCTCGCCAAGGAGCCCGACGACCGTTTCCAGACGGCCGAGGAGATGCGCGGGCTGGTCCAGTACGCGCTCCAGATGCTCTACGACCAGGGCGGCCACACCGGCACCTGGAACACCGGCCCGGTCGACATGCACGAGGGCCGGCACACCCCGTCGGGCGGCTTCGCCCACACGGCCGTGATGGGCCACCCCGGTGATGTCTCCGGCACCGCTCAGATCCCCTCGCCGATACTTCCCGCCGGCTACGGCGGCGGGGACGACGGCGGCTTCGAGGGCCGCGGCAACAAGGGCAGCGGCCGCGGCAAGCTGTGGATCCTCGCCGTGCTCGCGGTGATCGCCGTGGCGGCGGGTGTCGCCCTGGCGCTGCAGAACACCGGCGGCGGCACGAAGGGGCCCACGGACAACAAGAAGTCGCCGACCACCTCGCAGACGGAGGAGAAGGAGACTCCGAGCGAGACGCCGAGCGACGAGACGGCGGACGAGCCGACCGACACGTCGACGGACGACGGCACCGGCACGAGCTCCGGCGGCGGCGGATGGACCCCGTCGTACTCCCCGTCCTACACGCCGTCCCCGAGCACTCCCGAGACGCCCACGGACCAGCCGACGGAGGAGCCGACCACCACGGAGCCGACCGGCGAGCCGACGGACGAGGAGCCCTCGGACCCGGAGACGCCGCCGGACGACACGGGCGGCACGGACGCGGGCGCCACGGGCGGCGTCGTCGGTGGCGCGGAGGGCTGACCTCCCCCGGACAACGCAAAAGAACGAAAAACGTACGATCCACGCGCGCGTGGGA
>NZ_JBHUTX010000052.1:0-58673 GCF_042671245.1 Streptomyces sp. NPDC057099
GCCCCTCATCTCTGCCTCAGCGGCAAGTGCCTACGCCGAGACCTCCGACCGGTCCCCGCCCCACAGCGTGTGGAACGAACCGTCCCGGTCCACCCTGCGGTACGTGTGCGCACCGAAGTAGTCCCGCTGCCCCTGCGTCAGCGCCGCCGGCAGCCGCTCCGCGCGCAGGGCGTCGTAGTAGGCGAGGGCCGCGGCGAAGCCGGGGGTCGGCACGCCCTCGCGGGTCGCGGCGATCAGCACCTCGCGCCAGTCGTCCTGGGCGTCCGCGATCTCCTGCGCGAACGTCGCGTCCGACAGCAGGCTCGGCAGGTCCGGCCGGGTGTCGTAGGCGGAGCGGATCCGGTCCAGGAAGGCCGCGCGGATGATGCAGCCGCCACGCCACAGCGCGGAGACCGCACCGAGGTCGATGTCCCAGCCGTACTCGTCGCGGGCCGCGTCGATCTCGTGGAAGCCCTGCGTGTACGACACGATCTTCGACGCGTACAGCGCCTGCTCCACCCGGTCGGCGAAGGCCCGCGCCTCCGACTCGCTGAGCGCCTTGGCCTTCGGGCCGGCCAGCCCGCGCGAGGCCTCCCGCAGCGCCGCGTGGCCGGAGAGGGAGCGGGCGAAGACGGCCTCCGCGATACCGGACACCGGAACGCCCAGGTCGAGGGCGATCTGGACCGTCCAGCGGCCGGTGCCCTTCTGCTCGGCCTGGTCCACCACCACGTCCACGAACGGCTTGCCCGTCTCCGCGTCGACGTGCGACAGCACCTCGGCCGTGATCTCGATCAGGTAGGAGTCGAGGCGGCCCTGGTTCCAGGTGCGGAAGATCTCCGCGATCTGCGCGGGGGAGTAGCCGGCGACATCGCGCAGCAGCTGGTACGCCTCGCCGATGAGCTGCATGTCCGCGTATTCGATGCCGTTGTGCACCATCTTCACGAAGTGCCCGGCACCGTCCGGACCGACGTGGGAGACACACGGCGAACCGTCGGCCGCCTTCGCCGAGATCTTCTCCAGCATCGGGCCCAGCGAGTCGTACGACTCCTTCGGGCCGCCCGGCATGATGCTCGGCCCGTTGAGCGCGCCCTCCTCGCCGCCGGAGACGCCCATACCGACGAAGTGGATGCCCTGCTCGCGCAGCTCGCGCTCCCGGCGCCGGGTGTCCGCGAAGTGCGCGTTGCCGCCGTCGATGATCATGTCGCCGGGCTCCAGCAGCGGGGCGAACTCCTGGATCACCGCGTCCGTCGGGTCACCGGCCTTCACCATCACGACCAGGCGCCGCGGCCGCTCCAGCGCCGCGACGAACTCCTTCGCACTCTCGCACGCGACGAAGTCCCCCTCGCCGCCGAACTCCTCGACGAGGGCGCGCGTGCGCGCGGGCGTCCGGTTGTGCACCGCCACCGCGTAGCCGTTGCGGGCGAAGTTGCGAGCGAGGTTGCGGCCCATGACCGCGAGACCCGTGACGCCGATCTGCGCTGTACTGCTCATTCGGTTGGCTCCTAAAGACCTCGGTATCGGTGCTGCGGGTGGTGTCCACCAGCATGCCCCCGTCGACCATCCTGACGTGCCGCTACTTCGTCCGCACGCGCGGGTCGTACGACGTCGCGCAGCGTGATACGCACGAAAGCCCCGTCGCGCTCAGTCGATGTACGCGTCCCCGCGCACGTCGCACCCGCGCACGGGGTGGCGTACGCGATGCACCGCCGTGGCGCACGTCGCGCAACAGGGGCCTCATACCGGCCATTTGGGCGCCCGGGCGGCTGATAGCCGTCTTGTTCTGGCCGGTTCGCAGCGCTTACTTTTGCCCCTCCTGACGCATGTCTAGGGGGGCACCCGATGGCCGTACGCGGCCGGCACCGCCGGTATCAGCCGAACAGGATCAACCGCGCCTCACTCACCGTCACGGCGGGCGGCGCGGGCATGGCACTGCCGTTCATGGGCACCGGCGCCGCCCAGGCAGCGGACGTGGACACCTGGAACAAGGTCGCCGCCTGCGAGTCCACCAGCAACTGGAGCATCAACACCGGCAACGGGTTCTACGGCGGTCTGCAGTTCACCCAGTCCACCTGGGAGGCCTACGGCGGCCGGACCTACGCGGTACGCGCGGACCTGGCCACCAAGGACCAGCAGATCGCCGTCGCCGAGAAGGTGCTCGACGGGCAGGGCCCGGGCGCCTGGCCGGTCTGCTCGGAACGGGCCGGACTGACCCGCGGCGGAGGCGAGCCCGACATCCGGCCGGCCTCCGGGAGCACGAAGAAGGACGGCAAGAAGGACGCGCGGAAGAAGCCCAAGACCTCCATCGAGGACGTGCGGCCGCAGTCCACGCCGCAGTCCCGGGCGGGCAACGCCGAGATGTACACCGTGGTCCGGGGCGACACCCTCTCCGGCATCGCGTCCGACCAGGAGGTCCGCGGCGGCTGGCGGGGCCTGTACGCCGCCAACCGGTCGGCCATAGGAGCCGACCCCGACCTGATCGTGCCCGGTCAGCGGCTCGCGCTGCAGGGGGAGGGCGCCACGAAGACGCGCCCCGCGGCCCAGCCGGCCCCCGCGGCGAAGCCGTCACCGAAGAAGCCGGACCGTGCGAAGGAACCTTCCAAGGAGCGCGCCAAGGACGAGAGCAAGGACCGCGCCGGACGGTCGACCGCCCGGCAGGGCCTCGTCGCCCCCGTCAGCGGCTCCCTGGGAACGCCCTACCGCAAGGCGGGCTCGTCCTGGTCGAAGGGCTACCACACCGGCGTCGACTTCCCCGTGCCCACGGGCACGTCCATCAGGTCGGTCGCGGCGGGCAGTGTCGTCAGCGCGGGCTGGGGCGGTTCCTTCGGCTATCAGGTCGTGGTCCGGCACGCCGACGGCCGCTACAGCCAGTACGCCCACCTGTCGGCGATCTCCGTGCGGGACGGGCAGACGGTGACCGCCGGCCAGCGCATCGGCCGCTCCGGCTCCACCGGCAACAGCTCGGGCCCGCATCTGCACTTCGAGGTGCGGACGGGGCCCGGTTTCGGTTCGGACGTCGACCCGGTGGCCTATCTCAGGGCCGGCGGCGTCACGATCTGACGCGCGTGCGGTGCCGGTCGACCGTGGGCAGCGGGACGTACGGGATGCCGTGGAAGGGCACGTAGGAGAGCGGGCGGCGTTCGCCGGGGCCCGAGGACACCGGCAGTTCCCCGCTCTCGTACGGGATGTCCGGGGCGGCCTCGGGCTCCTCGGAGGCCAGGGACCGGGGCACGGGCACCGACGCGTCCCCGGACCGGCCGCGACCGGCCCCGCCACGGTCGCCCGTCCCCGCGCTCGCCGCTCCGACGCCGAGCGTCTCGGGGATCACGCCCCTGGCTACGGGCAGCACCCCCACGGCGACGGGCGGCGCACCCACGGTCTCGGCCAGGACGCCGACCCGGGGCGGAGTGCTCCGGGCCTCCGGCGAGGCGTTCACTGCCCCGGCGGCCCCGGCGGCCCCGGCGGCCCCGGCGGCCCCGACGCCCAGCGTCTCGGGCCGCGCATTCACAGCCGCGGGCGGTGTACCCACGATCGCCGGCGGGGCGCTCCCGGGCTCCGGCGAGGCGGCGTTCACGGCCCCGGCCAAGCTGCCCACCGCGGCAGGCGAAGCCCTCTCGGTCTCGGACACGACGCCGATCCCGGGGATCTCCGGCGAGGCGTTCACCGCCCCGGCCAGCGTGCCCACACCGACGGGCGACGCCCTCACCGTCTCGCGCAGCGCACTCCCGCTCCCGGCCCGGCTGCCGACCGTCCCGGCCGAATCACCCGTGCCCTGGGGCGCGGACCCGGACGAGAACCCGGCACCCACCGGCTCCGGCCGACCCCGTCCGCTCCCGGCGGGCTCGGGCACCGTGCCCGCCGTACTCCCCGCCCTGCTCTCCTCCGGCTGGTCCTGCGCGAGCCGCTCCGTCGTCAGCAGGATCAGACCGCCCGCCGCCACCACGCCACAGCTCAGGGCGAGCGCCGTGCCCGTCGTGCCGTAGCGGAAGGATTCTCCGAACATCGTGATGCCGACCGCGGCCGCCACCACCGGGTTCACGACCGTCAGCGTGGCCAGCGGGGCCGTGAGGCCGGCGCCCCGGTACGCGGCCTGCGACAGCAGCATCCCTGCCGTGGCGAGGACGCCGATCACGGCGAGCGAGGGCACGTCGGCCGCCGACACACCGCCGGTCCAGTCGACCGCCACGGTCTTGGTGAACACCGAGGACATACCGAACGCGATACCGGAGGCCGTCGCCAGCAGCATGCTGCGGACCGCCGGGTGCCGGTGCGCGGCCCGGGCGGCGATCATCAGCGTCACGACCGCACCGGCGGTCACGACGGCCACGGCCACCCGCTGGGCCGTGTCCAGCGACCGCGCGTCGGCCGCGGCGACCAGGGACAGCAGACCGGCGAGCCCCACCGTCGCCATGATCGCGCCCCGCCAGGCCGTGGCACCCGCCTTGCGGCCGACGAACAGGGCCGCCATCGGCAGGGCCACCACGATGGTCAGCGCGCCCAGCGGCTGCACCAGGCTCAGCGGACCGTACGCCAGCGCCACCACGTGCAGCACTCCGCCGAGACCGTTGAGCCCGACCGCCGCCCACCAGCCCGGCCGGCGCAGCGGAGCGTACTGCTCGCCCGGCGAGGACTCCGCCACCCGCTCCTGCACGATCGCCCCGCCCGCGTATGCGACGGCGGACACGAGCGACAGCAGGACGGACAACGCGAGGGCGCTCATCGGCTGCTCCTCTGCGTCAGGCGGGGGCAATCAGCCCGGCGCGGCGAAAGGTCGGCTTTCATGACCAACACCCTGCCGTGTCCAGGTCTTCCCGTCGTCGTCCCTGAGCACTCATTGGGTCCTACTGCCGATGGAGTACGAGGGGAGCACCATCATCCCCAGGGTGGGCGACCACGGTCGGGGTCACCGGGTCGCATCCCCTAGGGGCCTTGGTACTACTGGTCTTCGTGGACCTCGACCCCGACCTCGCCGTACTCCGCCCGCTCGGCGGCTTCTTCGTGCTGCGCACGGAAGGAGCGGCGGCCAGGCCTCTTCCCACTCTCGCACAGGCCTACCGTGAAACGTCACCGGACGTGTACGGAAATCCCCTGATTTTTCGCGTTCGCAAGGTGGCCGGCGCCCTGAACGCCCCGGAGCCGCGCATCGCGGCGTCCGTGGCCCACCTCGGTCTCGCGGCCCGACTCTGGTCGGTCGCGCTCGGCTGCGCGGTCCTCTACGGCAGCGTCCCCGACCTCGATGCCCGGTTGCTGCACTGGGACGCCGACGGCAGCGCCCCCGACGACCTGTGGCTCACGGACGTACGGCCGCTCCCCGAGGCGGGCGCGGCGACTCTCGCGGACACCGTCCTCGACGGCCACCTCGAACCCCTGGCGGCGGCCCTGCGCACCCGCTACCGCCTCGCCCCCGGCCTGCTGCGCGGGAACGCCGCCTCCGCGCTGGCGGGCGCCGCCCGCGAACTCGACCGCTGGGCCCGGCGGCACGACCGTGCGGACACCGCCGCCCGGGCCCGGTCCCTGGCCGCGGAACTCCTCGCGCATCCCCTGCTCGAAGGCACCGGAACCCTCACCGGCACCGCCTTCCGGCGCCGCAGCTGCTGCCTGTACTACCGGGTGCCCGGCGGGGGCGTCTGCGGCGACTGTTGCTTCACGAAGCCGCCCCGCTCTTCCCCACACGCCCCATCTGGGTGACCATGAAAGGGAACGGCCGCTGAGAGCAGGGAGTTGCGGGTGCGAGTGGGACTGCTGACCCGGGAGTACCCGCCGGATGTGTACGGCGGTGCGGGTGTCCATGTGGAGTTCCTCGCCCGGGAGCTCAGAGACCTGGTCGACCTGGACGTGCACTGCTGGGGAGAGGGCCGCGCCTACGGCGTGCGGCGCCACCGGCCCTGGTCCGCGCTGGACGGCGCCAACGACGCGCTGCGCACCTTCTCCGTGGACCTGGCGATGGCCGCCGCCCTGGAGGGCCGCGAGCTGGTCCATTCCCACACCTGGTACGCCAACCTCGGCGGCCACCTCGCCAAGCTGCTGTACGGCATCCCGCACGTGATGACCGCCCACTCCCTGGAGCCGCTGCGCCCCTGGAAGGCCGAGCAGCTCGGCGGCGGCTACGAGCTGTCCGGCTGGGCCGAACGCACCGCGATCGAGGCCGCTGACGCGGTGATCGCCGTGTCCGGGGCCATGCGCGAGGACATCCTCGGCTGCTACCCGGCCCTGGACCCGGAGAAGGTGCATGTCGTGCACAACGGCATCGACACCAGCCTCTACCGGCCCGACCACGGCACGGACGCCCTGGACCGGATCGGACTCGACCGCTCCCGTCCGTATGTGCTGTTCGTCGGCCGTATCACCCGGCAGAAGGGCGTGCCCCACCTGCTGCGCGCGGTGCGGGACATCGACCCGGCCGCGCAGGTGGTGCTGTGCGCGGGAGCACCGGACACGCCGGAGATCGACCAGGAGTTCCGCGAGCTGTTCGGGGAGCTGAGCCGGGTCCGCGACGGCGTGTTCTGGATTCCGCGGATGCTGCCGCGCCCGGAGGTGATCCAGCTCCTCACGCACGCCGCCCTGTTCGTCTGCCCCTCGGTGTACGAGCCGCTCGGCATCGTGAACCTGGAGGCGATGGCCTGCGGCACGCCCGTGGTGGCCTCGGCGGTCGGCGGCATCCCCGAGGTCGTGGACGACGGCAGGACCGGCCTGCTCGTCCCGGCGGGCGACGACTTCGAGGCGGGTCTCGCCCGGGCCATGGACACCGTCCTGGGCGACCCGGAGACCGCCGGGCGGATGGGCGTGGCCGGGCGGGAGCGGGCGGTCGGCGAGTTCGGCTGGGACGCGGTGGCCCGCCGCACGGTCCAGCTCTACGAGGAGATCCAGAAACAGGCTTAGCACGTCCCGCTCAGGGGCAGGCATCGGGAAATCGGCGTGAGGGGAGCGGCCATGCGTCGTGGTGGTCCTTCGGTCCTGGGAATCGTGCTGGCCGGCGGCGAGGGCAAACGCCTGATGCCGCTGACCGCGGACCGTGCCAAACCCGCGGTCACCTTCGGCGGCACCTACCGCCTGGTCGACTTCGTGCTGTCCAACCTCGTCAACGGCGACATCCTGCGCATCTGCGTCCTGACGCAGTACAAGTCGCACTCGCTGGACCGGCACATCACCACCACCTGGCGGATGTCCAACCTGCTCGGCAACTACGTCACACCCGTGCCCGCCCAGCAGCGCCTCGGCCCGCGCTGGTACCTGGGCAGCGCCGACGCGATCCTGCAGTCGCTGAACCTGATCTACGACGAGCGCCCCGAGTACGTCGCGGTCTTCGGCGCCGACCACGTCTACCGCATGGACCCCCGCCAGATGCTCACCCAGCACATCGACAGCGGCGCGGGCGTGACGGTGGCCGGGATCCGGGTGCCGCGCACCGAGTCCTCGTCGTTCGGTGTGATCACGCCGGGCTCGGACGGCCAGACGGTGGAGCGCTTCCTGGAGAAGCCGACGGATCCGCCCGGTCTGCCGGACGACCCCGACATGGTCTTCGCCTCCATGGGCAACTACATCTTCACCACCAAGTCCCTCATCGAGGCGCTGCGGCGGGACGCGGAGGACGAGGCCTCCGTGCACGACATGGGCGGCTCGATCCTGCCCCAGCTCACCGACCGGGGCGAGGCCGCGCTCTACGACTTCAGCGCCAACCACGTGCCCGGCGAGACCACCCGCGACCAGGGCTACTGGCGGGACGTCGGCACGCTGGACGCCTACTACGAGGCCCATATGGACCTGATCGCCGAGCGCCCGGCCTTCAACCTGTACAACCGCAGCTGGCCCATCTATACGCACTCGTACCAGCTCTCGCCGGCCCGCTTCAACGCCGGCGGCATCGCCAGCGAGTCCATCATCAGCGCGGGCTGCCTCGTGCGCGGCCAGGTCACGCGGTCCGTGCTGTCGCCGGGTGTCGTGGTGGACCCGGGGGCCGTCGTGCAGGGCTCCGTGCTGCACGACAACGTGCACATCGGCCGGGGTGCCGTGGTCCGGGGCGCCGTCCTCGACAAGAACGTCGAGGTGCCGCCGGGCGCGACGATCGGCGTCAACCCGGAGCGGGACGCCGAGCTGTACACGGTCTCCCAGGGCGGCGTCATCGCCCTGGGGAAGGGGCAGTTGGTCACCTGACGAGGTCCCGCCCGGGACTTTGTCCTGCCTCTGGACGAAGAGCGGAATCCGTGTTGTCATGCCTGCGCCCGCACATGACATCGTTGTAAACGGAGGTTCCGTGCGTACCGGACCCCACAGAAACCGGCTCGCGTTACTGCTCGCCGCGTTCCTCGCCCTCACCGGCCTGACCGCGGCCCCCGCCCTGGCGGACGACCCCGCCGAGATCCACGGCCTCAAGGGTGAGTACTACACGCACTCCGCCCCCGGCGCCTTCGACTTCCACACCCTCGAGGCGACGACCTTCGACCAGGACCTCGACTTCGACAACCTGGAGCCGCGCCTGAACTTCACCACCGGCCGGTCGGACGACGTCAGCGTCCGCTGGACCGGAAAGATCGTCCCGGAGAAGACCGGCCCCCACACCTTCTCGGTCATCGGCGACAACGGCTTCCGCCTCTGGATCGACGGAAAGCCCGTCATCGACCACTGGGTGGACGACTGGGACCGCGAACAGACGGCCCAGCCCGTGGACCTGACCGCGGGCAAGGCCTACGACATCAAGGTCGAGTACTTCGAGCACTACGGCGGCTCCAACCTCCACCTCCGCTGGACCCCGCCCGGCGGCGCCAAGGAGCCCGTCCCGCAGTCGGCCTTCCGCCTCCCGGACGGCTTCGACTACGACGGAGCCCTCGCGGCCACCGTCCAGTTCACCGGCCGCACGCTCAAGCTGGACTTCGCCCAGCCCCTGGCCGCACCCCCGGCGGGCTTCACCGACCACCTCAAGGCGGTGATCGGCGGCGCCGAGTGGCCCCTGGGCGCGGCGCGACCCGACCCGTCCGATCCCACCTCCCTCCTGGTCGCCCTCGACGAGCCGGTCGTCGGCAACAAGACCGGCACGGCCCGCGGCACCGCCGACATCCGCTACGACGGTCAGGGCGGTCTCTCCGACACCGACGGCAACGTTGTCAAGGAGTTCTGGAGCAGCGGCCCCAACCGCTCCACGCACCAGCTGAGCACCCGCTGGGCCGACGAGGTCGGGCCCGGCAACGCCCACCCCGAGTACCCGCGCCCGCAGCTGACCCGGGACGCCTGGCAGAACCTCAACGGCCGCTGGCAGTTCGCCGCCGCCGAGCCCGGCGAGCAGCCGCCCGTCGGCAAGACCCTGAAGGAGCGCATCCTCGTCCCGTACCCGGTGGAGTCCCGGCTCTCCGGCATCGAACGGCACGAGGACCGCATGTGGTACCGCCGCACCTTCACGGTCCCGCGTGACTGGGACATCGGCTCCGGCAAGCGGCTCAAGCTCAACTTCGGCGGCGTCGACTGGCGCTCGGAGGTGTACGTCAACGGCAGGAAGGTGGCCGAGCACGAAGGGGGCTACGACAAGTTCACCGCCGACATCACCGACGAGCTGAAGCCCGGCCGCACCCAGGAACTGATCGTCGGCGTCTACGACCCCACCGACGCGGCATCCGGCGAGAACCCGCCGCTCGGCAAGCAGCGCCTGGACCCCAGCGGCATCTGGTACACCCCGTCCTCCGGCATCTGGCAGACGGTCTGGATGGAGCCGGTGGCCCGCGACCACGCGGACTCCCTCGAGCTCACCCCGGACGTGGCCGGCGAGAAGCTGACCGTTCAGGCCCGGGGCGTCCGGGACGGCGTACCGATCACCGCGACGGCGTACGACGGGAAGCGCGAGGTCGCCACGGCGAGCGGCCGCACCGGCAGCCCGCTGGCCCTGACCGTGCGCGACCCGCACCTGTGGTCCCCCGACGACCCCTTCCTCTACAAACTCAAGGTGAAGGTCGGCGCCGACCGGATCGGCAGCTACTTCGGGATGCGCTCCATCGCCGTCGAGAAGGTGAACGGCGTCCCGCGCACGGTCCTCAACGGCGAGCCGGTCTTCATGATGGCCACCCTCGACCAGGGCTTCTGGCCGGACGGCCTGCACACCGCGCCCACCGACGAGGCCCTCGCCTACGACCTGAAGGCGCACAAGCGGCTCGGCTTCAACTCCGTCCGCAAGCACATCAAGGTCGAGCCGGACCGCTGGTTCTACTGGGCCGACCGGCTCGGGCTGCTGGTGTGGCAGGACATGCCCGCGATGACGGCCGGGGTGAACCCGAGCGCCTCCTCCCGCGCGCGGTACGAGCGCGAGATGAAGGAGATGATCGACGAGCACATCAGCAGCCCGTCGGTCGTCATGTGGGTGACCTTCAACGAGGGCTGGGGCCAGTACGACGTGGGCCGGGTCGCCGAGCAGGCCAAGGCGTGGGACCCCACCCGGCTGGTCAACGGCCAGTCCGGGCTGAACCTCGGCGCCGACGGCGGCACCGGCGACCTCATGGACGAGCACGGCTACCCCAGCCCGGCCCTGCCACCGCGCCCGGACGGCGAGCGTGCCCTGGTCAGCGGCGAGTACGGCGGCCTGGGCCTCGCGGTGCCCGGCCATGCCTGGTCGGTGCAGCAGTCGTACGTCGACGTCGACCCGGCCACCTACACCGAGGACTATCTGACCAAGCTCGACGAGGTCAGGTCCCTGGTCTGCCGGGGCAGCAACGGTGCCGTGTACACCCAGATCGCGGACGTCGAGGGTGAGCTGAACGGCTTCCTCACCTACGACCGAGCCGCGCTGAAACCGGACACGGCCCGGCTCAAGGCGGCGCACGAGGCGTTGATCCGTGACGCCTCCCGGGTGACTCCCACCGGGTGCCCGGCGCCGCGACCTGTGCTGAACTGACGGCAGATGCACCATAAGTCCCGCCCCTCTTCGTCGGGGCGGGACTTAATCTGCTGTTAACTGTACGTAGCGTGATCGTACTTGACCGTAATCGGCTGAGGGCGGTTGACTACTGACCCACCCGTCGTCGACGCGAGGCAAGCCCTTGACTGCTGACCTGCTCGCTCCTCTCGACCTGGCGTTCTGGAACCTCGAGTCCGCCGAGCACCCGATGCACCTCGGGGCGCTCGGGATCTTCCCCGCCCACTCGCCGGCCGCGGGCGCCCGCGCCGCGGACCTGCTCGCGGACCGCGCCGCCGACGTCCCCGGACTGCGCATGCGCATCCGCGACGTGTGGCAGCCGCTGCCCTCGGCCCTGCGCCGGCCGCACGCCTTCGGCGGCGCGGCCCGGGAAGCGGACCCGGACTTCGACTCCCAGCACCATGTCCGGCTGCACGCCCCGACCGCCGACTTCCACGCGACGGCGGGCCGGCTCATGGGGCGTCCGCTGGAGCGCGGCCGGCCGCCCTGGGAGGCCCATGTGCTGCCCGGCGAGGACGGGGACTCCTTCGCGGTGCTGTTCAAGTTCCACCACGCCCTGGCCGACGGGCTCCGGGCACTCACCCTCGCCGCGGGCCTCATGGACCCGATGGACATGCCGGCGCCCCGGCCCCGCCCCGCCGCGCCCCCGCGCCCTCTGCTGCCGGACGTGCGCGACCTGCCCGGGCTGGTGCGCGGCGCCCTGTCCGACGTGTCCCGGGCCCTGGACATCGGCGCCTCCGTCGCCCGCTCCTCCCTCGATGTGCGCTCCACCCCCGCGCTCACCTGCGAGCCGAGCGGCACCCGCCGCACCGCCGGAGTGGTGCTCGACCTCGACGACGTGCACCGCGTCCGCAAGACCGTCGGCGGCACCGTCAACGACGTGCTGATCGCCGTCGTCGCGGGCGCCCTGCGCCGCTGGCTCGACGAGCGCGGCGACGGCAGTGAGGGCGTGGCGCCGCGCGCCCTGATCCCCGTCTCCAAGCGCCGTCCGCGCACCGCCTACCCCCAGGGCAACCGGCTCTCCGGCTACTTGATACGGCTTCCGGTGGACGACTCGGACCCGCTGGCGCGGCTCGCCTCGGTCCGCACCGCCATGGACCGCAACAAGGACGCCGGCCCCAACCGGGGCGCGGGCGCCGTCGCCCTGCTCGCCGACCACGTCCCCGCCCTCGCCCACCGGCTCGGCGGCCCTCTGGTCGGCCAGGCGGCACGGCTCTGGTTCGACATCCTGGTGACCAGCGTGCCCCTGCCCAGCCTCGGCCTGAAACTCGGCGGCCACCCGCTCACCGCCGCGTTCCCCTTCGCCCCGCTGCCCCCCGGCCACTCCCTGGCGGTGGCGGTCTCGACGTACCGGGGCAGCGTCCACTACGGGCTCGTCGCCGACGCCGAGGCCGTCCCCGACCTCGACCGGTTCGCCGCCGCCATCACGGAGGAGGTGCGGACGCTGATCACGGCCTGCGAGTCCTGATCAGGCGCGGGTTTGGCGGTCCGGCCCGGCGCTCCGTAAAATTCGCCCTTCGAATGCGGGCGCGACCGGCGCGCCGCGACGGCAGAGCAGGGAACGACAGCGGCGATGACGGTGACAGAGGACGGCCCGCAGGCCATGGACGAGGCGAGCGGGCTCTCGTACGGACCCGGCATCGACCCGGAGCGGCTGGCCGTCTGCCTCAGCGTGCTCGAGGAACTCGACAAGCTGGAGGTCGACCACCCGGACGCCGTCGCCGTGCGCCGGGCCACCGCGGGCGTCTACCGCACGGTCAAACAGCGCCGCCGCCAGGAGCGCCGGGCCGCCAAGACCGCCCATGACAAGGCGGTCACGGAGGCCACGGCGACCGGCTCCGCCCAGCGCATCGACGACGAGACCGAGGGTCTGCTGCCCTCCTCGAACACCGAGGAGGGCAGGATCGCGGGGATACTCCAGCGCCCGCGCTCCTGCTACACCTGCAAGGCCCGGTACGTGGAAGTCGACTACTTCTACCACCAGCTCTGTCCCGACTGCGCCCGGGTGAACCGCGAGAAGCGCGACGTCCGCGCCGACCTCACCGGCAAGCGCGCCCTGCTCACCGGCGGCCGCGCCAAGATCGGCATGTACATCGCGCTCCGGCTGCTGCGCGACGGCGCGCACACCACGATCACCACGCGCTTCCCGAAGGACGCCATCCGCCGCTTCAAGGCGATGGACGACTCGGCGGACTGGATCCACCGCCTGGAGGTCGTCGGCATCGACCTGCGCGACCCGGCCCAGGCCGTGGCCCTCGCCGAGCAGGTCGCCGACGCCGGCCCCCTCGACATCCTCGTCAACAACGCGACGCAGACCGTGCGCCGGCTGCCCTCCGCCTACGCCGCCCTGGTCGACGGCGAGAGCGCCCCGCTGCCCGCCGGGGAACTCCCCGCCCACCACGTCATCGGCGCCTTCAACTCCGGCGCGGTCGACGGCATCGCCGCGCTGCCGCTCGGCACCAGCGGCCTCGACGCGCAGAAGGTCGCCGACCTCGCCCTGGTCGCGGGCAACGCCAGCGTCGAGCGGCACCTCGACGGCACCGCGATCGACGCGGGCGGTCTGGTCCCCGACGTCGTCGACTCCAACACCTGGGTGCAGACGATCGACCAGATCTCCCCGGTGGAGCTGCTGGAGACCCAGCTCTGCAACTACACGTCGCCGTTCATCCTGATCAGCGCCTTGCGCCCGGCGATGGCCGAGGCCGCGAAGAAGGCGGCGAGCGGGCGGGCGTACGTCGTGAACGTCTCGGCGATGGAGGGGGTCTTCGGGCGCGGGTACAAGGGTGCGGGACATCCGAACACGAACGCCGCCAAGGCCGCGATGAACATGGTGACGCGGACCAGTGCCCAGGAGATGTTCCAGGCCGACGGGATTCTGATGACCTCGGTCGACACCGGGTGGATCACGGACGAGCGGCCCCACTACGACAAGCTGCGGCTTGCGGAGGCCGGTTTCCATGCGCCGCTGGATCTCGTCGACGGGGCGGCGCGTGTGTACGACCCGATCGTGCGGGGTGAGGCGGGGGAGGATCTGTACGGGGTCTTTCTGAAGGACTACGCGTCGGGTAAGTGGTAGGCGGAGCCGGGTGAGGCGTCTGCGGGTGGTGGGTGGTCGGGCGCGCCGTTCCCCGCGCCCCTAGGGGGTTGCAGTGCCGCCCGCACCCGCGTACCCCCGTCCACCACCAGGTCCGCCCCGGTCACCCATTCCGCCGCGTCCGACGCCAGCCACGCCACCGCCCGGGCGATGTCCTCCGGCTCCCCGATCCGCCCCAGCGGGAGCCCGGCCGCCACCTCGCGCTCGCCCGGTTCCCATACGAAGCGGGCCATCTCGGTGCGAACCAGGCCGGGGGAGACGGAGTTCACCCGTACCCGGGGCCCCAGCTCGCCTGCCAGCTGCTGGGTCAGATGCAGCAGTGCCGCCTTGCTCGTGCCGTACGCGCCCACGTTCGGGCCGACGTGCCCGGCGCCCTCCGTGCACACGTTGACCACCGTGCCGCCGTGTCCCGACATCCAGGCCCGCCACGCGCACTGGACGAGCCGCAGCGGTGCCTCGACGTTGACGGCGAAGGCCTCGCTCCAGGCTTCGGGGGCGACTTCCATGAGCGGCCCGTACGGCTGGTTGGTCGCCGCGTTGTTGACCAGGATGTCGAGGCGGCCGAACTCGCGCAGGGCCAGCTCGGTCAGGCGCCGGGGATGGCCGGGGTCGGCGACACCGCCCGCGAGTCCGATGCCGCCCAGTTCCTCGGCGGTGCGCCGTACCTCGTCGGCGTCCCGTGCGGTCACGCACACCAGCGCTCCGGCGTTCGCCAGGTGCCGGGCGACGGCCAGCCCGATCCCGCGCGTCGCCCCCGTGATCACGGCGACTCTGCCCCGCAGTCCGTACGACGACGACACCATCGGCGTACGGTCTCATGACGCGCCGTCAGTCGACAGCCCCGAGACGGGAGTTGCGCGCCGCCAGGAGGTCCAGCACCGTGCGCCAGTCCTCCAGGACGCCGGCGTCGAACCCGGCCGTGCGGCCCTCCTCGGTCGCCTGGCGCAGGGTGAGCAGGTCGTCGTCGGCGACGGCGTCCCGGCGGGGGCACCGGCGCACGAGTCGGGAGACCCGCTCGCCGAGCAGGGCGCGCACCGCGTGGGCCGCCTGGTCGGCGCGCGCGGCCGGATCGCCGGGCCACAGCAGCCCGCCGACGGGCTGCACGAGGCCTGCCACTTGCAGCTCCTTGTCGGCCGGCCGGCCGCGGCGCAGCAGTGCGGCGGTCCGCAGCGCGTGGTCGTGGAGGTCGACCGGCGGGCGGTCGCGGTCCGGGGCTTCCCTGGTGCCCCGGCAGGTGTACAGCAGATCCATCAGCTCCTCGACGCTGCGCAGCTCCATGCGTCAGTCCTCCTGCGAGACAGCCGTTGCCGTGCGGCAGCAGATCATGGCGAGCTTTCGACTCAGCCAACGGCACTTGAACTGCGCGGCCGTATCGAAAGCGTCTACGCCCTTGTACGCCGTTCGGGTGGTGCTCAAATCGCCCATAAGTGAACGAATCTGCGTCTAAACCCGAGTTGAACGCCAGATGACGCGCGATTGTTACCGGTCGTTTTCAGCCCCATCGAGCGGGGGCCCGCTCATTTGGTTAATCTGGTCCGGACGGACAGCAGTACGGGGTCCTACCCACACCCACGGTCCGTCATGGGACACGCCGGATCACCACCGCCTGCTCTCCCGTGAGTCGACCGGCGCCACCGCGTCCGAACTGCTTTTGACATGAGACCCATACGGGCGTCAGGCGCAGCAGGGAGCGGCGCGTGCGTCCCGAGGGTGACCGACACATAAGGAGTGCGCGGTGACACCGGAGAAGACGAATCGAGATCAGCGCCCCAAGGAACGCGGCGAGCGCGCCGGCCGGCGGGCCGACGAGCTCGGCAGCCTTGACGTGTGGGCCCGGTCGGCCCCGATCCGCCTCGCGGGCTACGAGGAGGACCTCGCAGAGCCCCACATCCTGCCCAGCGTCGACTGACCAAGGGCGCACCCCCTCCACGTTCGCCGAGCGCATGGGCGTGCCAGACTCGCGCCCATGCTGATCAGGGAAGCAACGGCTGACGACTGGCCAGGCATCTGGCCGTTCTGGCACCACATCGTCGCCGCGGGCGAGACCTACGCATGGGACCCGGGTACCTCCGAGGAGGAGGCCCGGGTCCTGTGGATGCATCCGGCGAAACGGGTCTATGTCGTCGAGGACGCCGTCGGTCGTGTCGTCGCCTCCGCCTATCTCACCCCCAACTACGGTGGCCCCGCCGCCCGTATCGCCAACGCCGGCTTCATGGTCGACCCCGGCCAGGGCGGCCGCGGCTACGGCCGTGCCCTCGCCGGGCACCTCCTGACCGAAGCCAGGGCCGCCGGTTACCGGGGCATGGTGTTCAACGCCGTCGTCGAGACCAACCCGGCCGTGAGGCTGTGGACCTCCCTCGGCTTCACGATCCTCGGCACGGTGCCGGAGGCGTTCGACCATCCCCGGCACGGCCGGGTGGGGCTGCACATCATGTACCGCGCGCTCTAGAGATCCCGCGAGGACATCGGCGCCCCCGGGCGGCCCTCAGGGAGGTCAGGGGCGGACGTAGGGCCGGGTCATGATCTCCATGTTGTGGCCGTCCGGGTCGTCGAAGTAGGCGCCGCGTCCGCCGAAGAGGTCGTTGACGCGGCCGGGTTCGGTGTGGCTGGGGTCGGCGTAGTAGGTGACCCCGAGCGCCTCCAGGCGGCCGATCATGGCGTCGAACCGCTCCTCGGGCACGAGGAACGCGTAGTGCTGGGACTGGATCGGCTCGTCACGCTTCTCGTAGTAGTCGAGGGTCACGCCGTTGCCCAGGTCGACCGGCAGGAACGGCCCGAAGGGGGCACCGACCTCCAGGCCCAGGACGGCCGCCAGGAACTCCGCCGACAACCGGCGGTCCGAGGCGAAGACGGCGGTGTGGTCGAGGTGGGCGACGGTGGTCGGCAGGGCGGGCGGCGTGTGCTGTGCGTAGGACATGAGTGGGTTCGTCTCCGGGGTCCGGGATCCGTGGTGAAGCGCCGCAGCGGCGCGGGGGACGGGAAAACGGAGACGAGAGGCGGGGCGCGTGCCCTCTCCGGCTCTCGGACGGGCCCGGGCGGGGTCACCCCCGCCGCGCTCACTCCGAGGCCGGGCGCCTCACTCGTGCATGGCCTACGGCCGACCCGGCAGTCACCCTGCCGACTCTAGTTCACCGGCGCCGTACGCCGCCACGGGATTCGTTCCTCCAACTGCTCGGCCAGGGACAGGAGTCGGGACTCCGTGCCCGGGCGTCCCACCAGCTGCACGGCGCAGGGGGCCCCGGAGGGGAGGGTTCCGCAGGGGACGGACATGGCGGGCCAGCCCGTCAGGTTCCACGCGGGCGTCAGCGGCGAGTAGTTCGTGTTCGCCAGCACATTGCGCAGCCAGCCCCGCTCGTGCCAGGGCGCGGCCTTCGGGGAGCGGCGGGCGAGCGCGGGGGTGAGCAGCACGTCGTACTCGGCGAAGAAGGGCTCCAGCCGCCGGCGCAGTTGCTCCCGGCTCGCCCCGGAGCGTGCCGTGCCCACGAGGGGCCGGCCGAGGGTGGCGTGGACCCGGGTGCGGCGGGTGAGCAGTCGCCGGTCGAGGTGCTGGGCGTCCGCGGCCGTGCCCGCCGTCCAGTGGACCAGTGAGGTCAGGGGGAGTGACATCGGGTAGGGCGGGTCGGCGCGCCGCACCTGATGGCCCGCCTTCATCAGCACCTCGGCCGCCTCCCGGGCAGCCGCCGCGTACGGCCGGCTGATCGTCACCCCGGCCAGGGGGCTGCGCAGCGACACGGCGACCCGGAGGGCGCTCGGCTCGGATCCCGGCTCGGGCCCGGTGCCGGCGAGGACCGAGAGCACCAGACGGGCGTCCTCGACGGTCGTGGCGAGGGGCCCGTTCTCCGACAGGCCGAACCAGTCGCTGTCGCCCGTCGGGATCACTCCGTGTCCCGGCTTGATGGTGACGAGGCCGCAGTTGGCGGCCGGTATGCGCAGGGAGCCCATGCCGTCGTTGCCGAGGGCGATCGGCACCATCCCGGCGGCGACCGCGGCGGCACTGCCGCCCGACGAACCGCCCGCCGAGCGCGTCGGGTCCCAGGGGTTGCGGGAGGTGCCCAGTACGCCGTCCGTCGTGCCGAAGACACACAGTTCGGGGACGTTCGTCAGCCCCACCACCACCGCGCCCGCCGCCCGCAGCCGGGCCACCGTCACATGGTCCTCCGCCGCGGGGGTGTCGGGTGTGGCGGCCGAGCCGACGCGCCGGGACTCGCCGCGCACGCCGAGGTTGTCCTTGACGGCCACCGGCACCCCGGCCAGGGGCAGGTCGGCGAAGTCGCCGCGCGCGGCCACATCATCGGCCTCGGCGAGCGCCGCCTCGGCACGCACCGTGCGGAAGGCCCCGACACGGCCGTCGAACCGCTCGATCCGGTCGAGGTGCTCGGCGACCACCTCGCGAGGGGTGACCCGCTTCTCGCGGACGGCGGCGGATATCGCGGCGGCGGTGCGGCCGGCCCAACTGGTCACGGAGGCTCCTCGGGAGGGGAGAGCAACGGGCTTACTGGCGAGTACGTAGGGAGAACTGTGCACCGGCCGGGGGCGCACGTCGAGGTCACCGGCCCAATGACGCACCTCGGTACGCCCCATGCGCCCCGGACATCCGATCAATGGCTCAACTTTCATGTCTGCACGCCCCATTGACAGTCGTCGACGCCAGCTCAATGATCAGACATCCGATGAATGGGGAGTCGCATGACGGAGCGCGGAAGTCGGCGACGGTGGTGGCCCGGAGTCCTGGCGGCGCTGGCGCTGCTCGTCACGGCGGCACCGGCGACCCCCGCGGTCGCGCGCGAGGAGCCGCGGACACCGGTGACCGTGCCCGCCCTCACCGACTGGTCCCCGGGATCCGGGAGTTACTCCTACGGCCGGGGCACCCGGCTGGTGGCGGACACCGGAGCCGAGCGCCGGGTCGCCGGCACCCTCGCCGCCGACCTCCGGGCGGCCGGACACGGCACGGTCCCCGTCGTAGGGGGCGGAGCCCGGGCCGGTGACATCGTTATCGACATCCGGCCCGGCAGATCCTCGCTCGGCGCGGAGGGCTACGAACTCCAGGCGGGCCGACGGCTGTCGGTGACCGGCGCGACCGAGACCGGCGCCTTCTACGGAACCCGGACCCTCCTCCAGCTCCTCGCCCAGGGCGACCGGGTCCCCGCCGGACGCACCGTCGACGTGCCGCGCTACAAGGAACGGGGCGTCGGCGTCTGCGCCTGCTACGTCCATGTCTCGCTGCCCTGGCTGGAGAACCTGGTGCGCGAGATGGCGTACCACAAGCTCAACCAGCTGCTCCTCGAACTGAAGGTGAAGAGCAACGCCCACCCCGAGGCCAACACCTGGGGCTACTACACCAAGGACGAGATCCGCCGGCTGGTCGCGCTCGGCAAGAAGTACCACGTCGAGATCGTTCCCGAGATCAACTCCCCGGGCCACATGGACCCGTGGATCGAGAACCGCCCCGACCTCCAGCTCACCGACACGGACGGCACCAAGCAGCCCTCCCGGCTGGACATCACCCGCCCCGAGGCCTTCGCCTACTACAAGAGCCTGATGGACGAGTACGCCGAGGTCTTCCCCGGGCGGGACTGGCACATGGGCGCCGACGAGTACATGCTCGGCTCCGACTTCGCCAAGTACCCGCAGGTCCTGAAGTACGCGCGGGAGAAGTACGGCCCGAACGCCACACCCCAGGACGCGTTCGTCGACTTCGTCAACCGCGTCCACGCCTACGCGGCCTCCCAGGGCAAGCGGCTGCGCATCTGGAACGACGGGCTCACCGGCGCCAACACCGTGCCGGTCACGGCCGGTACGACGGTCGAGCACTGGCTGAACGTCGCGGTCAAGCCGAGCGAACTCATCGCCGAGGGCTACCCCTTGATGAACGCGGCGTACGCGCTCTACCTCGTCCGCGGCGGCTTCCACACCGACACCGAGGCGCTGTACGACCAGGCCTGGGACCCGCGCGGCTTCGAGGGCGAGAAGCTGACCTCCAGCGAAGGCATCGCCGGAGCGAAGATCAGCCTCTGGCCCGACAACGGCCGCGGGGAGACCGAGAACGAGGTCGCCGTCGCCCTGTGGCCGGCCCTGCGGCACATCGCGCAGGCCACCTGGGGCGATCCGCATCCCGACGCCACGTACGACGGGTTCACCGCGCGCGGTACGGCCGTGGGCCACACGCCCGGCTTCCGAGACCTGACCCGGGTGCCGGTCCCGGACGGGACGTACACCGTCCGGACCTCCGGCCGGTCGTTCACCGCCTCCCTCCAGCGCACGGCCGACGGCTACGTCACCCTGCGGACCCAGGACGGCTGCCTGGAGGTGCGGGGCGGGAAGCTCACGCTCAACGTGCCCCTCCAGCCGGGCGCCGAGGTGACGCCGCAGACCTGCGATCCCGCCGCCACCCTCCAGCGCTGGGCGCTGGAGCCGGCCGGCGGAGGCGGCCACCGGCTCGTCAACGCCATCACCCGGATGACGGTGAGCGTGACGGACGACGGCCGGCTCGCGCAGTACCCGCCCGATCAGCGCACCCCCGCCGTCTGGCATCTGACCTGAGGAGTCGTCGCCATGGCCGTGTCCCGACGCGTGTTCGTCGCATCAGCCGCCGTCCTCGCCACGACCGCCGGCATGACGGCACCCGCACTGGCGGCCCCGCCGGACCCCCGTCGCAGCCGCATCCCCGTCGGTCCCGACGACAGCCCGGAGGACCTGGTCCGCAAGGCCTCCCAGGTACGCCCCACCGCGGGGCAGATCGCCTGGCAGCGCCTGGAGCGCACCGCCTTCCTGCACTTCGGCGTGAACACCTTCACCGGCCTGGAATGGGGCACCGGCGACGAGGACCCGGACGTCTTCCAGCCGGTCGCCCTCGACACCGACCAGTGGGCCCGCGCGCTGCGGGACGGCGGCTTCAAGCTGGCCATCCTCACCGTCAAGCACCACGACGGCTTCGTCCTCCACCCCTCCCGCTACACCGGCCACACGGTGGCGTCGAGCACGTGGCGCGACGGCCGGGGTGACGTCCTGCGCGACTTCGCCGACTCCATGCGGCGGCACGGCCTCAAGGTCGGCGTCTACATCTCGCCCGCCGACGAGAACCAGTATCTGCACGGCGTGTACGCCAACGGCAGCGCCCGCGCCGACCGCACGATCCCCACCCTCGTCGACGGCGACGACCGCACCCCGCCCCACTCGTACACGCTCCCCGCCACCGACTACGGCGCCCATATGCTCAACCAGCTCTACGAGGTGCTCACCGAGTACGGCCCGGTCGACGAGGTGTGGTTCGACGGAGCCCAGGGGCACATCCCGCCGGACAAGGTCGAGAAGTACGACTGGGACAGCTGGTACACCCTCGTACGGTCCCTCGCCCCGGACGCCGTCGTCGCCGTGACCGGGCCGGACGTCCGCTGGGTCGGCAACGAGGGCGGGCTGGCCCGGGAGGACGAATGGAGCGTCGTCCCCGTCCAGGAGAAGGACTACGGGCGGACCGACTACGCCCTCTCCTACGACGCCCCCGACATGGGCAGCCGGGAAGCCCTGGTCGCGGCGCGGCCGGTCGCCGACTACCTCCAGTGGTGGCCCGCCGAGTGCGACGTGTCGATCCGGGACGGCTGGTTCCACCACCCGGACCAGCGGCCCAAGAGCGTCGAGCAGTTGACGGACATCTACTTCCGGTCCGTCGGCCGGAACTCCGTGCTGCTCCTCAACATCCCGCCGGACACCGACGGGTTGCTGCCCGCCGCCGATGTCACGCGCCTGCGGGAGTTCCGCGAGCGGATCGACCGCGAACTGCCCGAGGACCTGGCGGACGGCGCCCGGACCAGTACCTCACCGGGCCGGGTCACCGTCGACCTCGGCCGGGAGCGGGAGGTGGACCGGGTCCGGCTGGCGGAGGACATCCGGTACGGGCAGCAGGTGGAGAGCTTCGTGGTGGAGGCGTATCGCGACGGCCACTGGGCGGAGGTGGCCCGGGCGGGGGTCGTCGGAGCGAGCCGGATCCTGCTGCTGCCCGGCGCCGTGCGGGCCCGGCGGTGGCGGGTGCGGGTGACCGGGGCGCGAGGGGCCGTACGGATCGCGGAGTTCGGGCTGTACCGGTCCCGGGTCTGAACCGGGTCAGCGCAGGTGGCGTGCGAAGAAGGCCTCGGTGACGTCCATCTCGGACGCCCACCGGGGCCCGAACGTGTGCCCCTCGCCGGCGACGGTACGGAGCTCGACGTCCTTGCCTGCCTCCTCGAACGTGGCGGAGACCTCCCGTGACCAGGCGAGGGGGCAGGTGTCGTCCGCGGTGCCGTGCTGGATCAGCAGGGGTTCGCTCACACGGTCGGCGTAGGTGAGGGGCGAGACACCGCGCCAGAAGTCCGGGTTCTCCTCGGGGGTGCCGTGCTTCTCCTCGATCTCGGCCACGAGCGGGTCGCCGTCGGGCCGCTGGAACTGGTCGATGTTCTCCTGCGGGCGGGCGCTCACCGGCGCGTACGCCACGGCCGCGTCGAACAGACCGGGCGCCACGACCAGCGTGTTGTACACGACCCCGCCGCCCATCGACCGGCCGAACAGGCCGAGGCGGTCGCCGTCGATCTCCGGACGGTCCGAGTCGCGCAGGGCCAGGGCGGCTCCGATGACGTCCTCGGTGTAGCCGAGGCGCAGGTTCACGTCGTTGTCGGGGTCCTTGTCGGAGCGGGCGTGGTTGCGGTAGTCGGTGTGCAGGACGACATAGCCGCTACGGGCCAGACGGTCCTGCTCGCGTGGCATGCCCTGGCCGCTGAAGTAGTCGTCCGGGTCGATGTACCCGTGCGCCAGCACCAGCGCCGGGAAGGGACCCTCGCCCTCCGGGATGTTCATGATCCCCGAGACCGTCAGGCCGTTCGCCTCGTACGTCACGGCGTACCGGGTGTAGGCGGAGGTCCGGTCCAGCACGGCCCCGAGACGCAGTCCGGAGCCGGTGTGCTCGCGCCGCATCAGGGCCGGGAGGGAGACGGGGTCGGCCGGGGAGGGGGTGGGGGAGGGCGTGGCGCGAGGCTTTTCGGTCGTGGCGGGGGCCGATGCCGGAGATGCCTCGGGCGCGCCCTGGTCCCCACCGCCGGTGCAGCCGACCGCGACGGTCAGCAGCAGCCCGGCGGAGGCCCAGGCGGTGCGCCGCACTCGCATACCGTCCATTGTGGCCCTCCCGGTCCAGGAGCGGCAGGCCGCACCGTGGGCGTTCCGCGGGCGGCGCGAGGGGGCGGGGGTGCGTACCGATGGTGCGACGGGCCCGCGGTGCGTGTTCTGCCCGGACCGCTCCGCGCCGCACCGGGGTCCCCGCGCAGGGGTGAGTGCCGGCACAGGGCTCGGTGGGACCTGGCCGGGTGCCACAGCCCGGGGCCCGTGGTGCCGTGGTGCGTGTGCCGTCCGGCCGGGCCGTTCCGCGCCGGGCCAGGAGCCCCGCACGGGGTGCGTGCCGGCGTCGGACCCGGCGAGTCCTCGCCCTCACGTGGCCTGCCGCAGCCCGGTGTTCACACCCCCCGCACCACCCCCGTACTGTCCCGCTCGATCAGCCGCGGCACCGGCACCCGTACCGCGCGGGCCGGGCCGCCGTCGAGCAGGGCGGTCAGTTCGCGGGCCGCCGTGCGGCCGAACTCGACGCTGTCGCGGGACAGTGCGGACAGCCACGGCTTGACCAGGCGGCACAGGGCGGAGTCCTCCCAGGCCACCACCGAGACGTCGGCCGGCACCGCATAGCCGAGCTCGGCCGCGGCGGCGACTCCGGCGACGGCCATCACGTCGTTGTCGTAGATCAGGGCCGTCGGGGCGGCGGGGCCGTCCAGGACCCGGCGGGTGACGGCCGCGCCCGCCTCGTCCGAGTAGTCGGTCGGCACCGACTGCACCTCCGACAGGCCCCGGCGCTCGGCCTCCGCGCGCAGGGTGCGGATGCGGCGCTCGGTGTGGGCCAGCCCGGGCAGTCCGGCGATGTGCGCGATCCGGCGATGGCCGAGCGCGTACAGCCCGTCCACCACCGCGGCCATCGCGCCCGCGTCGTCCGCCCACACCGTCGAAAGACCCGGGTGCCGTTCGTCCGGGGCGCCGCCGATCACCACGGCGGGCAGCCCGAGTTCGTCGAGGAGCCCGGGCCGGGGGTCGTCGGTGCGCGGGTCGACCACCAGCACACCGTCCACCCGGTGCTCGGCCCACCACCGCCGGTACACCGCGCACTCGTCGTCGATGTCCTCGGCGATCTGGAACAGCAGACCGAGATGACGCTCGGCCAGCACCTCCTGGATGCCGGAGACCAGTTGCAGGAAGAACGAGTCCACGCCCAGCGTGCCCGCCGGACGGGCCAGCACGAAGCCGACCGTCGCCGCGCCCTCCCCGGACAGGGCGCGCGCCGCCGTGCTGGGCCGCCAGCCCAGCTGCTCGGCGACCCGGCGCACCCGGTCCCGGGTCACCTCGGAGACCCCGGGCCTGCCGTTGAGCGCGAAGGAGACCGCGCTCTCGGAGACCCCGGCCCGCCGGGCGATGTCCTTCATCGTCGGCCGGCGCGCCGGTGAGCGCTTTCCCGTCACGCTTGATTCTCCATTCGACGAGCGCTGTACACTAATGCGCTTGAGTGTTCCTACCCTAAAGCGCATTAGTGATCGAATACAAGAAGACGCCTGACCCGTTGCTGACCTGCGGTGATGTGCAACTAAAGACTTTAGCTGAGCAGAATCCATTGACTTCCCCGAAGAGAACGATGCAAGGTCTGGCCCGGCGCCCTTTCCGCCGCCCTCTCCCGCCCTGCCTTCAAAGGAGCCGGTCACCGTGCGTATCTCCCGCAGAGCCTTCGCCGCCGCTGCCGTCGCTGTCCTGCTGCCACTGAGCGCCTGCGGTTCCGGGGGCGGCGGAGGCGGTTCGAGCGACGCCTCGGGCAAGGTCGAGGGCGACATCACGTTCCAGACGTGGAATCTGCGCGCCAACTTCAAGCCGTACTTCGAGGGCCTGATCGCCGAGTTCGAGAAGAAGCACCCCGGCACGAAGGTGAAGTGGGTCGACCAGCCCGCCGAGGGCTACGCCGACAAGATCAGCGCCGACGCGGCCGGCGGCACCCTGCCCGACGTCGTCAACGTCTCCCCGGACCTCGTCGCCCCGCTCGCCAAGGCCGGACTCGCCCTCGACCTGGACAAGGCCGCCCCGCGGTACGAGAAGGAGTATCTGCCGGGCGCCTGGGCGGGCCATCGGATACCGGGCATGACCGGCACGTACGCCTTCCCCTGGTACCTCAACACCGGCCCGCTCTTCTACAACAAGACCCTGTTCAAGGAGGCCGGGCTCGACCCCGAGCAGCCGCCGAAGACGTACGACGAACTCTTCTCCGCGGGCCTCAAGATGGCGAAGAAGAGCGGCGGCAAGGTCGCCACCCTCGCCAACGTGCCCACCATCGAGGACTTCGGCCGCTACGGCGTCCAGCTGATGAACAAGCAGGGCACCGCCTTCTCCTTCAACGACGACAAGGGTGTGCAACTCCTCGCCGAGTACAAGGAGCTGTACGACGCGAAGGCCCTCGACCCGCAGGCGCTGACCGCCACCCCGGAGTCGTCCGGCAAGAAGTTCCTCACCGGAGCCGTCGCCATGAACCCCGGCAGCGCCCTGGACCTCGGCAACTTCAAGAAGCAGGCGCCGAGCCTGTACAAGAACATCGGTATCACCGACCAGATCACCAGCACCGGGCACGTCAACATGTACGTGATGGGCGTGATGGTCAACTCCCAGTCGAAGCGGAAGCCCGCGGCCGTCGCCTTCGCGCACTTCGTCACCGACGCGGCGCACCAGATGTCGTTCGCCAAGAAGGTCGCCATCTTCCCGAGCACCGCCGGCTCGCTGGACGACCCGTACTTCACCAAGGAGGACGGGACCGACGAGACACGGGTGCGGGTGGCCGCGGCGAAGTCCCTGAAGACGGCGGTCAACTACACGCCCGTGCTGTTCAGCGAGCAGATGAAGATCGCGCTGCGCAACGAGGTCGCCAAGGCGCTGCAAGGCAAGCAGAGCCCCAAGGAAGCTCTCGACAACGCTGTCAAGGAGTGCGACCGGCTCCTGCAGCAGCAGGGCTGACGCCCGATGGCTCTCTCCGGCATCTCCCGGGTACGGCGCCAACTGCCCACCAGCCCCTGGCTGTTCGCCGCACCCGGTCTGCTCGTCACCGGCGCCTTCATCCTGTACCCGTTTCTCTCCACGCTGGTCAACGCCTTCACCGACCGCCGCACCCTGATCCCCGGGGAGTTCGTGGGGCTCGCCAACTTCCGGGAACTGCTCCAGGACGACATGTTCTGGACCGGCCTGCGCAACAGCACGCTCTACGTCCTCGGCGTCGTGCCCCCGCTCGTCGTCCTGCCACTGCTGCTCGCCCTGCTCGTGCAGAAGAACATCCCCGGCATCACCTTCTTCCGGTCCGCCTTCTACACCCCGGTCGTCGCCTCGATCGTCGTCGTCGGGCTGATCTGGGTGTGGCTGCTGGACGACCGCGGACTGGTCAACGCGCTGCTGGAGACGGCCGGCGCCGGCCGGGTCGGCTTCCTCAGCGACCAGTGGCTGCTTCTGCTGAGCGCCATGGCCGTCACGGTCTGGAAGGGCCTCGGCTACTACATGATCATCTATCTGGCGGCGCTCGGGAACGTGCCGCGCGAACTGCACGAGGCCGCCGCCGTCGACGGCGCGGGGGCGATACGCCGCTTCATGACCGTCACCGTGCCCGCCGTCCGCTCCACCATGGTGCTCGTCGGCGCGCTCTCCTCGGTCGCCGCGTTCAAGGTGTTCTCCGAGGTGTACCTGCTGGCGGGCCCGAGCGGCGGACCGGCGGGCGAGGACACCACCCTGGTCATGCTCGTCCAGCGCACCGGCACCGGCCTGACCGGCCGTGTCGGCTACGCCTCCGCGATCTCCGTCGTCGTCTTCGTCGTCACCGTCGCCCTGATGCTGCTGGTGCTGCGCGCCGACCGGAAGGAGGAGTCGTGAGCGTCCTCGAGAAGACCCCTCCCACCGAGAAGGCGCCCGCCGCCGTCCGCGAACCCCGGATCACCGACGAGCACGGCCGCCGCGTCCGGGTGTGGGAACTCGCCCTGCGCTACGTCCTGCTGCTCGCCGTACTGGCCCTGACCATCGGCCCGTTCCTGTGGCAGCTGTCCACGTCCCTCAAGGGCCCCACCGAGGACATCTACAGCTCCCCGCCGACGTTCCTGCCGGGCGATCCGACCCTGCACAACTACGAGCGGGTCGCCGACACCATCCCCGTCTGGGACTACGCCCTCAACTCCCTGAAGGTCGCCACCGCCAACGTCGTCACCAACTGCGTCGGCTCGGCCCTCGCCGGATACGCCCTGGCCCGGCTCCGCTACCGCGGCCGCCGTGTCGCCACCCTGGCCTTCATCCTGGCGATGCTCGTGCCCGTCGAGGGCATCATCATCGCCCAGTTCACCACCATGCGGGAGCTCGGCCTCAACAACACCCTGATCGGCGTGGTCCTGCCGGGCTGCATCGGCGCGATGAACGTCCTGCTGATGCGCAACGCCTTCCTCAACCTGCCCTACGAGATCGAGGAAGCGGCCTTCGTCGACGGCGCCAACGTCTGGCAGCGGTTCCTGCGGATCGCCCTGCCGTCGGTGAAAGGCACCCTCGCGGTCGTCGCGATCTTCGCCTTCATGGGCGCCTGGGACGACTTCCTGTGGCCGCTCATCGTGCTGAGCGACCCGTCCAGGTTCACGCTGACCATCGGCCTCAACTATCTGCACGGCACCTTCGCCAACGACGAGCGCCTCGTCGCCGCGGGCACGATCATCGCCGTCGCCCCGCTGATCGCCCTCTTCGCCTGTCTCCAGCGGTACTTCTTCCGCGGCGTGGGCGAGGGCGCGGTGAAGGGCTGAGAACTCCGGGCCGAAGGGCTGACCCCCACTGAAACGCAAGGACACCGCATGCCTTCTGCCGTGCGCTTCGGCGTCAACTACACCCCCAGCGAGAGGTGGTTCCACCACTGGCTGGACTTCGACCTCGACTCCGTCCGCGCCGACCTCGACTCGATCGCCGCGCTGGGACTCGACCACATCCGGGTCTTCCCGCTGTGGCCGTACTTCCAGCCCAACCGCACGCTGATCCGGCCGCAGGCTGTCGAACAGCTCGTCGCGCTGGCCGACGCCGCCGCCGAACGCGGCCTCGACGTCAACGTGGACGGCCTCCAGGGGCATCTGAGCAGCTTCGACTTCCTGCCCGCCTGGACCCGGACCTGGCACCGGCGCAACCTCTTCACCGACCCGGACGTGCTCGACGGCCAGGAGAACCTCCTGCGCACCCTCGCCGCAGCCCTCGCCGACCGGCCCAACTTCATCGGCATGACCCTCGGCAACGAGGTCAACCAGTTCTCGTCCGGCCCCCATCCGGACCCCGACCGGGCCACCTCCGACGAGATCGACACCTGGCTGACGCGCATGCTCGCCGCCTGCGAGGAGGGCGCCCCGGGCCGGCTGCATCTGCACGCCGAGTACGACGCGACCTGGTACCAGGACGACCAGCCCTTCACCCCGGGCCAGGCCGCCCGGCACGGCGCCGTCACGGCCGTGCACTCCTGGGTCTTCAACGGAACCGCCCAGCGCCACGGCCGTACCTCCGTCCCCGCCGAGCACCACGCCGCGTACCTCGTCGAGCTGAGCAAGGCCTGGGCCGACGACCCGCACCGGCCGGTCTGGCTCCAGGAGGTCGGCGCCCCCGCGCCCCTGGTCCCGCCCGAGCACGCCGCCGCCTTCACCGAGGCCACCGTGGCGAACGCCCTGGACTGTCCCGGCCTGTGGGGCATCACCTGGTGGTGCTCCCACGACGTGTCCCGCGACCTGGCCGACTTCCCGGACCTTGAGTACGGACTCGGCCTGCTGACCAACGACCGCAAACCGAAGGACATGGCCAGGGTGCTGGAACGGGCGGCACGCGAGCCGTCGCTGGCACCCCCGGCCCGTACGACGGCGCTGGTCGTCCCGGCCGACCCCGCCGTCCGCTCGCTCTGCGCCCCCGGCGGTCCCGTCTTCGACGCCTTCTTCCGGCTGGTCGCCGACGGAGCCCGCCCCACCACCGTCCTCGACGTGCACGCCGCCGACCGGGAACACCTGGCCGCGCGCGGCATCACCGAGGTCGTCACTCCCGACCAGGTACTTCCCCACCCACCAGGAGGCACCCGCTCGTGACACCCACCAGACGCACCGTCCTGCTCGCCGGCGCCGCGGCCGCCCTGCTCCCCTCACCGAAGGCCACGGCAGCCCCGAAAGCCGCCGCGACCCAGCCGTACGCCTCCTACTGGTACCCGGACTCCCTCCCGTCCGGCACTCCGGGCCCCGGCATCACCTGGCGCAGCCTGAAGTCCTGGCGCGCCGCCACCGACCCGGACCTCGCCTTCAACGCCGCGTCCGTGCCCCTGGCCGCCCGCTTCACCCCGGCCCCCGCCAACCCGACCGCCCGCGCCGGCCAGGCCCGCATCCAGTCCCTGGTCTCCTTCGGGCCCACCGCGAGCAACCCCTCCCAGGGCTCGGCCACCGCCGACTACTACGCCCTCACCCACTGGGCCTACATCGACGAGCTGGTGTTCTGGGGCGGCTCGTCGGGCGAAGGGCTGATCCTCGCCCCCAACGCGCCGATCGTCGACGCCGCCCACCGGCACGGCGTGCCCGTCCTCGGCAACGTCTTCCTGCCGCCCGTCGCCTACGGCGGACAACTGCGCTGGACCCGCGACCTGGTGCGGAAGGACACCGCCGGTCGTCATCCGCTCGCCGCGCGGCTGGTCGAGGTCGCCGAGGCGTACGGGTTCGACGGCTGGTTCGTCAACGCCGAGACCGGGGGAGGGGACGCCGCCCTCGGCGCGGACATGCTGAGCTTCATGCGGGAGCTGAAGTCGCTCGCGGCGGCCAAGGGACAGCGGGTGACCTGGTACGACGCGATGACCGTGAACGGCACGGTGAGCTGGCAGGGGGCGCTCAACGGGCAGAACGAGCCGTTCTTCCGGACCGCCGACGACATGTTCGTCGACTTCCGCTGGTCGGCGAGCAGCCTGGTCTCCTCGGGGCAGCGGGCCGAGCAACTGGGACGCAGCCGCCACGAGTTGTGGGCGGGCGTCGACGTGGAGGCGAACGGCTGGAACTCCTCCGTGCGGTGGGACGCGATCGTGCCCACGGACAAGGCGCACCTCGCGTCGATCGGCCTCTACCGGCCCGAGTGGACGCGCAACCATCTGCCCGCCGACCAGCGGGGTCCGGCCGCCTTCCACACCGCCGACGACCGGTTCTGGACCGGACGCTCCCTCGACCCGTCCCGGCCCGACGGCACGGACAGCTGGCGGGCACCCGCCGTGTCCGTCGCCGACCGCTCCACGGTCACGTCGGTTCCGTTCGCGAGCGTGTTCAACACCGGGCACGGGCTGCGCTGGTACGAGGACGGCGCCGTGACCTCGGACGCGCCCTGGAATCACCTCGGCCTCCAGGACCGGCTGCCGTCCCGGCGGTGGGTGGTGCGCACGGAGGGGCGACGCCCGGCTGTCGGCTTCGACTTCGCGGACGCGTGGCGCGGCGGGAGCAGCGTGCTGGTGGACGGTGAACTGGACGCGCCCACGGTGGTGGAGGTGTATACGACGCGGCTGCCGATCGATGGCGACACGGTGGTCGAGCTGACGCATCGGACCGACGCGGGCGCCGTGCGGATCGAACTGGCGGTGGCGACCGGTGAGCCGGGCTCGTATGCCTATCTGCCCGTGGACTCGGGCGAGGCGTGGCAGACGTCGACCGTACGACTCACCGGCCTGACCGGGACCGTCCACTCACTCGGCGTACGGCTCACCGCGACCGACGGGCCCGTGACATGGCGGCTGGGCGGCATCGCGGTCCGGGACGCGATCCGGAGACCCGCCTCGCCGACCGGATTCCGCGTGACCGCCGCGTCCGGCGGCGATCTGCGCCTCGCCTGGGACCCCGCACCCGGCGACGTACGCCACCACACCTTGCACCGCGTTCTTCCGGACGGCACCCGGCGCTTCCTCGGTGGCACCTGCCAGCGCGCGTTCTTCGTCGACGGACTGAAGCCCGAACAGGGCGAGCGGGCGGCACGGTTCGAACTGCGTGCCGTGGGGGAGCTCTACACCTCGTCGGCGCCCGTTTCCCTGACCCACCCCTGGTAACGACCCCCTAGGGAGCATTCCGCATGCATGACGACCGCAGCCTGGTCGAAGCCCGCCTCAAGCGCGTCCTCGACGAGCGTGTCCGCCCCGCCGTGTACCCCGAGTCCGTGCCGCTGGAGGTGGCGGTGTGGCACGCGCCCGGCGAACCGGTGCCGGTCGCCGAGGGACTCGCGGCCGAGCCCGAGCCGATCGAGGCGGGCGCCCGGTGGGGTGCTCCCTGGGGCACCAGCTGGTTCCGCGTCACCGGCACCGTCCCCGAGGAGTGGGCCGGGAAGACCGTCGAGGCGATCCTCGACCTGGGCTTCGACGAGAACATGCCCGGCTTCCAGTGCGAGGGCCTCGTCTACCGGCCCGACGGCACCCCGGTGAAGGGCCTCAACCCGCGCAACCAGTGGGTGCGTATCGGCGCCCCCGTCGAGGGCGGCGAGCAGGTGCGCCTGCACATCGAGGCCGCCTCCAACCCCGTCATCCTCGACTACCACCCCTTCCTGCCCACACAACTGGGCGACAAGGAGACCGCGGGCAGCGAGCCGCAGTACACCCTCACCCGTATGGACCTCGCCGTTCTCGACGAGACCGTGTGGCAGCTCGTGATCGATCTGGAGGTGCTCGGCGAGCTGATGGCCGAGCTGCCGGTGGAGTCGGCCCGCCGCTGGGAGATCCTCCGGGCGGTCGACTCGGCACTCGACGCGCTCGACCTCCAGGACATCGGCGGCACGGCGGACCGGGCCCGTTCCCGCCTCGCCGGCGTGCTCGCCACGCCCGCCGCTCCCTCCGCCCATCGCATCAGCGCCGTCGGTCACGCCCACATCGACTCGGCGTGGCTGTGGCCGCTGCGCGAGACCGTGCGCAAGGTGGCCCGGACGACCTCCAACATGACCGCGCTGCTCGACGACGAGCCGGAGTTCGTCTTCGCCATGTCGCAGGCGCAGCAGTGGGCGTGGGTCCGCGATCACCGGCCCGAGGTGTGGGCCCGGGTGAAGAAGGCCGTGGCCGACGGGCGGTTCGTGCCGGCCGGCGGCATGTGGGTGGAGTCGGACACCAACATGCCGGGCTCGGAGGCGATGGCCCGGCAGTTCGTGCACGGCAAGCGGTTCTTCCTCGACGAGTTCGGCATCGAGAACGACGAGGCCTGGCTGCCCGACACCTTCGGCTTCGCCGCCGGACTGCCGCAGATCATCAAGGCGGCGGGCTCCAAGTACCTGCTGACCCAGAAGATCTCCTGGTCGCAGACGAACAAGTTCCCGCATCACACCTTCCAGTGGGAGGGCATCGACGGGACGAGGATCTTCACGCACTTCCCGCCCGTCGACACCTACAACTGCTCCATGAAGGGCAGCGAGATCGCCCACGCCGCCCGCAACTTCAAGGACAAGGGCGTCGCCCGTCACTCCCTCGCCCCCACCGGCTGGGGCGACGGAGGCGGCGGCACGACCCGCGAGATGGTCGCCAAGGCGGCCCGCCTGCGCGACCTCGAAGGCGCGGCGACGGTGACCTGGGAGACCCCGGCGGAATTCTTCGCGAAGGCCGCGGCCGAGTACCCCGAACCGCCCGTCTGGGTCGGCGAGCTCTACCTCGAACTCCACCGCGCCACCCTCACCAGCCAGGCCAAGACCAAGCAGGGCAACCGCCGCAGCGAGCACCTGCTCCGGGAGGCCGAACTGTGGGCGGCCACGGCGGCCGTACGCACCGGCTTCCCCTATCCCTACGAGGACCTGGACCGGATCTGGAAGACGGTGCTGCTGCACCAGTTCCACGACATCCTGCCCGGCTCGTCCATCGCCTGGGTGCACCGCGAGGCGCGGCGGACGTACGAGAGGGTCGCCGAGGAGCTGACCGGGATCATCGACGCGGCGCAGCGGGCACTCGCGGGGGAAGGCACGCGGAACCTCGTGTTCAACTCGGCACCCCACGGCCGGGCCGGGATCCCCGCCGGTGGTGCCGGTGCCGCGCCTTCGCCGAGCCCGGCGGAGCTGTCCCCACGGGCCGAGGGCGGGTTCGTCCTGGGCAACGGCCTGCTCCGGGTCGAGATCGACGCCCGAGGGCTCGTGACGTCCGCGTACGACATCGAAGCCGACCGCGAGACCGTCGCCCCGGGCCGGGCCGCGAACCTCCTCCAGCTCCACCCCGACTTCCCGAACATGTGGGACGCCTGGGACGTCGACGAGTTCTACCGCAACACGGTCACCGACCTCACCGACGCGGACGAGGTCGTCCCGGACGGGGACGGTGTGCGGGTCGTACGGACCTTCGGCGCCTCCCGCGTCACCCAGCTGCTGTCACTCGCGCCGGGGGAGCGGCGGCTGACGGTGGACACGGAGGTGGACTGGCACGAGACGGAGAAGTTCCTCAAGCTCGCCTTCCCGCTCGACGTGCACGCCGAACGGTACGCGTCCGAGACCCAGTTCGGGCACTTCCACCGGCCCACCCACACCAACACCTCCTGGGAGGCGGCCAAGTTCGAGGCGTGCAACCACCGCTTCGTCCACGTGGAGGAACCCGGCTGGGGCGTCGCGCTCGTCAACGACTCGACGTACGGCCACGACGTGACCCGCACCGTCCGCACCGACGGCGACGGCGGTACGACCACCACCGTCCGCGTGTCCCTGCTGCGCGCCCCGCGGTTCCCCGACCCGGAGACCGACCAGGGCGTCCACCGCTTCCGGCACGCGCTCGTGCCGGGCGCGGGCATCGCCGACGCGGTGCGCGAGGGCTGGCGGATCAATGTGCCGGAGCGGCGGCTCACCGGTGCCGAAGAGGTGGCGCCGCTAGTGACGGCCGACCGGGACGCGGTGGTCGTCACGGCGGTGAAGCTGGCCGACGACGGCAGCGGGGACGTCGTCGTCCGGTTCCACGAGGCCTTCGGCGGCCGGACGCGCGCCACGCTCACTGCCGGGTTCGAGGTCGCGGCCGTCTCGGTCACGGACCTGCTGGAACGGCCGCTGGCCGATGCGACGGCACCGGAGGTCCAGGACGGCCGGATCGCGGTGCGGCTGCGCCCGTTCGAGCTGATGACGCTGCGACTGCGGCGCGGATAGCTGGTGACGCGGGTCACATCTGCCGATGTCACATCGGGGTGAGCCGCTGACTCATAGGGGTGTACGCATCGACAACGACAGAGGAGCTCACCATGAGCGCGCGTCTGGACGTCTTCGCCATCCCGACTGCCGGCAAGCTCGTCAAGCAGTTCACCTCCGTGGGACGGCTGCTGATGGAGTCACCGCTGCCGGCCGCGACACGGGAGCTGGTCTCGCTGCGCGTCAGCCAGATCAACGGGTGCGCGGTCTGCATCGACATGCACACCAAGGAGGCCGCCGCCGCGGGCGAAACCGCCGTACGGCTCCATCTGGTGGCCGGGTGGCGCGAGGCCACGGTCTTCACCGAGGCCGAGCGCGCCGCGCTGGAGCTGGCCGAGCAGGGGACCCGTACCGCGGACGGGGCCGGTGGCGTCCCGGACGAGGTCTGGGAGCGGGCCGTCAAGCACTATGACGAGGACCAGCTGATGGCGCTGGTGACCCTGATCGCCTTCATGAACGCGGCGAACCGGCTGAACGTCGTCCTCCAGCAGCCCGCCGGGGACTACCAGCCCGGCCAGTTCAAGTAGGCGGCGGCACACCGGGCCCTGGGCCGGACACGGCCTGGGGCCCGAGCTGCGCCCGCAGCCACTCCTCCACCTCGCCCACGTGCGCGGCCGCCGCCGCGCGGGCCGCCTCCGGGTCGTGGGCGGCCAGGGCGCGGTGGATCGCGGCGTGTTCGCGGCGGGTGCGTGCGAAGGCGCCCTCCTCCTGGTAGCCGCGCCAGACACGGGCGCGGAACGTCCGCGAGGACAGGCCCTCCAGGATCGCGGCCATGGTCTCGTTGCCCGCGGCCGCCGCGATCTCCCGGTGGAAGGCCAGGTCGTGGGCGAGGATCTCCTCCGGATCGTCCGTGGCGTTCATCGCCGCCAGGTGCTTCTCGACCTCGGCCAGCCGGTCGTCGGTGATCCGGGCGGCGGCCAGTGCGGTCGCCGTCGACTCCAGGATCCGCCGGATCTCCAGCAGCTCCACCAGACGCGGGCCGCGCGACAGGTCCGCCACGACACCGAACGTCTCCAGCAGGTCCCCGGCCTCCAGCTGGGTGACGTAGATGCCCGACCCGTGCCGGGCCTCCAGCACGCCCAGCACCGTGAGCGCGCGGATCGCCTCCCGCATCGAGCTGCGGGAGATGCCCAGCTGGGCGGCCAGATCGCGCTCGGTCGGCAGCCGCTGGCCCGGCTCCAGCCGGCCCTCGCCGATCATCGCCTTGATCCGCTCGATGGCGCGCTGCGTCACGGTGCCCTTCTGCGGGGCGGTCTCGTCGTCCACGCCGTTCCTCCGATCACAGGCTCCGGCGCAGTCTAACCAGCAAGGTGGTCGGACCACTATGAGCCCGGAGCGGGAAAATGTGCCGTCGCAGGGTGTTCCGGCGGGGGAGTGGTCTGATAAGTATGCGGGCATCTGCTCGAACCCCGGTCGATGGGAGCCCCCTGAGATGCCCGGAAGCACAGTGCGGAAGCGGAACAGGTCCCGGATCGTCGGCGCGGTGGCGCTGGCCGCCGGCGCCTCCCTGGTGCTCGCCGCGTGCGGCAGTACCAAGGACACCGGCGCCTCCGGTGCCGGCGGCGGCGACGGCAGCGGCAAGGTCGGGGTCGTCCTGCCCCTGCTGACCTCGCCGTTCTGGCAGTCGTACAACGACTACGTGCCCAGGATGGCGAAGTCCGAGGGGGTGGACGCGATGAAGACCGTCAACTCCAACAGCGACCCCTCGCAGCAGATCACCGACATCAACAACCAGCTCAACCAGGGCGTCGAGGGCCTGGTCGTCGCGCCGCTGGACAGCGCCGCCATCGAGGCGGGCCTCGACCAGGCCGAGCGCAAGGGCGTGCCGGTCGTCGCTGTGGACGTGGCGCCCGACAAGGGCAAGGTCGCGATGGTGGTCCGCGCGAACAACGTGGCGTACGGCGAGAAGGCCTGCCAGTACCTCGGCGAGCACATCACCTCCGGCAAGGTCGTACAGATCATGGGCGACCTCGCCTCGGTCAACGGCCGCGACCGCTCCGAGGCGTTCCGCGCCTGTGTGAAGAAGAACTTCCCGAAGCTCAAGGTCCTGGAGATCCCCGCCAAGTGGGAGTCCGACGCGGCGGCCTCGAAGCTCGACACCCTCCTCAACGCCAACCCCGACATCAAGGGCATCTACATGCAGGCGGGCGGCGTCTACCTCGCGCCCACGCTCCAGACCCTCAAGTCCAAGGGAATGCTGAAGAAGGCCGGGCAGTCGGGCCACATCACCATCGTCTCGAACGACGGCATCCCGCAGGAGTTCGACGCGATCCGCAAGGGCGAGATCGACGCGACCGTCTCCCAGCCCGCCGACGCCTACGCCAAGTACGGCATGTACTACATCAAGGCGGCGATGCAGGGGAAGAAGTTCAAGCCCGGCCCGACGGACCACGACTCGACGATCGTGAAACTGCCCAGCGGCATCCTGGAGGACCAGCTGCCCGCGCCGCTGGTCACGAAGGACAACGTCGACGACCCCAAGCTCTGGGGCAACACGGTCGAATGAGCAGCCCACTGGTTGAAGCGCGGGGCATCGTCAAAAGGTACGGCCCCACCACCGCCCTCGCCGACGGCCGGCTCTCCGTCCTGCCGGGCGAGTCCCACGCCCTCGTCGGACGCAACGGCGCCGGCAAGTCGACCCTGGTCAGGATCCTCACCGGCCTGGAAGCCCCCGACGAGGGCACCGTCCGCTTCGACGGCGACCCCGCGCCCCCGCTCACGGACCGGGACGCCTGGCGCCGCAAGGTCGCCTGCGTCTACCAGCATCCGACGGTCGTCCCCGAACTGACCGTCGCCGAGAACCTGTTCATCAACCGGCAGCCGCTCCAACGCGGGTTCATCAGCTGGCGCCGCCTGAAGGCCGAGGCGGCCCGGCTCCTCGACACCTGGGACGTGCGCGTCGACCCGGATGCGCGCACGGCCGATCTCAAGGTCGAGGACCGGCAGATGGTGGAGATCGCCCGGGCGCTGAGCTTCGGCGCCCGCTTCATCATCCTCGACGAACCCACCGCGCAGCTCGACAACCGGGAGATCGAGCGGCTGTTCACGCGCATGCGCTCCCTTCAGGACTCGGGCGTGACCTTCCTGTTCATCTCGCACCACCTCCAGGAGGTGTACGAGGTCTGCCAGACCGTCACGGTCCTGCGCGACGCCCGCTGGATCACCACGGCGCCGGTCGCCGACCTGCCCCGCCAGGCCCTGGTGGAGGCCATGGCCGGGGAGACGATCGCCGAACAGGCCGAACGGCAGCGGACCCTCGGGGCCAGTGGTCCCGTCCTGCTCGATGTCCAGGACCTCACCTCCACCGCGTACGAGAACGTCGACCTCACCGTCCGGCGCGGCGAGGTCGTCGGACTCGCCGGATCGAGCGCCAGCGGCAAGATCGAGCTCGCCGAGTCGTTCACGGGCCTGCACACCCCCACGAGCGGGGCGGTCCGGCTGGACGGACAGCCGCTGCCGTTCGGTGATGTCCGCAAGGCCCTGGAGGCCGGCGTCGGCTTCGTGCCCCGGGACCGGCACGAGCAGGGCCTGGTCTTCGGCATGTCCATCGGCGACAACGCCACCCTCAGCGTCCTGGACCGGCTCGGCCGCTACGGCTTCGTCGGCACCGACCGCAGACGCGGTGTCGCCACCGCGCTGATCGAACGCCTCGACATCCACGCGGCGGGCCCCGAGCAGCCCGTCTCCGACCTGTCCGGCGGCAACGCGCAGAAGGTCGTCATGGCCCGGGCCCTCGCCTCGGACCCGCGGCTCCTGGTCCTGGTCAACCCGACCGCGGGCGTCGACGTGAAGTCCAAGGAGTCCCTGCTCGCCCGGGTCGACACCGCCCGCGAGGACGGCACCGCCGTACTCGTCGTCTCCGACGAACTCGACGACCTCAGGCGCTGCGACCGGGTCCTCGTCCTCTTCCACGGCCGTGTCGTCGCCGAGCACCCGGCGGGCTGGCGCGACCACGAGCTCATCGCCTCCATCGAAGGAGTGGACCATGGCTGACACCAAGGCGGCCCCGCCGCTCGCGCCCGCGCGAGCCACCGACCCGCGCGCCGCCAAGGCCGTCCTGCTCCGCCGGGCCCGCGAACTCGCCCTGGTACCCGCCCTGTTGCTGCTCCTGGTGCTCGGTGCCGTCGTCAACGACTCGTTCCTCACCGAGCGCAACATCGTCTCCATCCTCGGCGCCTCCGCCGCCCTCGCGATGGTCGTGCTCGCCGAGTCGCTCGTCCTGATCACCGGCAAGTTCGACCTGTCCCTGGAATCGGTCGTCGGTATCGCGCCCGCCGTGGGCGCGCTGCTCGTGCTGCCCGCGGCGCAGTCCGGCTGGGGCGCCGAACTCCCCGCCGCCCTCGCCCTGGTGGCGATCCTCGTCGCGGGCGCGGCCGTCGGCGCCTTCAACGGCATCCTGGTCGTGAAGTTCAAGCTCAACGCGTTCATCGTGACGCTGGCGATGCTGATCGTGCTGCGCGGCCTGCTGGTCGGCGCGACCAAGGGCAAGACCTTGTTCGGGATGCCCGACAGCTTCTACTCGCTGGCCACGACCACCTTCCTCGGTGTCCCGCTGTCGGTGTGGCTCGCCGCGATCGCCTTCGCGGTCGCCGGGCTGGTCCTGAAGTACCACCGGGTCGGGCGCGCCCTGTACGCCATCGGCGGCAACGCGGACGCGGCCCGGGCGGCGGGCATCCGGGTGGAGCGCGTCATGCTCGGCGTGTTCGTCGTCGCGGGCGTCCTCGCCGCGGTCGGCGGCATCATGCAGACCGGATACGTCGGCGCGATCAGCGCCAACCAGGGCCAGAACATGATCTTCACGGTGTTCGCGGCCGCGGTGATCGGCGGCATCGCCCTCGACGGCGGCAAGGGCACCATGTTCGGCGCCCTGACCGGCGTACTCCTTCTGGGGGTCGTACAGAACCTGCTCACCCTCGCCCAGGTGCCGTCGTTCTGGATCCAGGCCATCTACGGCGGGATCATCCTGGTCGCCCTCATGATCGCCCGGGTCACCACCGGCCGGGCCCAGGACTGACGCCCCCGCCCCTGCAACCGAAAGGCCCTCCGTGTCCCCGACGCCCGCCCGCATCACCGCGGTCGACACCCACGACATCCGCTTCCCCACCTCGCGCGAGCTCGACGGCTCCGACGCGATGAACCCGGACCCCGACTACTCGGCGGCCTACGTCGTCCTGCGCACGGACGCGGCCGACGGGCACGAGGGGCATGGATTCGCCTTCACCATCGGGCGGGGCAACGAGGTGCAGGTCGCCGCGATCGACGCGCTGCGCGGACACCTGATCGGCCGCTCGGCCGACGACCTGTGCGCCGACCCGTCCATCCTGAACCGCGACCTGATCGGCGACAGCCAGCTGCGCTGGCTCGGGCCCGAGAAGGGCGTGATGCACATGGCGATCGGCGCGGTCGTCAACGCCGTGTGGGACCTGGCCGCCAAGCGTGCCGGCCTGCCGCTGTGGCGGCTGCTCGCCGAGGCCGAGCCCGCATGGCTGGTGCGCCAGATCGACTTCCGCTACCTCACCGACGCCCTCACCCCGGAGGAGGCCCTGACCCTGCTGCGCCGGGGCCGGGAGGGCGCCGAGGAGCGCACGGCCCGGCTGCTGGAGCGCGGCTACCCCGCCTACACCACCTCACCCGGCTGGCTCGGCTACGACGACGAGAAACTCACCCGGCTCGCGGCCCGGGCCGTCGCCGACGGTTTCCGGCAGATCAAGCTCAAGGTCGGCGCCGACCTCGAGGACGACATCCGCCGCTGCCGCGTCGCCCGGTCCGTCATCGGCCCGGACATCCGGATGGCCGTCGACGCCAACCAGCGCTGGGACGTCGACGAGGCGATCCGCTGGACCAAGGCCCTCGCCGAGTTCGACCCGTACTGGATCGAGGAGCCCACCAGCCCCGACGACATCCTGGGCCACGCGGCGGTCCGCCGGGCCGTCGCCCCCGTGAAGGTCGCCACCGGCGAGCACGTGCACAACCGGATCGTCTTCAAGCAGCTCCTCCAGGCCGGTGCGCTCGACGTCGTCCAGATCGACGCGGCCCGCGTCGGCGGCGTCCCCGAGAACCTCGCGATCCTGCTGCTCGCGGCCAAGTTCGGCGTGCCGGTCTGCCCGCACGCGGGCGGCGTCGGCCTGTGCGAACTCGTCCAGCACCTGTCGATGTTCGACTACGTGGCCCTGTCCGGCACCACCGAGGACCGCGTCATCGAATACGTCGACCATCTGCACGACCACTTCCTCGACCCGGTGGTGATCCGCGAGGCTCACTACACGGCACCCACAGCGCCGGGCTTCTCGGCCGCCATGCGGCCCGAGTCCCTGGCGCGATTCACCTACCCGGGCGGCGAGTTCTGGGCCGCCGACCTCGACGAGCGGAAGAAGGGTCAGGCCGTATGAGCGACTTCGAGGGCATCAAAGCCCTGGTGACGGGCGGCGCCTCCGGCATCGGCCGGGCCACCGCCGACCTGCTGGCCGAGCGCGGCGCCCGGGTCGCCGTCCTCGACCTGGACCCGTCGCCGATCGACAAGCCGCTGCTCGCCTACCGCGCGGACGTCACCGACGACGCCTCCGTGCGCGAGGCCGTGGCGGCCGCGGTCGCCGACCTCGGCGGGCTGGACGTCCTGGTCAACAACGCGGGCATCGGCGCCCAGGGCACCGTCGAGGACAATCCCGACGACGAATGGCACCGCGTCTACGACGTCAACGTCCTCGGCATGGTCCGCACCGCCCGTGCCTGCCTGCCCCACCTGCGCGCCTCCGCGCACGCCGCGATCGTCAACACCTGCTCCATCGCCGCCACCGCGGGCCTGCCGCAGCGTGCCCTGTACAGCGCCACCAAGGGTGCCGTGTACTCACTCACCCTCGCCATGGCCGCCGACCACGTCCGTGAGGGAATCCGCGTCAACTGCGTCAACCCGGGCACGGTCGACACGCCCTGGGTCGGCCGCCTCCTCGACGCCGCGCCCGAACCGGCCGCCGAACGCGCCGCCCTGGAGGCCCGCCAGCCCACCGGCCGTCTGGTCTCGCCGTCCGAGGTCGCGGGCGCCATCGCCTACCTGGCCGGCCCCCTCTCCGGCGCCACCACGGGCACCGCCCTCGCCGTCGACGGCGGCATGCAGGGCCTGCGGCTGCGCCCGGTGGCCCGGTGAACCGGCTCGGCGGCAGCGGCGTCGAGGTCAGCGCCCTGTCCTTCGGCGCCGCCGCGATCGCCAACCTGTACTCCGAAGTCGGCGAGGCGCAGGCGCACGACGCCCTGGAGGCCGCCTGGCAGCGGGGCATCCGCTACTTCGACACCGCCCCCCACTACGGCCTCGGCCTCTCCGAACGCCGCCTCGGCGCCGCCCTGCGCGACCGCCCCCGAGGCCAGTACACGATCTCCACCAAGGTGGGCCGCCGCCTGGAGCCCTCCGACGGCACCGGCGACGACCTGGCCCACGGGTTCGCCGTACCCGCCACCCACCGCCGCGTGTGGGACTTCAGCGCCGACGGCGTACGACGCACTCTGGAGGCCAGTCTGGTACGGCTCGGCCTCGACCGCGTCGACGTCGTCTACCTCCACGACCCCGACGAGCACGCCGAAGAGGCCTTCCGGGAGGGCTATCCCGCCCTGGAGAAGCTCCGCGCCGAGGGCGTGGTCGGCGCGATCGGCGCCGGAATGAACCAGGCGGAGATGCTCACCCGCTTCGTCCGCGACACCGACGTGGACGTGGTGCTGTGCGCCGGCCGCTACACCCTGCTCGACCAGAGCGCCCTCGCCGACCTGCTGCCCGCGGCCCGGGAACGCGGCACGTCCGTCGTCATCGGCGGCGCCTTCAACTCCGGCCTGCTGGCGAACCCGCGGCCGGGCGCGACGTACAACTACACCGTCGCCCCCTCCGAGCTGGTCGAACGTGCCCTGCGGCTGAAGTCCGTCGCCGACCGCCACGGCACCACGCTGCGCGCCGCCGCCCTGGCCTTCTGCGCCGCCCATCCGGCCGTCGCCAGCGTCCTCGTCGGGGCGCGCTCGGCGCACGAGGTCCGCGACTGCGCCCACCAGTTCGCCGCGCGTGTGCCCGGTGCGTTCTGGCACGACCTGCGCGCCGAGGGACTGCTGCCCGCCGACGCCCCCGTACCCACCGAGGAGCCGTCATGAGAGTCGCCCTGCACACCAAGGTCCGCGCCGACCGCGTCGCCGCGTACGAGGCCGCCCACCGCGAGGTCCCGGAGGAACTCACCGACGCCATCCGGGCCGCCGGCACCACCTCCTGGACGATCTGGCGCAGCGGCACCGACCTGTTCCACGTCCTGGAGTGCGAGGACTACGCCCGTCTGCTCGCCGAACTGGAGAAGCTCCCGGTCAACGTCGCCTGGCAGGCCCGCATGGCCGAGCTGCTGGACGTCGTGCACGACTACTCCGGCGAGGGCGCCGACGCCGGCCTGCCGGTCGTCTGGGAGCTGCCGTCATGACCGTCGTCGACGCCCACCACCATGTGTGGGACCTGTCCGTACGGGACCAGGACTGGATCACCGGGCCCGAACTCGCGCCCCTGCGCCGCGACTTCACGATGAAGGACCTCGAACCCGAGGCGAGGGCGGCCGGAGTGGGCCGTACGGTGCTGGTCCAGACCGTCACCGTGCCCGAGGAGACCCCGGAGTTCCTGGCCCTGGCCGACGAGCACGACCTGATCGCGGGCGTCGTCGGCTGGACCGACCTCACCCGCCCCGACGTCGCCGAGGAACTCGCCCGGCTGCGGGAACTCCCCGGCGGCCGCCACCTCAAGGGCATCCGCCACCAGGTCCAGGGCGAACCCGACCCGGAATGGCTGCTGCGCCCGGACGTACGCCGGGGACTGGCCGCCGTCGCCGACGCCGGGCTGGTCTACGACCTCGTGGTGCTGCCCCATCAGCTCCCGGCCTGCGCGCGGGCCGCCGCGGACCTGCCCGGCCTCACCTTCGTCCTCGACCACCTGGGCAAGCCGCCCGTCGCCTCCGGCGGCCTCGAACCCTGGGCCTCCGGCCTGCGCGCCCTCGCCGCCCTGCCCAACACGGTCGCCAAGCTGTCCGGCCTGCTCACCGAGGCCGACCTCGCCTCCTGGACCGTCGAGGACCTGCGCCCGTACGCCGACCTGGCCCTGGAGGCCTTCGGGCCGGGCCGGCTGATGTACGGCTCGGACTGGCCGGTCTCCACCCTGGCGGCGACGTACGGCGAGACCCTGGACGTCACCCGCCGGCTGATCGACCCGCACGACCACACGCAGATCCTCGCGACCACCGCCACCCGCGTCTACGACCTCTGAGCCGTCTCCGCCAGCCGCGTCGGCGGCAGGTACTCCCGTACATACGTCCGCTCCCAGCACGCGCCCGTCTCCCGCAGCTCGCGCCACGTCGTGTAGCGGTAGCGGAACAGGCGGGCGCGCACGTACCGCGGCGGCTCGTCCGGCGGGAACGGTGAGCGGCGCAGCAGCTTCAGCGTGGCCCGGTCGTTCTCCAGCAGCCGCTCCACCAGCGTGCCGAACCAGGAACCGGCGTAGGCGGGGGAGAGGGCCGCGAACCACATCATCCAGTCCAGCCGCAGATGGTAGGGCGCGAACTGGCGCGGCCAGCGCCGGGGATCGCCCGGCTTGCCCTTGAACTCGTACTCCCGCCACTCAGAGTCCTCGCGCGGCACGTCGTCCGCGGTGCCCTCGACCACCACCTCGTAGCGGACCCGGCTCACGCTGCCGAACGCCCCGTAGGTGTTGACCAGATGGACCGGGTCGAAGGAGCGGTTCATCACCTGGCGGCGGGAGAGCATGTTGCGGACCGGCTGATGGCTGAGGCCCACGAGCAGCGCGGCCACCGCCAGCACCACGACCACGTACCAGAGCGGGGCATCGGGCACATCAGGCGGATCGGCTGGGAACCGTACCGCCGACACGGCCAGCACGATCGTGATCCAGTTCAGCCAGGAGAAGTTGCCCGACAGCACCAGCCACAGCTGGGTGGCGATCATCAGCGCGGCGGCGGCCGTCGCGATGGGCTGCGGGGTGAACAGCAGGAACGGCACCACGAGTTGGGTGACATGGTTCGCGGCCACCTCGACCCGGTGCACAGGCCTGGGCAGATGGTGGAAGAACCAGCTCAGCGGGCCCGGCATCGGCTGGGTCTCGTGATGGTGGTCCAGGCACGTCAGCTTCCGCCAGCATGCGTCGCCGCGCATCTTGATGAGCCCCGCGCCGAACTCCACCCGGAACAGGATCCACCGCAGCAGGAACAGCACGACGACCGGCGGCGCCACCTCGTCGTTGCCGAGGAACACGGCGAGGAAGCCGACCTCCAGCAGCAGCGACTCCCAGCCGAACGAGTACCAGGTCTGCCCGACGTTCACGATCGACAGGTACAGCACCCACGGCACCAGCCACAGCAGCATGCCGCCCCACAGCGGCAGCAGCGAGTCGAGTCCGGCCAGCAGCGCCGCCGACACCGCGCAGCCCGCCCAGGCGCAGAGCGCGAAGAAGCGGTCCGAGTAGTGCAGCTGGAACAGGCTCGGCGCCCGCTTGAACGGCACCCGCTCGACGAACTCCGGCACCGGCAGCATCCCGCGCCGCCCGATCAGCGCGCGGAACTGGAGCGCGGCCGTCAGGAACGCCACCAGGTACACGGCGGCCAGTGCCCGCTGGAAGACCAGCCGGCTCAGCCAGTACTCGGATGCGGTGAACCAGTCCACGGCCGTGCGCTCCTCCCGATGCCGTGCCGGACCCCAGTGTCACGCTCCGTGCGGCGTCGCTCCGGTTGCGTAACCCAAGTGAGTGAAGCAAACAATAGTGACGAATGGCCGGAAACGAGGCAGGAGGACTGGGTGCGGACACACACCGGGACCTTCGTCATGGTCTGTGTGCTCTCGACGGTGCTCCTCCTCTCGGGCTGCGGCACCGACAGCGAGGGCGACGGCGACGGTGACGGCGCGGACGCCGGCGCTGAGCTCTTCCTCCAGCCGGCCGCGGCCCGGGGGCCCGACCCCTTCACGGACTCCACCGCCCTCACGACGGCTACCCCGTCCCCCGCCCCGCGAACGCCGGGGGCGTCCGGCCCGGCCGGCGCGGCCCAGGTCTCGGTCGGCCCGCGCTCGCTCTCCGGCGGGACCCCCGGCCTGTACGGCGGCATCGAGCGGACCGGCAGCTGCGACATCGCGCGGCAGATCGGCCATCTCACCCGCGACCGGGCCAGGATCCGCGCCTTCGCCCGGGTCGCGGGCGTCTCCCCGGCCTCCGTCCCCGACCACGTGCGCCGGCTGACCCCGGTGGTGCTGCGCGCCGACACCCGCGTCACCAACCACGGCTTCCGGGCCGGACGGGCGGGCGGCTACCAGTCCGTCCTTCAGGCGGGCACCGCCGTCCTGGTCGACGACCGGGGCGTGCCGCGCGTCCGCTGCGCCTGCGGCAACCCGCTGCGTCCGCCGGTGGCGACGCCGGGCACGCCACGCGGCCGGGGCACCCCCTGGCCCGGCTACCGGCCCGGCCGGGTGATCGTCGTGACCCCGTCCCCGCAGGTGATCACCGACTTCACGATCATCGACGTCGCCTCCCGCACCTGGATCGTACGGCCGACCGGCCACGACGTACGCCACGACCGGACCCTGCCGCCACCGCTCTGGGCGCGGCGGTCCGCGACGTCCCCCACGCCTTCGCCCCTCTCCCCGGGTGTGGGCAGTGCGGCTCCCCGGGACGAAGGCAGCCCGGCAGTCGTGGCTTCACCGCCGGGCGACGCGTCCGTACCACCGCCCGACGCGACCGAGCCGCTTCCCGACACGGCCGACCCACTCCCGGAAGAGGCCGGCCCGGCTCCCGGCGAACCGGCTCCGGCAGACCCCGGCGCCTCCGACGAGGTCGGCCCCGACACCGTGCCGGACAGCCCCGACGTGCCCGACGGAGCCGGTCTGATCCCCGATGGCGACTGACGAGCGGTCCGGTCCGGTGGCCCGTACGCCCGGCACATCGGTCGAAGAATCGGATGATTCCTGGCAAGGTAGGCGCATGGCTGACCGGGGAGGGAGCTCCCTGTCACTCCCGGACGACTGGCCCGCCCACCCGGATCCGATCCTCGCGCTCAACCGGATGGGCAGTTTCGACTGGGATCTGGACACCGGCCTGATGCAGATGGACGCCCAGGCCCACGACGTCTTCGACGTGCGTCCCGACGAGTACGACGACCACCCCCAGACGCTCGCCAAGCGGGTCCCGCCCGGCGAGGCCCGGCGCCTGGACACCGTGGTCTCCCGGGCCCTGAAGGACGGCAGCGAGAACTACGGCGCCTACTTCCGCATGCGCCGCCGCGACGGCACCCTGCGCTGGACCCACACCCAGGGCTACATCCGGCGCGACGACACCGGACGGCCCCGCCGCATCATCGGCATCGTCCGGGACGCCACCCAGGAACTCGGCGAGAGCGAGGCCCGCCTCGACCAGGCCGCCCGGGACGAGGCCCGCCGGGAGCAGACCAGCGTCGTCGCCCTCACCACGGCCGCCCTCGCCCACGCCCGCACCGTCCAGGACGTCATCGACGTCCTGAAGGACACCCACGGCCTCATCCACCTGGGCGCCACCAGCCTGGTCATGGGCCTGGTCGAGGCCGGGCGCATCCGCCTGGTCGCCGAGGGGCCCTCGGACAGCTTCGTGCCCGGCACCCGCGTCACCCGGATCGACGAGCCCTACCCGATGAGCGAAGCCGTGCGGACCCTCGGCCCCTGCTTCATCGAATCGCCGGAGGAGTTCGCCGAGCGCTACCCGATCCTGTGGCCGCACATCACCGACCTGAACATCACCTCGGCCGCCTATCTGCCGCTCATCGTCCAGGCCCAGCCCATCGGCGCGATGGGCCTGCTCTACAGCGACCGGCACGGCTTCACACCCGAGGAGCGCAACATCCTCGTCGCCCTCGGCAGCAGCATCGCGCAGAGCCTGCAGCGGGCCATGTTCTACGAGCAGGAGATGGACCTCGCACAGGGCCTCCAGCAGGCCATGCTGCCCCGGACCATCCCGAGCGTGCCCGGGGCCGACGTCGCCGTCCGCTACCGCGCCGCCAGCTCCGGCGGCTCCGTCGGCCGGGACATCGGCGGCGACTGGTACGACCTCATCCCGCTGCCCGGCGGCCGGGTCGGCGCCGTCATCGGCGACGTCCAGGGCCACGACACGCACGCGGCCGCCGTCATGGGCCAGCTGCGCATCGTGCTGCGCGCCTACGCCGCCGAGGGGCACACCCCGGCCACCGTCATGGCCCGCGCCTCCGTCTTCCTGCACGAACTCGACACCGACCGCTCCGCGACCTGCCTCTACGCCGAGGCCGACCTGTCCACGGGCGTGGTCCAGGTGGTCCGGGCCGGCCACCTCGACCCGCTCGTACGCCAGGCCGACGGCTCCTGCCGCCGTGTCACCGTCCCGGGTGGTCTGCCGCTCGGCCTGTCCGCCGAGTTCGGCCGCCTCGACTACCCGGTGGGCACCGTGGAGCTCGACCCCGGCGACACCCTGCTGCTGTGCACCGACGGCCTGGTGGAGCAGCCCGGCGCCGACCTCGACGACGGCATGCGCACCCTCACCGCGCTCGTCGCCACCGGCCCCGACGACGTCCGCGACCTCGCCGACCGGCTCATCGACGTGGCCGCCGAGCGCTGCGGCGACGACGACGTGGCGCTGCTCCTGCTGCGCCGGCGCGGCCCCGACGGCCCGCAGGCCGGCCGCCGGCTCCAGCGGCACGTGGCCCCCGGCGACCCGGCGGCCCTGGCCGAGGCCCGGCACATGATCCGCACCGCGGTCGGCGTCTGGGGCGCCCGGGACCGCGCCGACGAGATCGAACTGGTCGCCGACGAGCTGATCACCAACGCCCTGATGCACACCGAGGGCTCCGCGATCGTCACCCTGCGGGCCCTCACCGGCTCCGGACCCCGGCTGCGCGTCGAGGTCGAGGACTCCTCCAGCGCCCTGCCGCGCCGCCGCGAGGCGGGCGAGTCGGGCGTCTCCGGACGGGGCCTGCTGCTGGTGGACCTGCTCACCGACGCGTGGGGCGTGGAGGCACGCGGCGGCGGCAAGGCCGTGTGGTGCGAGTTCCAGGTGCCCGACCGGGACTGACCCCGCGTGGCACTCTGGACTCATGCCGGAACTCCCCGAGGTCGAGGCGCTCAAGGACTTCCTGGCCGAGCACCTCGTCGGCCACGAGATCGTCCGGGTGCTGCCCGTCGCGATCAGCGTCCTGAAGACGTACGACCCGCCCCTGTCCGCGCTGGAGGGGCACGAGGTCGCCGCCGTACGCCGGTACGGCAAGTTCCTCGACGTCGCGACCGCGGACGGCCCGCACTTCGTGACGCACCTGGCCCGCGCGGGCTGGCTGCACTGGAAGGACCGCCTGCCCGACGGCCCGCCCCGCCCCGGCAAGGGACCCCTCGCGCTGCGCGTGGCCCTGGAGACCGGCTCCGGCTTCGACCTGACCGAGGCCGGCACCCAGAAGCGGCTCGCCGTGTACGTCGTGGGGGACCCGCAGGAGGTCCCGGGCGTCGCCCGGCTCGGCCCGGACCCCCTCGCCGACGACTTCGACGAGCGGCGCTTCGCGGAACTCCTGGCCGGTGAACGGCGGCAGCTCAAGGGCGCGTTGCGCGACCAGAGCCTGCTCGCGGGCGTGGGCAACGCCTACAGCGACGAGATCCTGCACGCGGCGAGGATGTCGCCCTTCAAACTGGCCGCGTCCCTGAGCGCGGAGGAGACCCGTCGGCTGTACGAGGCCCTGCGCGACACGCTCACCGGGGCGGTCGAACGCTCCCGGGGCGTGGCGGCCGGGCGGCTGAAGGCCGAGAAGAAGAGCGGCCTGCGCGTCCACGGCCGCACCGGCGAGGCCTGCCCGGTGTGCGGCGACACCGTGCGGGAGGTGTCCTTCAGCGACTCCTCGCTCCAGTACTGCCCGACCTGCCAGACGGGCGGCAAACCGCTGGCCGACCGCAGGATGTCCCGGCTGCTGAAGTGAGGCACCGTCACCGGGACGGGGGCGACCACTCGAACATGAGGATGGTCGCGTCGTCCCGCAGCCGGCTGCCGGACGAGTCGAGGATGGAGTGGATGAGCCGCCGCAGCGTCTCGGACGCCAGCTCGCCCGCGGCCGTCGCCCGGATGATGTAGTCGGCGAACTGCTCGAGACCGAACTCCGCGCCGTCGACGGCCCGGGCCTCGGTGACCCCGTCGCTGTACATCAGGACCCGGTCGCCGGGCTTCAGAGCGATCTCGTGCGTCCGCCGCTTCAGCCCGGCCAGCCGGGACGGCAGCCCCATCGGCGGTTCCGGCTCGCGCCGCATGGCGTCGACGTCCGGCCGTCTGTCCCGGATGAGCAGCGGGGTGGGATGCCCGCAGTTGCACCACCGCAGCACCCCGGAGGCCAGGTCCAGCTGGGCCAGGACCCCCGTGCAGAACTGGTCGGGGAGCCACTGCGCCAGCGCGTCGTCCACGCTCTGTACCAGATCGGGCAGGTCCGCCCCGGCCCGCCGGGCATTGCGGCTCGCGGCCAGGGACACGGCCGTGGTGAGCCCGGAGGCCAGATTGTGTCCCATGGCGTCGAGGACCGTGGCGTGCAGGGCCGTCTCGGTGAGGGAGTGGTCGAAGGCGTCGCCGCCGAGCTCGTAGGCCGGCTCCAGCACGGCCGTGGACACGACGTGCGCGGTGCCGATCGTGCGCGGCGGCAGGAAGGCCCGCAGCATCTCGGCGGGCAGAAGCATCGGTCTGGTGCGCGTACGCCGGACGAAGGAGTCCTGGTACGCCCGGGCGGAGGTGATCATCATGGCGAGGAGCGTGGCGAGGGCCTTGCCGCGGCGCAGCACGGCCGGGGTCAGCGAGGCGGAGTGCACGGCGAGGACGCCGAGGCGTTCCGCGCCGTCCACGAGGGGGATCCAGGCCGTCATGCCGCCCGAGTCGGACTCCTCCACGCGCAGGGACTGGGTGCGGTAGGTCCAGCCGGCGAGCGAGTCGTCGACGGGCAGGGGCGAGGCCACGTCGGTGAGCGGAACGAGCCGGCGCTGCTGGATGTCGGCGAGGTACACCGCGGAGTGCTGGAGCCCCAGGGCCTCGGTGCAGCGGGTCACCGCGGTGGTCAGGTCCAGCGCCCTGTTCCCCGGATCGGCGAGATACTCCTCCAGGCGGCCGTCGCCGACCTCTGACGCCGCCACCTCGTCTCCCCTCGTCGGGACCGCGGACACCCGGCTGCCTCCCGGGTGCGCCAACCAGCAGTCTCACACCGGGCCACGCGGGATGCCCGGCGACAGGGGCGGACGGACGACAGCCGCTAGCTCGGCTGAAGCTTCACGAGGACCTCCCCGGACGCCGAGCGGACCTCGTAGCGGGCGGTCTCTTCCGGGTGCTTGGACGAGCTGGCCATCATCGTGTTGGGCTGGGTGTCGTGCCCGGGGCCGTGCCAGCTGGTCGCGGTCTCCTCGGTGCCGTCGCGGCCGACGATGACCAGGTGGCAGGGGCGGGGACCGGCCGCGTCCTTGACCTTCAGCTCGACCTGGCTGCCCGAGGCCTTGTCCTCGACCGTGACCTGCGCCCAGACGCCCGAGCGCGCGTCGGTCGCCGCGACCGTCACGGGCCCCGCCTCCTCGCCGCCGCTCTCGGCCATCATCGCGACGGCGGGTACGGACACCGCGAACACCACCGAGGCGGCCAGGGCGAACAGCAGGCGTCTGCGTCCGGCCCGGCGCTTCGTCGCCACCTCGGCCAGCAGCCGGTCCAGCATGCGCGGCCCGGGCTGCGCCATCGGATGCACGAACCGCGGTGTCGCCCGCCGGTACAGCATCAACTGCCGTGTCGTCACGCCGAATTCCGTCACCTCTGCAGCGCACCGAGGGCACTCCATGAGGTGGTCCTCGAAGCGGAATGCTTCCGCCTCGTCCAGCACGCCGAGCGCGTAGGCGCCGACGTCGCGATGCCTTTCCAGGGACCTCATGCCGAATCCTCGTGCCGTTGGGTGCGGGTGGGGTTACTCCTTGCTCCCACCGGTACGGACCAGGCGCCGGAATCACTCAAGCCGGTGACACAATCGCAACCTATGGATTCGGAGCCCTCCGCCCGGCGGATTGGTCCGAGGACGCAGAAATCTAAAAAAGATGGATCGCGAGGTGTCCCAACGGCAGTCCGAGCTGCCACGCGGGCGTCCAGACCTTCGGCCCCTCGTCCTCCCCGACCACCGGAGCACCGCCCGGCACCGCGTTCAGATCGGGCGCCAGCAGCTCCGTCTCCTGCAGCCAGCGCCAGGCCTCGTCCGCCAGGTCCAGGTCCGGCGCGGGCCGCTCCGACTCCGCCGCCACGACGGCCAGCTCGGCCAGCCGCTCACGCACCCACTCCTGCCACGGCTGGTCGTACGCGGTCAGTGACAGCCATGTCTCCAGCTGGGTGACGACCCGGATGCCGGACAGCTCCCCGTCGGTGTCCGAGAGGAAGATGGTCAGCGCCAGGGCGTCCCGCCCCGCCCGGAACTCGAAGGACGTCGGCGGCATCAGATCGCCGGTCCGCAGCAGCTCGTCGGCGATGTACTCGGCGTACAACCACGCCATGGGGACGGTCAGTTCACCGTCGGCACCGTCCGTGCTCTCTTCACCTCTGTGCAGCATCCCTTCCTGCCTCCTCCGGTACGTGCGCGTAGCCCGACACCGGGCCCCGGGGGCGCTGTCGGCCCTCTCCGGAACACGGATGAGAACAGCCGATTACTCAACCGGGGTGTTCAGCAAGGCGCTTTACGGAGGCTTGACCCGGCCATTGGTTTCAGCGCAGGTCGGCGGCGTATCCGGGAAGCACCCGTCGCAGGGCGCGCAGCGCGTAGTACGCGCGGGACTTCACGGTACCGGGCGGGATCCCGAGGGTCGCCGCGGCTTCCGCCACACTCGCCCCCTGGAAGTACACGAGCACCAGGACTTCACGGTGCTCCGGAGTGAGTGTCTTCACAGCCTGGCGGACGTCGAGCATCGCCGCGGCCCGCTCGGCGTGGTCGGAGATGACCCGCGCGTTCTCCAGCACCGCGTCGCCGACCTCGGCCGGACGGGCCTGCCGGGCCCGCCGGGCGTCGATCGCGAGCCGCCGCCCGACGGTCATCAGCCAGGGCCGTACGGACTCGAAGTCGTCGGCGCGCAGGGCCTCGGGGTGCTGCCAGGCGCGTACGAGCGTCTCCTGCACCAGGTCCTCCGCGCGCTGTCGGTCGCCGTCGCAGAGCCGGAGCAGGAGCGCGAAGAGGGGCCGGCCGTGCTCCCGCTGCAGTGCGGCGAGCTCGTGCTCGGCGGTCGTTCCGTTCGTGAGAGTGGATCCGGCCGTCATGGCCGTATGCCACAGCAGGGGGCGGCCGGGGGACAGGGCACGTACCCGCCCGTGCGGCGGACGGTCGATCGCGTCGACGAACGGTTCGACGAACGGTCACCGCGCCCGGACCGGTGTGTTCCGGACGGGCTAATGAGCGTGTCGGAGCCGCGTGGGGCGGTATGAGCCTTCTTTCCTGATGGTGCGTAAATACGACTACAACGCCCACAGTGGGGTGAATGGCATGATCGCACGCAGTCGGCAGATGGCCCTGGCCCTGACCGTCGTCCTCGCCGCGGGAGCGGCCTGCCAGGCGCACGGCAGCCACGAGTCGCGCGGGCCCGGACGTCCGGTACCCTCCGCCGCCGCGCCCCGCGGCTTCACGCTGGTCGCCTCCGGCGACGTCCTCCCGCACAGCTCGATCATCGACCGGGCCCGCTTCGACGCCGGCGGCACCGGCTACGACTTCCGGCCGATGCTCGCGGGGATCCGCTCCGTCGTCTCCCGCGCGGATGTGGCCCTGTGCCACATGGAGACCGTCTACGGCGAGAACGGCGCCTACACCGGCTACCCCGCCTTCAAGTCCCCGCCCGAGGTGGCCCAGGCCCTCGCCGCCACCGGCTACGACGGCTGCTCCACCGCCTCCAACCACACCCTGGACGACGGCGCCGACGGCATCCGGCGCACCCTCGACGCCCTCGACCGCGCGGGCGTACGGCACGCCGGCTCGGCACGCGCCGAGGCGGAGGCGCGCACGGTGACCGTGCTCCAGGCGGGCTCGGCGAAGATCGCCCACCTCGCCTACACCTACGACACCAACGGCATCCCGCTGCCGGCCGGACAGCCCTGGGCCGTGAACCTCATCGACGAGGGCACCGTCCTCGCGGACGCCCGGGCCGCGCGCCGGGCGGGCGCCGACGTGGTCGTCGTCTCCCTGCACTGGGGCACCGAGTGGCAGGACGCGCCCGACGAGCAGCAGCTGACCCTGTCCCGGAACCTCACCGCCGCGCGCAGCGGCGGACGCCCCGACATCGACCTGATCCTCGGCACCCACGCGCATGTCCCGCAGGCGTACGAGAAGGTCAACGGCACCTGGGTGATCTACGGCATGGGCGACCAGATCGCCGGCGAGATGACCAACCACCAGGGCGCCAAGGACCCGCGCGGCAACCAGTCCACCCTCGGCCGCTTCACCTTCGCCCCGCCCGCCCGGCCGGGCGGACGCTGGGAGGTGAAGAAGGCCGAGTTCGTCCCGCAGCTGTTCGACGTCGACGCCGGCCGGGTCGTGAACCTCAACCGCGCCATCGCCCAGGGCGCCGACGGCCAGGCCGTCCGCGACCGCATCCGGAACATCGTCCTCGGCAGGGGCGCGGCGAAGGACGGACTGGTGATGGGGGAGTAGGCCGCGAACACCGCGCCCCGGCGGCCGACTACGGCACAAGGCGCCCCCCGGCGGGCCAGCTACGGCACCAGGGCGCCCCCGGAGGGTCCGGCTGCGGCATTACGGCGCCCCCCGGCGGTCCGCCTGCGGCACCACGGCCCTCCCGGCAGGCCCTACGGCACCACCGTCACCGGCCACCGCCCGGCCTTCACCAGCCGCACGGCCACCGACCCGACGATCCGGTGGCCCGCCTGCTCGGACGCGCCCACGACCACGGCGTCCGCCTTGAGTTCGTCGGCCGCCTGCACCAGGCCGTTGTACGGGTCGCCGGGGAACGTGTGGAACTCCCAGCGGACCTCGAATATCCCCTTGAGCCGCTCGGCCGCGTCCCGGATCTGCGCGACCAGGTCCTCGGCGATCTCGTCGGTCGTCTCCGCCATCGGCGCCCCGAGCGCCACCCCCGCCGCCGGCACCGGCTGCACGTACACCACGGCGAGCAGCGCGTGCTGCCGCCGGGCCAGGCCGGAGGCGTAGGCCGCGGCCCGCAGGGAGGAGTCGGAGCCGTCCACTCCGACGAGGATCACCTTCGGCCCGTCCGTGCCCCGCTCGAACTGATGGGCGTGCTGTTCCGTCACGCCGCGAGGCTATCGGAGCCCCCCACCGCGGCCCTCGGCCGGGAGCGCTCGACGGGCGAGAAGAGGCGGGTGTTCCTAGAGTCGAAAGCATGAGTGCCATCGCGGACGCCGGGACGGCCGAGAAGGACACCGGGGGCCCGATACGCCGGCCCCGCGGCCGGGGCCACGGCCTCCTGGGCCGGGTACCCGAAGGCTTCGCCGTCTTCTTCGGCGTCCTCGGCCTGCTCTGCGCCCTGCTGGCGCTCATCCCGCCGCTGCGCACCGGACTGCGCCCGCTCGTCCGCTTCCTGGACCTGCTGCTCGTCCCCGTCAGCGCCAACCTCGCCTACGCGGTCTTCCTGTTCCTGCTCGCCGCCGCGACCGGCGCCCGCAAGAAGATCGCCTGGTGGCTGGTCGTCGTCTACCTGGGCCTGCTGGTCCTGTCCGACATCGTCGGCATGGCCGTCGGCCAGTTCGCCGAGTCCGTCCCGTCCTTCGTGGTGTGCGGCCTCGCCCTGGCCCTGCTGATCGTCGCCCGCGGGGAGTTCTACGCCGCCTCCCGCCGCGCCGCCGTACGCCGCGCCCTCGCCGTCCTGGTGGCCGGTCTTGTCGTGGCGATCCTGGCCGGCTGGGCCCTGGTGGCGGCCTTCCCCGGCACCCTGCCCGGCAGCCAGCGCCTGGCCTGGGCCGCGAACCGGGTCCTGGGCGGCCTGGTGCCCGCGGGCAGCTTCGACGGCCGCCCGCCGCACGCCCTGTACTTCCTGCTCGGCCTGTTCGGCGCGCTCGCCCTGCTGAACGCCGCCGCCACCCTCTTCCGCTCCCAGCGTCTGGAAGCCGCCCTGCACGACGACGAGGAGGCCCGCATCCGCGCCCTCCTCGGCCGCTACGGCGACCAGGACTCCCTCGGCTACTTCGCCACCCGCCGCGACAAGGCCGTGGTCTTCTCACCCAGCGGCAAGGCCGCCGTCACCTACCGCGTCGAGGCCGGGGTCTGCCTGGCCAGCGGCGACCCGGTCGGCGACCGGGAGGCCTGGCCGCACGCGATCGCCGTCTGGCAGGACGTGGCCCGCCGCTACGCCTGGATACCGGCCGTGATGGGCGCCTCCGAAGAGGGCGCCAGGGCCTTCGTGCGCGCCGGGCTCGGCGCGCTCCAGCTCGGCGACGAGGCGATCCTGCACGTCCTCGACTTCGACCTCGACGGCCGCGACATGCGCGTCACCCGCCAGGCCGTCAACCGCGTCCGCCGCTCCGGCGCCGGCTGCCGTGTCCGCCGCCACTCCACCCTGAGCGAGGAGGAGATGCGGCAGATCGTCGAACGGGCCGACGCCTGGCGCGACACCGAGACCGAACGCGGCTTCTCCATGGCCCTGGACCGGCTCGGCGACCCGGCCGACGGAGACTGCCTCCTCGTCGAGGCCCACGACAAGGACGGCAGGCTCCTCGCGATCCAGTCCTTCGTGCCCTGGGGCAAGGACGGCGTCTCCCTGGACCTGATGCGCCGTGACCGCACCGCCCCCAACGGCGTCATGGAGTTCATGGTCGCCGAACTGTGCCACGCCGCCCCGAAACTCGGCGTGCGCAAGGTCTCGCTGAACTTCGCCGTGTTCCGCTCCGTGTTCGAGGAGGGCGCCCGCATCGGCGCCGGACCGGTGCTCCGCCTCTGGCGCCGCCTGCTGCTGTTCTTCTCCAAGTGGTGGCAACTGGAGGCCCTGTACCGGTCCAACGCCAAGTACCGCCCCGAGTGGTACCCCCGCTTCCTCTGCTACGCGGAGGCCGCCTCCCTCGCCAAGGTCGGTCTCGCCTCCGGCATCGCCGAGGGCTTCGTCTCCGTACCGTCGATGCGCAAGTTGTGGGGAAGAGGGCACCCGAAGGGCGGACAGCGGCCCGTCACCACGGAGGGGCTGCCGTCTTTGGCGGCGCTCGGCCTCGCCGGAGGGGACGGGACCGAGCCCGCCGACCCTCTCTCCGGCCTGTCCGACCAGGTCCGGGTCCGGCACGGCAAGCTCGACCGGCTGCGCGCCGCCGGCACCGACCCCTACCCGGTGGGCATCCCGGCCCGCACCCACACCCTCGCCGAGGTCGCGAAGGGCGATCAGGTCACCGTCGCCGGCCGGATCATGCTGGTCCGCGACTTCGGCGGCATCGTCTTCGTCGTACTGCGCGACTGGTCGGGCGACCATCAGCTCGCCCTCACCCGCGACCGCTCCGGCGACGCCCTCGACCGCTTCACCGCCGACACCGACATCGGCGACCACATCACCGCCACCGGCCGGGCGGGCGTCAGCGACCGGGGCGAGCCGACCGTGTTCGTCACCGAGTGGCAGCTCACCGGCAAGTGCCTGCGCCCCCTGCCCGACAAACGCCGAGGTCTCGCCGACCCCGAGGCCAAGGTCCGCCGCCGCTATCTCGACCTGGTCGCGAGCCCCGACGCCCGCGAGGTGATCCGCGCCCGCTCCACCGCCGTCCAGGCCCTGCGCCAGGGCCTGCTGGAACGCGGCTACCTCGAGGTCGAGACGCCGATGCTCCAGCAGATCCACGGCGGCGCCAACGCCCGCCCCTTCACCACCCACATCAACGCCTACGACCTCGACCTGTATCTGCGCATCGCCCCCGAGCTGTACCTCAAGCGGCTCTGCGTCGGCGGCATGGAGAGGGTCTTCGAACTGGGCCGCACCTTCCGCAACGAGGGCGTTTCCTACAAGCACAACCCCGAGTTCACGATGCTGGAGGCCTACCAGGCCTTCGCCGACTACGACGTGATGCTCGACCTCGTCCGCGAACTCGTCCAGGGCGCCGCGACCGCCGCCTTCGGCGCCCCCGTGGCCCACAAGGACGGCAAGGAGTACGACATCTCCGGGCAGTGGCCCGTCAAGACCGTCCACGGCGCCATCAGCGAGGCCCTCGGCGAGGAGATCCACTCCGGCACCGACCTGCCCGAGCTGCTCCGGCTCTGCGACCGCGTCGGCGTGCCGTACACCGCCGACGACGGCCCCGGCGACGTCGTCCTGGAGATGTACGAGCGGCTCGTCGAGGAGAAGACCCAGCTGCCCACCTTCTACAAGGACTTCCCGACCGACGTCTCCCCGCTCACCCGGCAGCACCGCACCGACCCGCGCCTCGCCGAACGCTGGGACCTCGTCGCCTTCGGCACCGAACTGGGCACCGCCTACTCCGAGCTGACCGACCCCGTCGAGCAGCGCCGCCGCCTCACCGCCCAGTCCCTGCTCGCCGCCGGCGGCGACCCCGAGGCGATGGAACTCGACGAGGACTTCCTCGACGCCCTCGAATACGCCATGCCGCCCACCGGCGGCCTCGGTATCGGCGTCGACCGGCTGGTCATGTTCCTCACCGGCCTGACGATCCGGGAGACCCTGCCGTTCCCCCTGGTGCGCCGCCGCTGACCCGTCTGCGTGAGCCGTCCGGGTGAAACCGCGCCGCCGCACCGGTGTTGCTCAGGTGCGCCGGTCTCCCGCCGGGCGACTCATGAGTCATGAAGAAGGATCAGTTGCTCACCCGTCGCCGGGTGTTGCTCGCCGGCACCGGCGCCGCGGGCGCCGCCGCCACTGCCGGTGTGTTCGCGGGGATCACCGGGGGCGACCCCGCCGGGACCGTCCCGGCCGCCGGGCCCCAGGCCCGCCGCCCGCTCAGCTCCTCCGCGTACCGGCTCCAGCCCCTGACCGGATACGGCCCGCCGTATGCCGCGCCCCGCCGGACCCTGGTACGCCGCGCACCGCTGCTGCGCTTCTCCGGACGCGGCCGCCACATGGTGCTGACCTTCGACGACGGACCCGACCCCCGCTACACCCCGGCGGTCCTGGACACCCTCGCCAAGTACGACGTGCGCGCGATGTTCTTCGTGTGCGGCGGGATGGCCGCCGACAACAGGGAACTGCTGGCCCGGATGGCCGAAGAGGGCCATGCCGTCGGGAACCACACCTGGTCCCACCCGCTGCTCACGCGCCTCACCCACGGGGAGATCCGCGCCGAGATGGAACGCACCTGCGACGTCATCGAGGACGCCTACGGCGAGCGCCCCGAGTGGTTCCGGGCCCCCTACGGCGCCTGGAACCGCACCACGTTCCGGCTCGGCGCCGAACTCGGCATGGAACCTCTCGCCTGGACGGTCGACACCCTCGACTGGACCACCCCCGGCACCCGGTCCATCATCCGCCGGGTGGAGAACGGCGCCGCCCCCGGCGTCGTGGTGCTCTCCCACGACGCCGGGGGCGACCGCTCGCAGAGTG
>NZ_JBHUTX010000053.1:0-56882 GCF_042671245.1 Streptomyces sp. NPDC057099
GTTCCCCGCGCCCCTGGAGGGGCGCGAGCCGCACGTCCTCAAGGGGCGCGGGGAACTGCGCGACCAGCCACAACGGACCCGCGGCCTCAGTCCACTTCCGCCACGGCCTGCGCGAACTGCGCCTTGTACAACCGCGCATAGGCCCCGTCCGACGCCAGCAGCTCCCCGTGCGTCCCCTGCTCCACGATCGCCCCGTTCTCCATCACGAGAATCGCGTCCGCGTCCCGGATCGTCGACAACCGGTGCGCGATGACGAACGACGTCCGCCCGTGCGCCAGCTTCGCCATGGCCTTCTGAATCAGCACCTCGGTCCGCGTGTCGACCGACGACGTCGCCTCGTCCAGCACCAGGATCACCGGGTCGGACAGGAACGCCCGGGCGATGGTGATCAGCTGCTTCTCGCCCGCGCTGACCCCGGTCCCCTCGTCGTCGATCACCGTGTCGTACCCGTCCGGCAGCGTACGGATGAACCGGTCCGCGTGCGCGGCCCGGGCCGCCTCCTCGATCTCCCCCCGGGTCACCTTCCGGGCCGCCCCGTACGCGATGTTCTCCGCGATCGTGCCGCCGAACAGCCAGGTGTCCTGGAGCACCATGCCGATCCCGGCCCGCAGTTCGTCCCGGGACATCCGCGCGATGTCGACCCCGTCGAGGGTGATGCGCCCGCCCGTGACGTCGTAGAACCGCATCAGCAGATTCACCAGCGTCGTCTTGCCGGCGCCCGTCGGCCCGACGATGGCCACCGTGTGCCCGGGCTCGACCTTCAGCGACAGGTCCTCGATCAGCGGCGTGTCGGGGTCGTAGCGGAACGACACCCGCTCCAGCGCCACCAGCCCGCGCAGCTCCTCGGGCCGTACGCCCGGCACCGGATCGGCTCCCTGCTCCTCCGCGTCCAGCAGTTCGAAGACCCGCTCCGCCGAGGCGACCCCCGACTGCACCAGGTTCGCCATGGACGCGACCTGGGTCAGCGGCATCGAGAACTGCCGCGAGTACTGGATGAAGGCCTGTACGTCACCGATGGACAGCGAGCCCGAGGCGACCCGCAGCCCGCCGACGACCGCGACCAGTACGTAGTTGAGGTTCGACACGAACATCATCAGCGGCTGCATCACCCCGCTGTTGAACTGCGCCCGGAACCCGGCCTCGTACAGCTCCTCGTTCTGCTCGGCGAACTGCCTGGCCGACTCCTCCTGCCGCCCGAACACCTTCACCAGGGTGTGCCCGGTGTACATCTCCTCGATGTGCGCGTTCAGCTTGCCCGTCGTACGCCACTGCTGCACGAAGTGCGGCTGCGACCGCTTGCCCACCCGTGTGGCGATGACGAACGACAGCGGCACGGTCACCAGCGCGACCAGCGCCAGGATCCAGGAGACGTAGAACATCATCGCGAGAACGCCGATGATGGTCAGCACCGAGTTGATGAGCTGCCCCATCGACTGCTGGAGCGTCTGCCCGATGTTGTCGATGTCGTTCGTCGCCCGGGACAGCACCTCGCCGCGCTGACGCTTGTCGAAGTACGACAGCGGCAGCCGCGACAGCTTCGTCTGTACGTCCTCGCGCATCCGGAACATGGTCCGGTTCACGGCCCGGTTCACCAGCCGTGTCGCCACCGCCATCAGCAGCCCGGCCACCGCGAACACGCCCAGCGCGAGCAGCAGCACCTGCCCCACGGCCGTGAAGTCGATGCCCTGGCCCGGGGTGAAGTCGGTGCTGCGCAGCATGTCGGCGACGTCACCGTCCCCGCGCTGCCGCATGGAGTCGAGGACCTGCTCCTTGCTCGCCCCCTCCGGCATGCCCCGCCCGACGATGCCCGCGAAGACCAGGTCGGTCGCCTTGCCGAGGATCTTCGGCCCGACGACGCTGAGCCCGACGCTCAGCACCACGCACAGCAGCAGCACACAGATGGTCACCCGCTCCGGCCGGAACCGCGTGACCAGGCGTTTGCCCGACCCCTTGAAGTCCAGCGAGCGCTGGTCGGGGCCGCCCCCGGCCATCATCCGCCCCATCGGCCCGGCCATCAGGCAGCCTCCGCTTCCGTGAGCTGGGAGAGCACGATCTCCCGGTAGGTCTCGTTGTCCGCCATCAGCTCGTGATGCCGGCCGGTGCCGACGACCCGGCCCTCGTCGAGGACGACGATCCGGTCGGCATCCCGGATGGTCGCCACCCGCTGGGCGACGATCACGACGGTCGCCTCGGCGGTCTCCTGCGCCAGCGCGGCCCGCAGGGCGGCGTCCGTGGCGTAGTCGAGCGCGGAGAAGGAGTCGTCGAAGAGATAGATCTCGGGCCGCTGCACCAGCGTCCGGGCGATGGCGAGGCGCTGCCGCTGACCGCCCGACACATTCGTCCCGCCCTGGGCGATCGGCGCGTCGAGCCCGCCCTCGAGACGCTCGACGAAGTCCTTGCCCTGCGCCACCTCCAGCGCGTGCCACAGCTCCTCGTCGGTGGCGTCCGGATTGCCGTAGCGCAGGTTCGTCGCCACCGTGCCCGCGAACAGATACGGCTTCTGCGGCACCAGTCCGACGGTCCGCGCGAGCAGCACCGGATCGATCTCCGCCACCTCGACACCGTCCACGAGCACCTGCCCGTCGGTCGCGTCGAACAGCCGCGGCACCAGCCCGAGCAGTGTGGACTTGCCGCTGCCGGTCGAGCCGATGACGGCGGTCGTCTCGCCCGGCCGGGCGAGCAGGTCCACGGCCCGCAGCACCGGCTCCTCGGCCCCCGGATAGCGGAAGCCCGCCCCCCGGATCTCCAGATGCCCGTGCCGGCGCAGCTCCCGTACGGGCGCGGACGGCGGTACGACGCTGGAGGAGGTGTCCAGCACCTCCTGGATCCGCTCGGCGCACACCTCCGCGCGCGGCACCATCATGAACATGAAGGTGGCCATCATCACGGACATCACGATCTGCATCAGATAGGCCAGGAACGCCGTCAGGTCACCGATCTGCATCCCGCCGCTGTCGATGCGGTGCGCGCCGAACCACACCACCGCGATCGACGACAGGTTCACCACCGTCATGACGATCGGGAACATCAGCGCCAGCAGATTGCCTGTGCCCAGCGCGAAGTCCGTGAGATCGGTGTTGGCCTTCCGGAAGCGCTGCTGCTCGTACTCGTCCCGGACGAAGGCGCGGATCACCCGGTTGCCGGTGATCTGCTCGCGCAGCACCCGGTTCACCGTGTCCAGCCGCTCCTGCATCGCCCGGAACAGCGGGCGCAGCCGCCGCACGATCAGCGTCACGCAGATGCCCAGCACCGGCACGACCGCCACCAGCACCCCGGACAGCGGAACGTCCAGGCCGAGCGCCAGCACGATGCCGCCCACGCACATGATCGGCGCCGACACCATCAGCGTGAACGTCATCAGCGCCAGCATCTGCACCTGCTGGACGTCGTTCGTCGTACGGGTGATCAGCGTCGGCGCCCCGAAGTGACCCACCTCGCGCGCGGAGAACGACTGCACCCGGTCGAACACGGACGCCCGCACGTCCCGCCCGAGCGCCGCGGCCGTACGGGCGCCGTAGTACACGGCACCGATGTTGGTGACGACCTGGACCAGCGAGATGCCGATCATCAGGCCGCCGTAGCCCACGATGTAGCCGGTGTCACCGTTCACGACACCCTGGTCGATGATGTCCGCGTTCAGCGTGGGCAGGTAGAGCGTGGCGCAGGTCTGCAGGAACTGCAGCAGCACCAGCAGGGCTATGGGTTTCTTGTAGGGCCTGAGATAGGTCCGCAGAAGTCGTATGAGCACGCTGCTTCTCTCGGAGTGGGCGACGGGGCGGTTGGTTGCCCCTGGCCCCTATCGTCGAACACTCCACCCGCGTTACCTCAACCGAATTAACCCAACAGGGCCTCCGGGCCTACTGCCGCAGCGCTCCGGGATGCGTCTGCTCCCGCACCGCCACGAACTGCTGCCGCACCGCCTGCCCCACGGCCAGGTCCTCCCCGGGCTCCAGCACCTGGGCGACGGCGCCCTGCCAGGTCGGCGGGGTCCGCGCGTCGAGCGAGCCCTGCGACACCCCGAGCGCCCAGGCCGCCTGGCGGGCCGCGCCGATCGCGGCGTAGTCCGCGGGCTGCGGCACCACGACCTGCGTCCCGAACAGCGAGGGCGCTGCGGCCTGCACGGCGGGCAGTTCGGCGGCCGACCCGAGCAGGAAGACCCGCCGCACCTCCACGCCCCGCCCGCGCAGCACGTCCAGCGCGTCCGCGAGCCCGCACAGCATGCCCTCGAACGCGGCCCGCGCCAGATGCTCCGCCTTCATCGACTCACGCCGCAGCCCCGCCAGGGTCCCGGCGGTGTGCGGCAGATTCGGTGTCCGCTCACCCTCCAGATAGGGCAGCAGCACCAGCCCGTGCGACCCCGGCGTCGACTTCATCGCCAGGTCGGACAGGCTCTCCAGATCGGACAGCCCGAGCAGCTCGGCGGTCCCGCGCAGCGTCCGTACGGCGTTCAGCGTGGTGACGACCGGCAGGTGCATGCCGGTCGCGTCGGCCAGCGCGGTGATCATCCCGGAGCCGTCGACCAGCGCCTCGGGGTGTACGGCCATCACGGACCCGGACGCGCCCAGCGACACGACCGCGTCCCCGAGCCCGATGCCCAGCCCGAACGCCGCCGCCATGGTCTCGCCGGTCCCTACGGAGATCAGCAGCCCCTCCGGCGTCCTGCCCGCCGCGTCCGCCGGGCCGATCACCTCCGGCAGCATCGCCTGCTGCCCGAGCGCCAGCTCGACGAGATCGGTCCGGTAGCCGCCGGTCGCCGCCGACCAGTACCCGGTGCCGGACGCGCCGCCCCGGTCGGTGGTTCTTCTGACCGGCCGGCCCAGCAACTGCCACACCAGCCAGTCGTGCGCCTGCAGGAGGATCGCGGTGCGCTGCGCGTTGTCGGGCTCGGTCCGGGCGAGCCAGCGCAGCTTCGTCACCGGCTGCGCGGCCTGCGGCACACAGCCCACCGCCTGCGCCCACGCCTCACGCCCCCCGAGCGCGTCGACCAGATCGGCCGCCGCGACCTGCGTCCGCTTGTCGCTGCCGACCATCGCCGGCCGCACGGTGTTGCCCTGCGCGTCCAGCGGCACGACGGCGTTCTGCTGGGCCGACACGCCGATGGCCTGCACGCCTTCGAGGAGCCCGCCGCCCGCCGCCTCGCCCAGGGACAGCAGCCAGGCCTGCGGATCGACGTCGGACGGCCGGCCGCCGCCCTCGGGGCTCTCCACCGGATGCTGCGCATATCCCTGCCTGAGCACGGCTCCGGAGTCCGTGTCACAGACGACGATACGAGTGAAATCGGGTGAACTGTCCAACCCGGCGACTATCCCCATGGCCAAAATTCTGCCGTACCGCTGCGCTGGCCGGGGCGGTGGGCGCCGTGGGGGCCCGTGCCGGCTTCTGGGCGCGGGCCTCGTCGTGGCTGGTCGCGCCGTTCCCCGCGCCCCCTGGGTACGTGGACCCGCCCGGCACCGCAGCGGAACTGTTACGTGTTGCTCGTGCCCCAGTCGTCTTCGCCGCCGTTGTGGGTGGCGCGGTCGCGGAGGTGGCGGACCCGGTCGGCCACCGACTCGGGGACGCGGTCCCCGACCTTGTCGCTCACCACGTGGTACGCCTTGCCGGCGAACTCACGGCCCTGGTGGGCGGCCGACTCCGCGGTGTTGCGGACGGCGGGGTTCTGCGCGAACTGCTGGGCCGTCTTCTTCAGCTGCTCGTAGCGCTCGCGTCCGGCCCTCGTGCCCAGCACGTAACCCAGGACGACTCCGGCGACGAACGTGAGCCGGTAACGCATGGCGGCCACCCTTCCCTTGCGTAGGTCTCCGGTGCGGTGTCGGCGCCCCGCCGGGTACCGATTGGCGGAGCACCCCCCTGCTTGCGCTAATGTATGTGTCGCAGCGAGCAACCGCCCCCTGGCGGATACCCAGGTAGGTACGTTCGATGCAACGAGGCATTCCTCGGTAGCTCAATTGGCAGAGCAGCCGGCTGTTAACCGGCAGGTTACTGGTTCGAGTCCAGTCCGGGGAGCTCGGTCCTCCGTAGCTCAATTGGCAGAGCAGCCGGCTGTTAACCGGCAGGTTACTGGTTCGAGTCCAGTCGGGGGAGCATGGTGAACGAGGACCCCTCTCAGGGGTCCTTTTTCATGCCGGTTTCGATCTTCCGGGAACCGCGCGGAGCCCGTCGCAGTCCTCATGGTCACGAAGGCCGTGCGAAGCCGACCATCCGAAGCAGGAGATCGTATGAGCGGCTATGCTGCGGCAGACGGCGCGCACACATGTACGCGACACGCCGCTATGGGGCGGTAGCTCAGCCGGTTAGAGCAGCGGACTCATAATCCGTCGGCCGTGGGTTCGAGTCCCACCCGCCCCACTCCAGCAGAATCGTCGTGACCTGCTCAAACGAGGTTCATGACGTTACTCGGGCCACGGCATTCGCCGCACGAACCCCGCACCGACCCGCCGCAGGCTCCTTCGTATGGCTCACACGTCGCGCCGACGGCCTTGCCGGGTGGTTGTCACATGCGCCATCGCGATGCTGACCGTCCTGGAGACGCTCGGACCGGCGGAACGCGCGGTGTTCGTCCTCCGCGAGGTCTTCGACCTGCCGTACGACGAGGTCGCCGAGGCCGTGGGCAGGACGCCCGCCGCGGTTCGGCAGATCGCCCGGCGGGCCCGTCACCACATCGCCGCTCGGCAGCCACGCGTCAGCGTGAACCGGTCGGAGCACCAGGCCGTGGTGGCCGGTTCGTCGCCGCGCTGCATACCGGGCGCGTCCAGGACCTTCTGGAGATCATGGCGCCGGACGTGGTCCTCATCGCCGACGGCGGCGCTCCGGCGATCCGGGTCGACTCCGACAGCGCACGGGCCGCGGTCAGCCTCGTGATCGAGGACGGGCGCGTCACCCGGATCTGTGCGACATCAAACCCCGAGAAACTGACCCGACTCGACGAACCGACCGATCTCACCAGGTAGACCGGGTGCGGGTGTTCTGGTCTGCCCGACGCGACTGGGGATGTCCGGGTAGCGCGGCCGCCTCGCCGGCACCGGCCTACTTGGTCGTGTGCGTGGGGTAGACCTGAACATCGGTGTAGGCGCCCTTGATCTCACCCGCGCTCGCGGGCCACTTCAGGCTCACGCTGTGGGTCTCGTTGGGGGGCGTCACCAGGATGTCGGTCGGGTGCGCGAGGCTGTCGCCGGTGTTGTCGATGTCGTAGGCGAGGTTGAAGACAGCGGCGTCCCCGGGCTTCAGCGTGGTGACACGCGGCTCGGCGTGGCCGCGCTCGATGGGGTTCGAGGTGTTGTCGGCGTCCTTGATGTCGACGCCCGCGAAGCCCGTCGCCGAGCAGGTGGCCGAACCCCGGTTGATCATGGTGATGTCGATCCTGCCGGAGGCCTCGTCGGTCGCGGCGTCCCTGGCGTCGATGGCCAGGTCCTGCGTCTTGCAGAACTTGACCTTGCCGCCGGTCTCCGTCGCGCCGTTCGCGGCACCGGCGGCCTTGGTGTCCTGTCCGGAACCCGAGGAACTGTCGGAGTCCGCGCCGCTCTCCGCCTTCGAGCCGTCATCCGAGGACGAAGAAGACGAGGAGGAAGACGAGGAAGAAGAGCCCTTGGAGGACGAGTTCTTCCCGGAGTCACTGCCGCCACAGGCGGTGAGCGAGAGGGAGGCGGCGACGCCGATGGCGGCGAGGGCGGCGATGCGGGTGTACTTCACGGTGTTCCCCCAGGAGGAGCGCGGTGCGTGCGGTCTGAAGTATTTGTATCTCGCACCGAGTTACAGGCGGTCCTCCGCGAAGTCTTCGTTCTGTCACGGGCGGTCGACGCGGCAGGCCACCGGATTCCTCGGCTTCGACGACCGGCCGCGGCCCGTGGTCGGACACCAGGCGACGGTGACGTGGGCTCTGCTCCTCGTACTCGGCGAGAAACTGGGGCAACGGGATGTCGGCTGCTCTTCGCATTTCAGGCTGAGCTCCTGCTTGCAGCGGCCTGCTCTTCGTATCGACGATGACCCTGGCCGGTGCCGCGTTCAGTCGGCACCAGCGCTGGGACGGCCTCGGCGGACTGATCCAACGTCAGGAAGGCTGGACCTCGTCGAAGAGGGCGACGGCTTGGGACGGGTCCGGGCTGACGAGGCGTTCCAGGCCTGCTGTCGTGATCTTCGCCCACCTGCCGGCCCGGGCCCACATCTGTTCCTCGAAGGCGCGGACGGCTTCGTCCAGATCCGCAGGGCCGGGGGCGGCGGCGATGGACTCGGCGAGTTCGGCGCCTTCCAGCATCGCGAGGTTCGCGCCCGCTCCCAACGGGGGCATCAGGTGGGCGGCGTCGCCCAGGAGCGTCACCCCGGAGACATGGGGCCAGGTGTGGGACACGGGAAGGACGTAGAGGGGGCGGTGGACGAAAGTCGTGCCGTGGCGGAGGAGGTCGAGCACGGGGGCGGCCCAGCCGTCGAACTGGGCCAGCAGGCTTGATCGCACGGCTTCGACATCGGCCGGGCCGAGGTCCGCGGGCTGGTCCGGGGCCGTATGCCGGTCGGGGGTCGTGTGCGAGTCCAGCGGTACGCGGAACTGCGCGTACACCTTGACGTGGCCGCCGCTGTTGCGCTGGGCGACGATCGCGCGGTTCACGCCGTACACGGCCAGGGAACCGTCGCCGACCAGCCGGGCGAGGGCGGGGTGGCGGGTGTCGACGTCGTCCAGGGAGGTCTCGACCAGGGTGACGCCGGTGTACTGCGGCGTCGCGGACGAGACCGCCGGGCGGACCCGGGACCAGGCGCCGTCCGCGCCGATCACGAGGTCGAAGGTCTCCTGTCGCCCGTCCGCGCAATGGACCAGCACGCCGTCCGGGCCCTCCGGCACCACCTCCGTCACGACCCGCCCCCACTGAACCTCCAGAGGTCCGAGCAACAGGTCACGGAGTTGCCCGCGGTCGATCTCGGGATTGGCCCGGTCGCCCGGACGTGGCCGCCAGTCGCGCAGGACGGTCCCGTCCGTGTCCAGGATGCGCATGGCCTGCCCCTCGGGACGGGACAGCGCATGGAACTCCGCCAGCACCCCCGCCTTCTCCAACGCCAGCTGGCCCAGCCCCTCGTGGAGGTCCAGCGTGCCGCCGGCGGGACGGGCGTCGCGGGCTGGGTCGCGTTCGAGGACGGTGACCGGGTGGCCATGACGGTGAAGGACGCGGGCGAAGGCAAGCCCGGCGGGGCCGCTGCCGATCACGGCGATACGGGGTCTCATGTCGAAACAACGTACGGCCCTTCACCGGCAAAGGTGATGGGGTTCATCGACTCGGTCGGCACGATGATTCTCGGCCGTCCGGTTGAGCCGCGAGGTCCGCACGTCGCCGGCGGGTGCCGGGCGTGCGTGGCGTGTGGGGGGCTTCTGAGGCGTTGGGGGCGGGTGGACGTGCTTCTGTGCCCCTGTGCAGCCCTGCTGTGGTGATGGAAGGGATCAAGAGGCTGCCGGGGTCTCCGGCAGCCAGCAGGGTGCCGACCGTCGCCCCCTTCCGGTCGGCGACAGTGAGAGGACGGGCTTCGTGAGCCACCCCCAGGAAGACGACGCGATCACCGCGGTCACCACGGCGCAGCTGAGCCGGATCGCCGAGCAGGGCGTCTACGCGTCGCCCACATCGCTCGATCCGGCCGCCGCCAACCTCGCCGCGGCCCTGGTCGCGACGCTGAACGGCACGTCCGAGAAGGCGGTGCTGCCCCCTGACCTCCAGAAGCTGACGGAACAGGTCCGGCAGAAGGCGACCATCGGCTTCCCCCGCATCACCGCCGACGACGGAGTACGGCTGTCGGCGCACACGATCAAACTCAACACCGAAGAACCGCGGCCCGTGGTGATCGTGCCCTCCGGCTGGACGCCCTTCGGCTGGGCGTTGTTCGAGTACACGTACCTCCAGCTGGCGCTGCGCGGCTACCACGTGCTGGCGTACACCCCGCGTGGCATCGGCTACACCATGGGCCTCCCCGACGGCGGCTACGTCGACGCGCCGTTCACCTCCGGGGGCACGATCGACGTGGCCGGCCCCGCGGACCGGTCCGACGGCTCGACCGTCATCGACTACGCCCAGCAGCACTTCGACCCGAGCGCCATCGCCTTCCTGGGTGAGTCGTACGGCTCGGGCATCAGCCAGCTGGTCGCGGCGCACGACCCGGCGGGACGGGTGGCCGCGGTGGTCGCCCTGAGCACCTGGGGAGACCTGGCCGACAGCCTCTACCACCACGACACCCGGCACCTGGCGGCGGTGGACGCCCTGATCAACTTCACCGGAGGCCCGCTCGAGCGGAAGTTCGACGCGGCCACGCAGCAGATCCTGGCGGACTTCCGGGCCGGCCGGAACCTCGACGACGTCGTGGCATGGGGCAAGGAACGATCGCCGTCGTCGTACGTCGACCTGACCAACGCCCGCGGCGTGCCCACGTTCCTCTCCAACACCTGGCACGAGACGCTCTTCCCGGCCAACCAGGTCATCGAGCACTTCGGCCAACTGACCGTGCCCAAGCACCTGAACCTGTGGATCGGCGACCATGCCGCGCCCGAGGGCGCCGGTCTCACCGTCCCGTTCAGCGGCCCGAACGCGCCGGTCGAGGAGGCGCTCGCCTGGCTGGACCACCATGTGGGCGGGGCCGCGAACGACGTGCCCTCCTGGTCCGAGGTCCGCAGCCAGGTCATGTTCACCTACGAGACCCGGACCGATCCGGACACCGGGAAGAACGTCATCACCGTGCCGGCCGTGCGCGAGTCCAGGCAGTCCTGGGCGGACGTCACCACCTCCGTCGAACGCTGGTACCTCACCGCCTCGTCGGGCGGTCCCGACGGCGCTCTGGGGACCGCTCCGCAGACGGGCTGGGCACGGGAGTTCACCGCCGGGCAGTCGACCGACTGCACCGCCGTGGACGCCATCATCACCACCGGCCAGGCCGAGTGGAACGGCAACCCCAAGAGCTACCAGCCGGACAAGTTCGACCGCCGCAACCTCGCGGTCTTCACCAGCGACCCGATCGCGGCAAGCGGCGGCAGCGGCAGCGGCAGCGGCACCGGTGAGGCCCGTCGGATCCGGGGCATCCCCGAACTCACGCTGACCGTGCGCAGCTCCGCCGACTCCACCACCCTGGTCGCCTACCTGTACGACGTCAGCCCTGACGACACGGCCCGCATCATCACGCACGAGCCCCTCACCCTCACCGGTCTGACCCCCGGCCAGGACCGCACCAGCACCTGGAGGTTGCAGGCCGCCGGCTACGACCTGCCCGCGGACCACCGGTTGATGCTGGCCGTCACCAGCAAGGACCCCCTCTACTCCGACGCGAGCGTCGAAGGCAGCACCACCACGATCGGCTCGCCCGACGGCCGGCCCTCGTTCCTGGCTCTGCCTCTGGGGTGACTGACCGCACGGCCCCGCTCCGTGGCAGCCGGCCACGGAGCCTCCGCCAAAACCTGTTGGCGGGCCGCGTCGCCCCCTGCTACTTTCCGGGAGGCCGTGCGAGAGAACGAGGAGGTGGTACCCGTGAACGCAGTATCGACATGGGTGCTCCCCTCCGGGGTCACGGTCGGGCGATAGGTCGTCCGGGAGCGCCGTTCACGAGCGCTCCCGAAAGGCACGACCATGCGATTCACTTCCGAGCAACGCCTCGACGACGGCGTCCTCGCACGCGAATTCACCCTCGGCGAGATCCCCGGCACCCTGTGGACGCCGGGCTCTGCTGGATCTTCTGGGGCGGCACCGGCCCCGCTGGTCCTGATGGCCCACAACAATGGCCTGCCCAAGGCGCAACCCCGGCTGGTGGCCCGGGCCCGGCACTGCGCGGCGTACGGCTACGCGGTGGCCACCATCGACGCCGCCGGGTGCGGCGACCGGCCCCGTTCCGCCGCCGACGAGCAGGCCCGCGCCGACATGCGCCGGGCGATCCAGTCCGGCGAGCCGGTCGACGAGATCTTCGAGTCCTACATCGGCCCGCTGGTCGAGAAGGCGGTCCCGGACTGGCGGACCACCCTGGACGCCCTCCTCGCGCTGCCCGAGATCGGCGGCCCGGTCGGGTACTCGGGGTGGACCGCCGTCGGCATCCGGCTGGCGGTGTCCGAGCCGCGCATCGCGGCCGCCGGATTCTTCGCCGGGGGGTATGTGCCCCTGGCCCAGCGCGAGGAGGCCCGGCAGGTCACCATTCCGCTGCTGTTCCTGCTGCAGTGGGACGACGAGGGGAACCCCCGGCAGCGTGCCCTCGACCTGTTCGACGCCTTCGGTACCGAGGAGAAGACGCTGCACGCCAATCTGGGCGGGCACACCGGCACCCCGTGGTTCGAGGTGGACGACGGGAACCGGTTCTTCGACCGGCACCTGAAGTGAGCCCGGGCCGTCAGTCCAGGAGCCGCCGCAGCCAGCCGACCCGCGCGGCCGTAGCGGCGCGGGAGAGGGCGGCATCGGGCGCGTACCCCTCGAAGGCGTGGTACGCGCCCGGCCAGACGTGGAGTTCGGCCGCCGCGCCCGACTGCCAGAGGCGGGAGGCGTAGGTGACGACCTCGTCGCGGAAGGTCTCCGCGGAGCCGACGTCCAGGTAGGCCGGGGGCAGGCCCGAAAGGTCCTGTCCCCGTGCGGGCGCGGCGTACGGGGACACCTCGGGCGTGCCCCGCCGTTCGCCCAGCAGCGCCGTCCAGCCCAGTTCGTTGGCCTTGCGGTCCCAGACGCCCAGGCCCTCCATCTGGTAGGCGGACGGGGTGTCGTTGCGGTCGTCGAGCATCGGGGCGAACAGCATCTGCCCCAGCGGGCGCGGGCCCTCACGGTCCCGGGACAGCAGGGAGAGGGCCGCGGTCAGTCCGCCGCCCGCGCTGTGCCCGGCGACGACGATCCGCTCGGGATCCCCTCCGATCTCCTCGGCGTGTTCCGCCGTCCAGACCAGACCGGCGTAGACGTCCTCGACAGGCGCCGGGTGCGGATGTTCCGGCGCGAGCCGGTACTCCACCGACACCACCACCAGGTCCAGTTCGCGGGCCCAGGACGCGAAGCCGTCCATCCCCGAGCGGTTGTTCCCTACGATCATTCCGCCCCCGTGCACGTGGTAGAGAACGGGCCGACCGCCCGCGCCGGCAGCGGGTCGGCAGATCAGCAGGGAGATGTCGGGGGCGCCGTGCGGCCCCGGCACCGTTCGCTCCTCGACCGTGAAGAAGCCGTCGCGGCCGAGCTGTTCGAGAGTGGGGGCCGCGGCGTTCAGGGCCTCGCGCTGTTCGGCGAGCGTGTCATGGGTGAGCGCGAAGGAACCGGCCTCACCGGCGGCGAGCAGGGCTTCGGCGAGTTCCGGGTCGAACGGGGGCGGGAGCAGGGGCATGACGACTCCTTGGCGGTGGCGGGGCATCAGCCGCGCACGTGGACGAGCTTGCCGCGCACCCCACGGCCCGACAGCTCGACGAGCGCCGCCGGTACCTCGTCGAGAGTGACCGTGCGCGCCAGCATCGGATCGAGGCGGCCGTCGGCGGTCAGGGCGAGCAGGTCCGTCAGCATGCCGGACAGCTGCGCGAGGGCCCGTTCGTCGCCGACGGTGTACGCCGCTCCGAGCGCGATCTCGTGCACGGAGGGCGCCATTCCGAAGGGCGGTACGGCGCTCAGGTCGGGGCGTCCGGCGATGGCGGCGAGACCGCCTCCGTGCACCAGGAGGCGGAGGTTGGCGGTGGCGGAGTCGGTGCCGATGGTGTCGACCACGGCGTCCAGACCCCGGCCGTCGGTCAGCTCCCGTACGCGCGTGGGGATGTCCTCGGTGCGGAAGTCGATGACCGCTTCCGCGCCGAGTGCCTTGACGTGCTCGGTGTTGTGCGCGGCCTCGGTGGCGAACACGCGGGCGCCGGCCAGCGCGGAGAGCTGCACGGCGAAGCCGCCGACCCCGCCCGCGCCACCGGTGATCAGCACGGTGTCGCCGTTGCCGACGCCCAGGCGGCGCACCACCGCCTGATAGGCGGTCAGTCCGGCCGAGGGCAGCGCGGCCGCCGTCGCGGGTTCCAGACCGTCGGGGACGAGGGCGAGGACCGTCGCGTCGGCCAGGCTGTACTCGGCGAAGCCGCCGCGTGCGCGGATGTCACCGTGGTACGCGACGCGTTGCCCCGGGCGGACGTGCGTCACGTGCGCGCCGACGGCGTCCACGAGGCCCACGACGTCCAGGCCCAGGACGGCGGGCCACTCCCACTCCGGGATGCCGTACGCGGCACGCTGGTGGTCCGAGGGATTCAGGCCGCAGGCTTCGACCTTGACCCTCACCTGCCCGGGGCCGGGCTCGGGGGTCGGCAGGTCTGCCGGGCGCAGCGTGTCGCAGGTGCCCGGCTGGTCCAGGACCAAGGCGTGCATAAAGAGGTTCTCCTGGTGATGTAAGTGGTCAGCGCTCCGCGACGAGTGCGCGCAGGCGGGTGCAGGTGGTGCGATACGCCTCGGCGAGGGCTGACTCCTTGCCCGGTTCGTACCGCGCCGCCCAGTCGTCGAAGGCCACGCGCAGCGTGACGCTCACCGTCTCGGCCAGGAGACGGGCCCGCGGATCCAGCGGTGCGCTGCCCGTGGTCGCGGCCAGCAACCGCAGGAACCGCTCGCACTGTTCTGCTTCCCGCCGCAGGGCCGCGCTGCGCAACGCCTCGTCCTTCATGACCAGACGGCGTACGCGCACCATGCGCCGTACGACCTCGGGCCGGCCCGAGCCGAGTTCGCCGAGCACGGCGGCCACGGCCTCCTCCACGTCCCGCAGCGCCGACGTGCCCGCCACATGCCCGTCGAGCCGTGCGGTGAGCAGCGCTTCGAAGGCGCGGTTCGGGCCCAGGGCCGCGTCCTCCTTCGTCGCGAAGTACCGGAAGAAGGTGCGCTGCGACATGCCGACCCGCGCGGCGATGTCGTCCACGGTCGTGCTCTCGAACCCGCGCTGCTCGAACAGGTCGAGCGCGGCGTCCTCGATCTCGGACTCCGTGGCCAGCCGGCGGCGCTCACGAAGGTCTTTCTTGTCAGTCACTGACATGACGCTAGCAGATGTCTCTTTGTCAGTCACTGACGGGGATGGCTCGCCCTGTAGGCGCAGTGGTGTGACGCTGTGCGGACTCTTCGCCGGTGTGGGCGTGCACGCGTGGGTGGCGGAGGGGGACGATGGGATGGCGGCGGCCTGATCGGCGGCCGGAAGGAGCCTGGGGTATGGGTGCGACCGAACCCTTCCGGGGTGGGCCCGGTGCGGCGGGTGTGGTCGCGTCCACGCCGGGTGGCCTGCTGGACGTGCTGAACGTGGCGGCTGTCCTCCTCGACGCCGAGGGCAGGATCGATCTCTGGAGCCCGCAGGCCGAGATCCTTTTCGGCTACAGCGCCGAGGAGGCCCTGGGTCAGTACGCGGGGCGGCTGCTGATCGACGAGGAGCACCTCGACACGGTGCTGGCGCTGTTCGCCCAGGTCATGCGGGACGGTACGAGCTGGGCCGGGGCCGCTCCCGTCCGGCACAAGGACGGCAGTACGCGCATGGTGGAGTTCCGCAACATGCGGCTGCAGGACGACCAGCGCGACTTCTGGGCGCTGGGTCTGGCCACCGACCAGGCGACCCTGCGGCAGGTGGAGCGGAACCTGGCCCTGTCCGCACAGCTGGTGTCCCAGTCACCGATCGGACTGGGCATGCTGGACACCGAGCTCCGGTACATCTCCGTGAACCCCGCGGAGGAACGGATGAACGGCATGCCGGCCGCCGAGCACATCGGCCGCCACATCCACGAGGTGCTGCCCTTCGTGGACGAGTCCTTCGAAGCCGCCATGCGTGAGGTTCTGGCGTCCGGGACACCGGTCGTGGACCAGTACACCGTCGGCCGTACGGCGGCCGACCCGGACCACGATCACGCCTGGTCGATCTCCTTCTACCGGCTCGAGTCCCCCAACGGGAAAGTGCTGGGAGTGGCCACCTCCAGCGTCGACGTCACCGACCGGCATCGCGCCGTGGAGGAACAGCGCCGCATCGCCCTCACCCTCCAGCGCAGCCTGCTGCCCCATCCTCCGCCACAGCGACCCGGCCTCGACGTCGCCTGCCGCTACCGCCCCGCGCAGGCCGCCATCGAGATCGGCGGCGACTGGTTCGACGTCATCCCCCTGAACGGCGACAAGACCGCCCTCGTCGTCGGCGACGTCATGGGCAGCGGCGTCACGGCCGCGGCCACCATGGGACAGCTGCGCACCGCCACCAGAACCCTGGCCGATCTCGATCTGCCCGCCGACCAGGTCCTGCACCACCTCGACCACATCACGGACGGCATCGACACCATCGCCACCTGCGTCTACGCCGTCTTCGACCCCCACGCCGCGCGCTGCCACATCTCCCTCGCCGGGCATCTGCCGCCCGTCCTCCTCCGCCCGGACGGCACACGCGAGCTGCTCGACATGCCCACCGGCGCGCCCCTGGGAGGCTGCGGCATTCCCTTCGACTCCACGTCCATCGGCTTCGGACCGGGGGACCAGCTCGTCCTCTACACCGACGGCCTCGTCGAGACCCGCGACCAGCCGATCGACGTCCGCCTGGACGCCCTCCTCGATGTCCTCGACGACCCCGACCGCTCCCTCGACGCGACCTGCGACCTGCTTCTGCACTCCCTGCGCGCCGAGGGAGACCACGACGACGTGGCTCTGCTCATCGCCCGGGCCAAGGCGGAGGCGTGACCCCGCGCGGACGGTACTGACCGCGCGTAGATGACCAAAAGGGATCAAAATGGTCGAAAGGTATGCCAAAACGCGGAGGCGTGGCGATGGGTGGCAACGCCGAGAACGATGAGGACTCCGTCGAGGAGTACGACGACGAGTACGTCGATCCCGAGGCTTACGACGAGGAGGAGGACGAGGAGGACGCGGTCGGGGGGAGCCCTGATGTGTACCTCGATGTTCCGATCCTGAAGGTCGACGAGATCGACCTGGACGTCGAGGATCTGCGGGCACATGTCTCGTTGCAGGCCGAGGTGCTGGATCTGCTCAAACTGAACGTGGGCGCCGACGTCACGCTCGGCCGGGTGCATCTGGGTATCTCGGGCGTCGAGGCCCAGGCCCAGCTCAAGGTGCGGCTCCATCACGTCGCGAAGATCATCGACCGCGTGCTCACCACGCTCGACCGCAACCCGGAGATCCTCCACGAGCTGGCGCGTGGCGTCGGCTCCGCCGTGCAGGACGTCGGCGGCGGAGCCCGTCAGGCCGTGGGGGAGCTGGGTACGGGAGCCGGAGCCGCCGTCAGGGACGTGGGTCAGGGCGCGGGGGCCGCCGTAGAGGACGTGGGCCAGGGTGCCGGGGCTGCTGTTCAGGACGTGGGCAAGGGCGTCGGCTCCGTGGCACAGGATGTCGGTGAGGGAGCCGGGAAGGCTGTTCAGGACGTGGGCGGTGGTGCCGGGCGCGCGGTGGAGGGCGTCGGGCAGGAGGCGGGCCGGGCCGTCGGAGACGCCGGCGAGGCAGTGGGCGGCACCGCCGGGAGCGTGGCCGAACAGGCCACGGGTGCGACGGAAGCGGCAACGGAAGCGGCAGGTGACACGGTACGGGGCAGCGGCCAGGCCGTTGCGGGCGCCGCGGAGACGGCGAAGGACACCGCGGAGACGGCGAAGGGCACCGCGGAAGGGGCCGAGCCGGCCGAGCCGCGTGCGGCCCGTGATGGCGCGGAGGAGGAGCAGGGGCGGCCTGGCCGGAGTCAGAGTGGCACCCGCAAGCGCCGGGTGCGGGGAGAGGACGGAAAGCTGCCGCCGAGGTCCGGTCGCCCGCGTGCCGCCAAGAAGCCCGAGGAACCGGAGGAGCCGCCCTGAACGGGGGACATCTCGTTCCGGTCGACCGTCCACGCCGACCGGCTCCGCTTCACGGAGGAACCCCGGACAGCCGTTCGCTTCACCGGCACCGGGAAGCGGAAGTCGACGAGCCACGGTGACCGCACCCACCTGCCGGACCCGGTCGTCCCCGGTAGGGACTACGAGGACGTCACCGTCGTCTACCGCCTCGTGACGGGGATGCCCTGTTCCGGCTAGGCCGAGGTGGCCGGAGTCGTGCCGTGGCGGCGTTGGCGGTGGGTGTAGGTGGTGACGGCCTGCCAGAGGTCGCGGCGGTCGGTGTCGGGCCAGAGGCCAGGGGTGAAGTGCAGTTCGGCGTAGGCCGTGTGCCAGGGCAGGAAGTTGGAGACGCGGTGTTCGCCGCCCGTGCGCCAGAGCAGGTCCACGTCCGGCAGGTCCGGGCGGGGCAGGTGCCGGGCGAAGTCGTCCTCGGTGATCAGGTCCGGATCCAGGTGGCCTGCTCGGGTGCGGCGGGCCAGGGCGGCGGCCGTTCGGGTGATCTCGTCCCGGCCGCCGTAGTCGATGCACATCGTCAGCGTCAGGCCCGTGCGGGTGCGGGTGGTGCGCTCCCGGAGGTGGAGCAGGTCCACCAGGTCGGGCGGCAGACGGCCGGCGCGGCCGTGCCAGCCCAGCCGGACGTCGAGGTCGCGGAAGGGGTCTTCGACCAGTTCACGGCGCAGGAGGTCGACGATCGCGTCGACCTCTTCGGCGTCGCGGTGCCAGTTCTCGGTGGAGAAGGTGTACAGGGTCAGGTGGCGCAGGCCGAGCTCCAGGGCACCGTGGACCACCTCGCGGACGGCGGTGGCACCGGCGCGATGGCCCTCGTGGCGGGGGAGGCCCCGCTGCTGGGCCCAGCGGCCGTTGCCGTCCATGATCACGGCGACATGGGCGGGCAGATGGGTGGGTGCGATCTCCGGTGACCGCTCGCCGGTGGGGTGGGGCGGGGGAGAGCGGAAGGTGGCGGTGCGAGGCGGGCGAGCGGGCGTGGGGCGTCTGCCGTGGTCAGGCCGGTGCGCGGGTGGCACGGTCAGCGGGGTCAGGCTCCAGGCCAGGGTCGCGCGGGCCCGGGCGGGGGCGAGGATCCGGGCGCGGGTGAGGGGTGCGGGCCGGGGCGGGGCCTGGAGGACGGCCGGCCCGGCGGTGTCGATGGCGTCGAGCTGGGCGCGCAGCAGGGCCGCCATCGTGTGCAGGACGGTGGCGGGGCCGGGGTGCATACCGCGGCAGAGGGTCTCCTGGGTCACCCACCGGCGGGCCAGGCCCGTCAGCCGCGTGACCAGGGCGGACACGGCGGGGCTCCAGCGGCGGTGCGCCAAGTCGACGGCGGACCCGGGGTGGTCGTCGAGGGCCTCGTCGGGCAGGAGCAGGTCGCCCTGGGCGAGGTCGGCGGACAGGTCGGTGAGGATGTCCGTGAGCCGTACGCCGTCGAGGAACTCCTCGTAGGTCTCCCGGGTGTCCAGCCGGAGCGCCACGGGGACGCCGGCCCGGTCGAACAGGGTGCGGACCTGGCCGAACCAGGGCAGCAGATTGTCCCGGCCCCAGGTGCGCCACTCGGCCCAGTCGGCGAAGTGCCTGCCCTCGGTGTCGTCCTGGACCTGGGTCATGGCGGCGTGCAGTTCGGACAGGTCCAGGCGCCAGCGGACCGCCGTGTGCACGAGGGCGTGGCGGATCGGGTCCGGGCTGGTGCCGGTGGGCAGTTCGCGGTGCAGGGCGGTGATCCACTCCTCGACGCGGGCGGCCCGTTCGGCGGCGGGGGCGGTGCGGTCGTCGCCCAGGTCGTCGAGGGCGTTGGCGGCCGCCCACAGCGCGTGGAGCGCCGGGCGCAGCGGGGCCGGCACCAGCTGGATCAGGGCGTACTCCGCGGGGTCCTGCCGCCTGGTCCGGAGCCGGCAGAGCCGGTAGGCCGCCCGTAGTGCCGGGTCGTCGCCGATCACCGTCCGAGCGGTGGTCGTGCGTCGGTCTGCCGGGGCTGGGGTCGCGGGAGGCACATCGCTGACAACGAGAGCGATTCGTCCAGGTATTGCGCTGATCAAGTGGGTTGCCGCGTGCCGGCCGGCCGCCTCCCCCGGGTCAGCCGTGGTGGCGGCGGGCGAGGGCCTTGTTCAGCGCCGTGCGGAGTTCGGGGGGTGGGGGAGGGCCGTCGGATTCCGCGCTGGCCGTGACCGCGGCGGCCACGTCGCGGAGCTTGGTGTTGGAGAGCTGGGACGTTTCCCGCAGGATGTGCCAGGCCTGGTCGGAGCTGCAGCCGTGGGTGGCCATGAGGATGCCGCGGGCCTGGTCGATGACCGGGCGGGAGGCGATGGCCTGGCGGAGCTGCTCGACCTCCGACTGGAGGAGGTGCAGGCGCTCCGCGCGTTCCAGGGCGACCGCCGAGGACGCGGCCGGGACGGGGTCGTGAGCCGCGGGGCGCAGCGGATCCGTGGTGTCCAGGCCCGCCAGCTCCAGGATCCGGCGCGGCTGGCCGTTCCAGTTCGTGGTCGTGACCGTCGTCGTCGCACGCTCCCGGCCGTAGTCGCCCAGGACGTCAAGGAACCGCAGTCCGGCCGTGTCCATGAAATGCACGCCCCCCATGTCCAGGTCGACCCGGGTGATCGTGGCCGGCAGCTCGGCCAGGGTTCGGGCCAGGATGTCCGCGCAGCCCTGAACGAGCTCACCACGCGGGGTGAGCTCGGCACGGTCCGCGTCGACACGGCCACTGATGACCAGGGTGTCCAGCCCTCCTGTGAGGTGTGGTGATGCCGCTGACGTCATGTCACCGCCCTGTCGTTCCTCGTCGGTCGTCATCGGTCCGAGCCGGACTGCGCAACGGTCACGTCGCCCCCCCGGTGGACGTCGGTGTGACGTGCGCCTGCCCCCCTTCCGGCGTACTACACCCGGTTCGGGGGAATGAGATTTTCCCGGACGGGTACGAGCGCTGTGGTCCGCGAGCGTGGGGAGACGGGCTTGAACACTCGATATCAGGTGCCTGCCGCCGGTCCCCGCATGCCGGGCCTGGCGGTGTTTCCGCTGGCCGGGCGGCAAGGTGTCCGGGCGGCGGGAGAAGTCGGCCTGACGACCCGCGCGATCTGGGAAGGCGTACTGGAGCAGGCCGTTCGCGAGGATGAGGACGTGTACTACCTGGAGCTGTCCGACGTGACGTTCGTCGACGTGGCGGGCGCCGGCGCGCTCGCGGCCGCGGCCGGGCAGCTCCGGGACGGCCGCAGGTTCGTCGTGCGCCGGCCGCCGCCGGCCCTGCGACGGACGCTGGACCTGCTGTGGCCCGACCAGGAAGGGATCGAGGTGTCGACGTCATGACCACTGCCGTCACCGAGCCCTTCGGACCCCTCGACCCCTTTGTCCACCCTGCGCTCTTCTACCGGGACGAGCAGGAGTACCTCGACGGCACCGTGCCCTTCGTACGTGACGGCCTCGCGGCCGGCGAACCCGTGGCGGTCGCCGTGCCCGGCAAGAACCTCGCGCTGATCCGGGACGTCCTGGGCGAGGCCGCGGCCGCCGTGAAGTTCCTGGACATGCGGGAGGCCGGGCGCAACCCCGGGCGGATCATCCCGGGCGTGCTCCGCGCGTTCGCCGACGCCCAGCCCTCCGGCCGCCGGGTGCGGATCATCGGCGAGCCCGTCTGGGCCGGGCGCTCCGCCACCGAGTACCCCGCCTGCGCCCAGCACGAGGCGCTCATCAACGCGGCCTTCCGGGGCCGTACGGCGACCATCCTGTGTCCGTACGACGCCGAGCAGCTGCCCGAACACGTCCTCGCCGACGCGTACGCCACCCACCCCACCGTCATCCCCGCCGGCTCCCGGGCGGAGCAGGACAGCGACGCGTACGCCCCCTGGTCCGTCGTCGACCGCTACAACGAGCCGCTGCCGCCCGTGCCGGACGCGCTGACGTTCCCCTTCGACTCCGACTCGCTCTCCCCGGCCCGGCACGTGGCCGTCGGTGAGGCGGCGCGGCTCGGTCTCACCGGCGTCAAGCTGGACGACCTGGCCCTCGCCACGGCCGAGCTCACCACGAACAGCGTGGTGCACGGCGGTGGTTCGGGTGTGCTGCGGATGTGGACCGAGGACGGGTACGTGGTGTGCGAGGTGCGCGACGAGGGACGGCTCGCCGATGTCCTGGCCGGGCGCCGGCCCGTCCCTCGCGACCAGCGCGGGGGGCGCGGGATCCTGCTGGTCAACCTGATCGCCGACCTGGTGCGGGTGCACCGGGGCGACGGCGGTACGACCGTGCGCTGCTGGTTCGTTCGCTGAGGGCCCCGGGGCGGCTCAGGCGCCCAGCGGATCCAGCGCCAGCGGTTCGATCTTGCCCTCCAGCATGGCGCCGAGGCCCTGTACCGCGCACACGTCCGGGCGCTCGGCGATGCGCACGGGCATCCCGGTCGCCTCGCGGAGCATCTCGTCCAGGCCCGGCAGCAGCGCACTGCCGCCGACCATCATGATGCCCCGTTCGCCCAGGTCGGCGACCAGATCGGGCGGACAGTCCCGGAGCACCTTGCCGATGCCGTCGAGGATGGCGGTGAGCGGCGTCTGGATGGCGTCCCGTACGGCGGCGGTGTCGACCAGGACCGAGCGGGCCAGGCCGGTGGCGACGTCCCGGCCGTGGATCTCCGTCGAGGCCGGGCCGTGCGGGGTGAGGCCGTTGCCGGACAGGGCCAGCTGCAACGGCCGCACCGACTGGCTCGGCAGCATCAGCTCGTGCTCGTGCCGCAGGTGCTGCACGATCGCGTGGTCGACGGCCTCGCCGCCCACCGGGATGCGCTCGGCGGTGACGATCGCGCCCAGGGACAGCACGGCCACCTGGGTGGCCGCCGCCCCGCACACCATGATCATCGTTGCCTCGGGCTGCTCCACGGGCAGCCCGCAGCCGACGGCGGCGGCGATCAGTGTGTCGACCAGCTCCACCCGGCGGGCCCCGAGCCCTACCAGGGTCTCGATCGCGGCGCGCTGGGCCAGCGGGTCGGCGTCGTGCGGGGTGCAGGCCGCGGCGCGCAGGATCGGCTTGCGGCGCAGACTGCGGCGCATCTTGTCGCCGAGCAGGTGCCGCAGCATGCGCTGGGCCATCTCGATGTCCACGACCGTGCCGCCGGAGACCGGCCGCACCACCCGGATGTAGTGCGGCGTACGGCCCGTCATCTTCTCGGCGAGCTCGCCGACCGCGATCAGGGCGCCGGTGCGGGTGTTCACGGCGGCGGCGGACGGCTGGTCGACGACGAGCCCGGCGCCCTTGACGTAGACGCGGGTGCGGGCCGCCCCCAGGTCGACGGCGAAGTGGCAGCGGCGCAACTGCTCCAGACTGGCGGTCATGGCAGGTCCTCCCGAGAGCACAGACCGTGGAGGGCCGCCCGATGGCGGGCCTCCCTCGCATCGTGCGCGGGAGGGGACGGAGCCGCCTTTCCAAGGGGGCCGGGTGGGGTGCCGCCGAACGGGGGGTTCGGCCCCCGCTACGTCTGGAGCGAGCGCGCTGCCTCCAGGAGGGGGGCCAGGGACGTGACGGTGGTCTCGCAGCCCGCCTCGCCGAGGTGCCGGGCGGCGGTGGCGTTGCGGGCGAGGCCGATGAAGCGCAGGCCGGCCTGCTGGGCGGCGGTGAGTTCGGCGACCGTGGAGCCGATCAGTACGCCGGTCGCGGCGGCGCCGCCGGAGGAGTGCATCGCGCGCAGGAGGCAGTCGGGGTGCGGGGTCAGCAGGGCGAGGTCCTTGCCGCGGCCGTGGACCCCGGCCAGGGGGAGGCCGTAGGGCTCCAGATAGCGGTGGACGGCCGGTGCGCCGACGTCCGTGACCACACTGACACGGCGTCCGGAGTCGTGCAGCGCGCGGACCAGCGGGACGCAGTTGTGCGTGGTCGGCGCGGCCGGGAGCGCCAGCAGTTCGAGTTTCTCCAGGCGGTCCCGGAGCAGCGGGCCGAGCCGGTCGCGGGCGAACGCCCGCAGGACGTCCAGCGGATGGACGAACGTCTCCCGCCCCGCCCCCGCCACGCTGTCCTGCGGGTCGCGGTGCTCGGCGACCAGGGCGAGCAGGTCGAGGGCGGCCTCGCGCGCGGTGGTCGCGGAGAACAGGCGGGCCACCGGGCCGTCGAAGCCCAGCAGCACGGTCTCGGCGTCGCCGAGGAGACCGGACAGCGGGCGCGCCGACGGGGCCGGGCCCTGCGGTCCGGGCAGGGCCGCCCCCTCCGGGGCCAGCTGCACCGACGCCGCCACCGACAGCCCCGGCACGGGCCACCGGCGCAGCCCGGCGTTGACCGCGCGCTGGGCCGCGCCCGCCCGGCGCAGCGGATGCCGGCGGGTGATCCGGGCCGCCTCCTCCAGCAGATGCTCCAGCAGCGGCTCCGACACCCGGGCGACCTCGCCGCGGACGAAGGCGACCGGGTCGTCCACGTGCCAGGACAGCTCGACCGCGGCGGCGAAGGCGCCCTTGCCGGAGCTCGGCAGGGAGACCCGGTGGTGGGACTGGTGCGTGGTGAGGTCCACCTCGTAGTACGTGACGTGCCGCGGCGGCCCGTCGCCGTGCGGCTGGGCGGGGTTGAGGAGGGTGAGCGGGCCGTCCGGCTGGGTGTGGACGACGGCGGTGCGGCCCGGGGCCGGTATGCCGAGCCGGCGCAGATCGTGCGTGATGAAGGGCCCCCGCACCAGGTCGCGGTCCTCGAGTTCGGGGGCCGTGGAGGGGGACAGCGGGCAGTACCAGGCGACGGGCGGGGTGTCCGTGGCGCCGCCCTGGTAGAGGGGCTGGAAGCGCCGGGGCCCCTGGGCCGCCGAGCTGCCGGCGAACTGCTCGTACACGGCCGGGGAGACGACCACCTGGAGGTCGGCGTTCACGGGCGCCGACACCTCCGGCGGGGTGGGCCCGTCCCAGAACGTCACGGTGAGCGGCGGCGGGTCCACGAGCCCGGTCAGGACCTCCGGGAGCCAGCGCAGCACCGCGACCAGCACGGGGAGGACGTAGGTGCCCGGCTCGGTGTGGACCATGTAGCCGTTGCCGCGCACCCGGACATCGACCTGATGGGTGGCGAGGGCGCCCCGGGAGAGCATCTCGTGCACCGCGTACTCGAGGGTGATGCGGGCCTCGGGGTGACCGGTGAGGTCGTCGGCCTCGAAGAGGATCGTGGGGCCGGCGCCCTCTTCGGACGCCGTCCGCTCCAGGTCGGCCAGCGTGGTCTCGAGGTCCAGCCTGAGGGCGCGCAGACGCTCCCGGGTGGTGGCGGCGGCGGGGCCGGGGACGCCGTCGAGGGGGTCGCCGTACCAGAGGTCGAGGACGCGGCGGAGTTCGGCGGGGCCGCGCATCGTGTCGCCGAGGAGCTCCTCGCAGTGGAGCGCGTCGACGTACACGTCCGGCAGGTGCAGGGCGTAGGCATCCGGGAGAGTGACGAACGCGCCGGGCGGCAGCACCCGTCGCAGCTCGGGAATCAGGTTCTCGATGCGGGCTTCGGCCTCGCGGTCCGCCGGTGGCTCCGCCCACAGCCCCCCGGCCACCTCGGTGCGGGTCACACGGCGGCCGCGGTGGAGGAGCAGCATGCACAGCAGCGCCTGGGCCTCCGGCGAGGGGGGCTCGACGGGGTCCGTGCCGTCGCTGATGCGCAGCGGGCCGAGCAGTGTGAAGCCGTACGAGGGCGGCCACGGGGCCGTCGCGGGCAGCCCGGCGGCGTATCCGGCGGCTTCGCGCATCCTGCGCCTGTCGATCCGGTCGAGCAGCTCCCTGTGCTCGCGGGGAACCGCCACGCCCGCGGCCAGTTGCTTGAGAAACCAGCGGAATTCGGTCACGTCCGACTCGGGGCCCTTGTCCCGGGACTCCTCGCCCAGCGCGACCCGGCTGATCATCACCGTGCCGTCGGGCCGCAGCAACAGGCCCGCAGGGCCGGGCTCCCCGCGCACCAGACCGTGCGCGTGGAGCGCGTCGAGACCGGCCAGGCCCTGGCACACCAGGCGGGCGAACGTCCGGAAGGAGATGCCCGAGAGGATTTCTGAGAGCGTCAGCCCGTCCACGAACTCCGTGACCAGGTAGGGCGTGTTGCCCTCCGTCCCGAAGTCGAGCACCCGCACCACATGCGGATCGTCGACGTCGGCCAGCGCGCGGGCCTCCCTCAGGAACCGCTCGTGCGGCGCGGGCTGGTCGCGATACATCTGTACGACCACCTGCTGGTCGGTGCGGACGTCCACGGCCCGCACCTTCCGTCGGTCGGCCCCTCGCCGCCCGGCCAGCCGGTACCGCCCCGCGAACAACGGCTCCGGCGGCCCCTCCCCGCCCAGCCGCCGCACCGTCTCCTCGCTCACCGTCGCGAACGCGGGCCCCGAGCCGTTCTGCCCGCCGTCCGTCTCGGCCCGGAACTCCCCGGCCGCGAGCCCCGCCCGTTCGTCGATCAGACCGCCGACCCGCTCGAGGAACTCACGGGTCCGTCCCCGGGCCGTACGGGGCAGCGAACGCAGCAGCAACTCCCTCACACCGGGCCGGAATTCGTAGGAGCCGGGTGGGCCCGGGGCCGCCGCGAGCATGCCGCTGAGGATCACCTCGGCGAGGTGCTGGGGGTGCGGGTCGCGGTCGACGGTGCGCTGGACGAGGCGCATCACCGGGACCGAGGGGACCGCCAGCGCGAGATGCCCGGCGAGGCGGAAGGCCTCCGGGGACGCGGTCGCGCGGAAGCGCAGCACCAGGTCCTCCGGGGACGCCGAGGCGAGGTCGGGGACCGGTTCGGCGGGTGGTGCGGGGGCGGGCGGCAGCCAGGCCGCCGCGCCCGGGGTGCGGGCGCCTCCGGGGTCGGAGACCAGGGCCGCCCAGTGGGCGAGCCAGGGGGCGCCCGGTTCCAGGACCGGCAGGGGCAGGGCCTGGTCGGGGGCCGGCGTGGCTTCGTACGGGGTGAAGGCGAGCGATGCCGAGGGCGCCGCCGTGGACGGGGCGGTCAGCAGGCCCGGTTCGGCGGGGAGGGCCGTGGTGGGCCAGAGGTGTTCCGGCAGGGGCTGGACCACGGCGAGCGGCAGGTGGCGGGCCCAGTGGCGCAGGGTGCGGTACCAGCGGTCGCCCGCCTCGCCCGGGCGCCACTGCGGGCCCATGCAGTCGCTGACGACGAGGGTGACCGTACGGCCGTCGTCCAGGACGGGGACCTGGCGGGCCCGGCCGTCGGGTGTGGCCGGATGCAGGGTGACGGTACGGAAGATGCCCGACTGGGCGAGGGCCGTGTGCAGTTCGCTCACCAGGGGGCGCCAGACCGGCATGGTGGGGCCGGTGTCGTGCACGAGGTTCAGGCGCAGCCAGCGGTCGGGGGCCGGGCGCAGCACCGGGAGCCACACGTCGGGGTGGGCGCCGAGCCGCGCGATCCGGTCGGCCGTCGCCCGTTCGTCCAGCACGCGCCGGTGCGGGGAGGGCACCTTGCGCTGCAGCGGGCGCAGGGCGCGCTGGAGTGCGAGGGGGTGGGGCAGCATCGGCGGTGCGGGGGCGAGAAGGGGGGAACCGCCGCCGGCTCCGTCCCCCGGTGTGGGTCCCGGGGAACGCGGTGCGGGCAGGCGCAGGGGGACACGGTCGGGCGTGGGCGCCGGGGCCGTCGGTGGTGGCTCGGAGGACCGTGGCGGTACGGGGGTGGCGGCCGGGGGGTCGTCCTCGGGCGTGAGGGCCTCGGCTGTCGCTTCGGGCGTGGCGGGACCGACGGACCGGGGCTCCTCCCCGGACGGCTGCCCGTCCGCCTCCAACCGGCCCGCCAGCCACAGCAGTTCCGCCAGCTCCCGGGGCGTCGGCGACGCACCCGCCGCGGACAGCGCCGCGGCCAGGCGGGCGACGGGGGACTGTCCGGATCCGTGCTCAGAAGCCATCGCCGTCGGCCGTCGCGCTGAGGTACGGCATCAGTTGCTCGGCGAGGTCGTCGCGGGACTCGGCGTCCAGGCCGGAGACTCCGGTGAGGTAGAGGGCGTTCAGAAGCTGGTCGGTGGCCAGTTCGCCGCCGTTGGCCCGCTCCAGGAAGCGGGTGATCAGACGGTCCGCCGCGGCGTCCGGGGTGTCGAGGTGGGCGCGGACGATGTCGGTGAGCTGGTCCCGGTCGGGGCGGCGCAGCTTCAGCCGGACGCAGCGGCGCAGGAAGGCGGGCGGGAACTCGCGTTCGCCGTTGCTGGTCAGTACGACGAACGGGAAGGCCCGGCAGCGGACCCGCCCGCGCCGGACGGCGACCGGGGTGTCCGTGCCGTCGGCCAGGACCTCGGCCGCCGTGTCGTCCGAGTGGCGGGCGGCGCGGACCAGTTCGGGGATCTCGTACTGGCCCTCCTCCAGGACGTTCAGCAGGTCGTTCGGCAGGTCGAGGTCGCTCTTGTCGACCTCGTCGACGAGCAGGGCCCGGGGCCGGTCGTAGGGGAGCAGGGCCGTACCGAGCGGGCCCAGGCGCAGATGGTCCTCGACATCGCCGGCGGCCGGACGGTCCTGCCGCAGCCGGTCCTGCCGGTCCTGCCGGTCCTGCCGGTCCTGCCGCTCCCGGGCCGCGTACAGCCGGGACAGCGGGTCGTACTGGTAGAGGCCGTCGGACAGCGAGCTGCGGCTGGTGATGTTCCAGCGCAGCACCGGGCCGAGGCGCAGCTCGCGTGCCACCGCGTACGCCAGTGAGGACTTGCCGGTGCCGGGCGGGCCGGTGACGAGGAGGGGGCGGCGCAGACAGAGCGCGGCGTTGACGAGCCGGACGCTCTCCGGGGTGGCCACGTACGACTTGGCCCGGTGCACGCGGTCGGGCGAGACGGCCGTCGCGTCGTCGCCGTCGTCGGGCGGCGGCAGGGCCGGCCCGCCGTCGAAGGCGCGCCAGGGCGGTGGGACGGGGAGGTGGTCGATGCCGTCGTGCGGCTCGTTCTTGCCGGTGTAGACCGACCAGTGCGGCATGGGGGGTGGTCTCCGCTCTCCGTTTTCGTGCTGGTGTTTCTCAAGGCGCCCCGGACCGCGTCCGGGTGGGTCAGGACACCGGCGACACCGGCGACCCCGCGTGCGCGGCGACGACCGCGTGCGGGTCGGTGAAGACCCGTGGGTCGTCCCACAGCAGCTGGATGCCGTGGGCCCAGTGGTCCTCCTCGGCGTCGGCCTCCTCGCGCAGCGCCAGGATGTGGCGCGGGAGTTCGGCGGGCGGTACGGCCGAGAGGCAGGCGTCGAGCGCGTCGAGGAAGGCCTTGCCGGTGCAGCCGTCCGCTCCGGCGCACTCCTCCTGCCCGGAGTCGCAGCCGTCGCGCGACCACACGATGACCGGGGCCGGCGCGGTGAGCGAGGTGTCGAAGTGCGGTCGGGTACGGGAGGCGGCCGGGGCGGTGCCGAACCCGGCGAGGCAGGCGTCGGGCCGCCGCATCCGCATCCGCAGCCGCCCGGGCTCCTCCGGGCCGCCGCACTCCACACGGTGCATCCGCGCGCCCGGCAAAGCGTCCAGGCGCTTCCACGCCCGGGTCAGGACATGCCGGGTGCTGGCCTTGCGCCGGGCGTGGTCGGTGACGACCAGCGGGTAGACGCAGCCGAGCGGGGTCGCGTCGTCGGGGGCGCTCTCCCAGAGGTCGACGGGCCAGTCCAGCCAGTCCCGGGGCAGCGCGAACGCCACCAACTCATCGGCGCCGGGCGTCAGATACCGGAAGGCCGCCTCGATCCGGTCCCGCACGTAGGCGTGCAGCCGGTGCTGTTCGACCGTGCCGGAGTCCACCGGGTGCCGTCGCCCCTCGCTGTACGCGGACACCTCGACCCGGACCAGGCCGTCGCCCGCTCCGCTGTGCCCGAGTTCGACGAGGATGGGCGACCAGTCGGGCGCCGACGGCTCCACGGCCGGGGTGTGCAGCAGGGCTTCGAGCCGGTCGGCGAACCGGGACACGGTCCGCGCGGCGCCCGGCCCGTCGAGTTCGCACAGTACGAACAGGGCCGCCGACCACAGGGAGTCGAACCCCTCCTCGGGCGGCGGCGGGTCGAACGGGTCGGCGGCGGCGGAGTAGAGCCGGGCCGGGTCGCAGTCCACGCCCGCCCGGGCCGCCTTCTCCACCAGGGCGCGCAGCCGGGCCCGGTCGGCACCGGCGTGGTCCGAGGTGGGGACGAGGCTCTGTAGGCCGGGCCAGTAGCGGGCCATGACCTGGGTGGGCATCATCCGGCCGTTGCGCACGTCCCGGCTGCCGGCCGCCGCCGTGACCATGCCGACGACCTCGCCGGTGTCGGCCAGGGTGACGGCCGCCCCGCTGAAGCCGGGGGCCAGGGCCTGGCCACCCGGGTGCCAGGCCTCCAGCTGGAGCCACTCCCGTTTGATCAACTGCGGTGCGGTGACGCGGTACTCGGCGAGGGTGCCCTCGTCGAAGCCGACCGGGAAGCCGTAGACGACGAGCTTGCGGGGGCTCGTGCCGTGCGCGGCGTCGACCGGCGCGAGCGCGGCCGGGGCGATGGGCATCTCCCGGTCCAGTTCCAGCACGGCCAGGTCACCGAGGTCGGTGCCGGCGCCGCTCCAGCCGCCGTGCGCGACGACCCGGGCGGGCACGGCCGGGGAGCCGGGCAGCTCCGTGAAGGTCACCGTCGGGCCGTCGCCGTCCCGCACGACATGGGCGCAGGTCAGCACCGTGTTGGGGGTGACCAGGAAGCCCGCTCCGGCCACCTGGCCGCGTAATTCGATCCGGGCGTGCCACTCGGCGCTGTTCAGGCTGGTCTCCAGGGCGCTGTCCACGGCGCTGTTCATGACGCGGTGCCGGCCTCCCGAGCACCGGCCTCCGAAGCGGACGGGGACCAGGACAGCTTGACCACGAGGTGCCCCTCGGCGGTCCCCTTGGCGATGAACGCGCCTGCCTCGGCGGACAGCTTCACCCCGAACTCGATCTCCACACCGTCCGGCTTCAGCGAGCCGTCCCGGAAGACGCGCAGCGCGGACTCGGCGGCGGAGCGCACGCCGTCCAGGGCGCCCTCGAACGTACGGGTCGCCTGGACCGCACCGTCGCCACGGGAGACCAGGCGGGAGCCGGACCGCTCCTCCACCCCCTCGACCGCGACCACGGCACCGTCACCGGTCCTGAATTCGACCAACCCGTCCACGGCACCCCCGTCGTCCCACTGCACTGAGCATTTCCGTTGTTACGGAAGGTACTTGATGTTCCGTGGGCCATCCACCGGACTCACGGACCCACCGTCCCCCGGATCACCCTCAGCTCCACCAGATCCTGCGGCCGGATGCGGAGCTGGTCCGCCGTCGGTTCCACCTCGCGCGGCGGCCGCTTGAGGATGGCCGCCGCGAGCTCCGGCGCGATCACCGAGAAGTAGCTGTCGGCCGTGGCCCAGGTGTTGCCGGGCGCGGCCAGGGCCAGCGCGCCGCCGGAGCCGCCCTCGCCGATCACCAGCGTCGTCACCGGCGTACGGGCGCCCGCCACCGCGCCGAACAGGTCGGCGATCGCCGCGCCCGCGCCCTGCCGCTCCGCCTCCGCGTCGTTGGCGGCGCCCGGGGTGTCGACGAGGGTCAGCACCGGGATGCCGAGTCGGTCCGCGAGCCGGATCAGCCGGGCGGCGGTGCGGTAGCCGGCCGGGCGGGTCGCGGTCCCGGTCTGCGCCGCGTACGCGACCGTACGGCCCCGATGTTCACCGAACCCGCACAGCATCCCGTCCGGGTCGGTGCCGCCGCAGCGGTCGCCGCTGATCGCGACCCGGTGGGTGAAGTAGGCGTCCAGATAGGCGGCGGCGCGCGGGCGCCGGGGCGAGCGGGCCCGCCGTACGGCGTCCCAGCCGGTGCCGGGCAGGCCCGCGCTGTCGCCGAGCGGTTCCGGCGGCGGGGCGGGCGTGCCGGACGGGGACGTCAGCAGCGGCAGCCACCGCCCCAGCGCCTCGCGCAGCTCCTCCGGCCGTACGACCGCGTCCACCGCCCCCGCCGCGAGCTGCGCCTCGGCCGTGTACGCCGCCGGGTCCGCGTCCGCCGGCCGCACCCGGGAGCCGGCGAAGCCGACCTGTGCCCCGGGCAGCGCGAGGACCACGTCGGCGCCCGCGCCGAGGGTGGCCCAGCCGCCCCCGGTCGTCGGGTCGCGCACCACGGCGACCTGGGCCAGCCCGGCCTCCCTGGTGAGCGCCGACTGCCGGGCCACGCGCTGGAGCTGGGTCAGCGCGAGCATGCCCTCCTGCATCCGGCTGCCGCCGGTGGCGACGAGCGGCACGACCGGGAGACGGTGTTCACGGGCGTATGTGTACGCCGCCTCCAGCAGGTCGCCGGTGCGCTGCCCCAGGGAGCCGCCGAGGAAGCCGAACTCGAACGCGATCAGTACGGCCCGGGCGCCGCCGATCCGGGCGGTGCCGCAGACCACGGACTCCTGCTCGCCGGTGCGTTCGGCGGCACGGGCGCGGGAGGCGTCGTAGCCCGGCCAGGCGAGGGGGCCGTCCGGCCGGGGGTTCCTTATGGACAGGGGGAGTTCGGCGAAGGTGGAGTCGTCGGCGACGAGGGCGACGATCTCTCGAGCCGAGTGCCGGTCACTCATGGGTCAGCGCCCGCTTCATGATCTTCCCCATGTCGTTGCGGGGCAGCGCGTTCAGGTGGTGGACGACCCGAGGGCGCTTGTGCGGTGCGAGGCGCTGGGCCACATGGTCGGCCAACTCGGCCAGGGCGGGCGGCGACTGGGGATCCGCGGGCACGATCCACGCCACGATCCGCTCGCCCAGGTCGGGGTCCGGCTCCCCGGTCACCGCGGCCTCCCGCACCCCGGGGTGTTCGAGGAGCGCGTTCTCGATCTCGCCGGCCCCGATCTTGTAACCGCCGCTCTTGATCAGGTCGGTGGCCTTGCGGCCGACGATCCGCACATAGCCGTCGGGGTCGCGCACCGCCATGTCGCCGGTGCGGAACCAGCCGTCGGCGGTGAAGGCGGCGGCGGTGGCGTCGGGCCGGTTGAGGTACTCGGTGAACAGGTTCGGGCCGCGCACCTGGATCTCGCCGACGGTCTCCCCGTCGTACGCGCCGACCTCCGAGCCGTCCTCCTCGACCAGCCGCAGCTCCACGCCCGGCAGCGGCACACCGACCGTGCCCGGGCGGGCCTCGCCGTCGGCGCGGACGCTGGTGTTCATCAGCGTCTCCGTCATGCCGTAGCGCTCGATCACCCGCCGTCCCGTCGCCGTCGCGATCCGCCCGTGGTCGTGCACGGGCAGCGCGGCCGAACCGGAGACCAGCAGTCGCGCCCCCGTCAGTGCCTTCACCAGATCCGGGTCACTGGTCACCGCCTCGGCGATCCGGTGGTACATCGTCGGCACGCCGAACAGCATCGTCGCCCCGCCGGCCAGCTCGCGGGCCACGCCCTGGGTGCTGAACCGGCCCAGGTGCCGGACCGACCCGCCGCGCCGCAGCGGGCCGAGCGTGCCCAGGACCAGGCCGTGGACGTGGAACAGCGGCAGTCCGTGGACGAGGACGTCGTCGCCGCTCCACTGCCAGGCGTCGGCCAGCGCGTCCAGGGTCGAGGAGATCGCCCGGCGCGGGATGACGGCACCCTTGGGCGGGCCGGTGGTGCCGGAGGTGTAGACGATCAGGGCCGGGTCGGACTCGTCGGCGTGCTCCTCGACGGCGGCGGGGGCGGGGCCGGTGCCGTGTACGTCGATGTCTACGTCCACGTCGAGGCGGGGCAGGTCCCGTACCGGGGAGGGGAGTTGGTCCTCCGGGGCCGTGAGCACCAGGTCGGGGGCGCTGTCGGACAGGATGTGGCCGAGTTCCTTCTCGCCCGACTTGGGGTTGAGCGGTACGGCGGGGATGCCGGCCAGCAGGGCGGCGACGACGGCGACGGCGGTCTCCATCGTGGGTGTCGCCCAGACGGCGACCCGCCTGGCCTCGCCGATGCGTCCGGTGAGGGCGCCGGCCGCGGCGGCGAGTTCTCCGTACGTCAGTGAGCGCTCGCCGAAGCGGAGAGCGGGCCGGTCGGCCGGGGCCTCGGTCAGGGCCGGGAAGAGAGGGGGCACGCGTCCGTCTCCTTAGTCGTCTTGCCTGTGTTGCCTGTCTTGCCTGTCTGTCCGTTCAGGGGGCATCGGTCGGTCATCCCCAGCCGGGGACGACCATCACCAGCCATGCCGCCGCCGGTACGACCGCCACCACGACTCCTCCGTACACCATCAGCTGCCGGAAGAAACGTTCGCGGTCGACGTCCGGCGCGGCGGCCAGGACGAGGGCGCCGTTCGTGGAGAACGGGCTCACGTCCACGACGGTCGCCGATACGGCGAGTGCGGCGACCATGCCGATCGCGCCGATCTCGCCTTGTTCCAGGAAGGGGACGGCCAGGGGGATCAGGGCGCCCATGATTCCCACGGAGGAGGCGAAGGCGGAGACCAGGGCGCCGATGTAGCAGAGGAGCAGGGCGGCGAGGAGGGGGATGCCGATGCCGCCTACGCCCTCGCCGGCCCAGGTGATGGTGCCCATCTCTTCCAGGACGCCCACGTAGGTGAGGACGCCGCAGATGAGGAGGACGGTGGGCCAGGCGATTTGGCTTGTGGCCTTGCGGCTGTCTTCGGGCCATGCGGTGCTGAGGATGACGGCGAGGGTGATGGCGGTGAGGCCTGCGTCCAGGTCGAAGACGAGGACGGCTATGACCAGGGCGAGGAGGGAGGTGAGGGTGGCTATGCGGGGTGGGGTGAGGGTGGTTTCTTCCGGGCTCAGGGTGGGGGTGGCTGGGGCGGGACTGCCGTCGTCCACCGCGCCCTGCGCCCACAGCTTCAGTCCTCCGCACACCACGAACACCACCCCGGCGATCACCACATTCGCCGTCAGTGACGCCAGGAAGAGGACCAGTTCGCTGCCCGGGAGGTTCTCGCGTGCCACCAGGCCGTTGACGATCGAGCCGTAGATGCTGATCGGGGAGAAGCCGCCGGCCTGGGCGCCGTGGACGACCATCGCGCCCATCAGGAGCGGGCTGATCCCGTAGCGCGTGGCGAAGCTCAGGGCGATCGGGGCGACGATCGCGACCGCGGCCGGGCTGACCGCGCCGATCGCCGTGAGCGCGCCGGTCAGCGCGAACATCACCCAGGGGATGAGCGCCACCCGTCCCCGTACGAGCCGGACGGCGGCGTGCACCAGCCAGTCGGTGGTGCCGTTGGCGCGGGCGATCGCAAAGAGGTACGTGACGCCGACCAGGACGACGAACAGGTCACCGGGGAACCCGGCGAAGATGCCGTCCGCGTCGAGGTCGGCGACGAGCCCGCCGACCCCGAAGGCCGCGGCGAAGGCGAGCGCGCCCATGTTCACGGAACGGGTGGTGGCGATGACGAACACCACGACGAGGACGAGGATCGAGATGAGTTCGGGGGACATACGGGCTCCCGTCGTTGGGCCCCGGAGCGGTTGGGAGTGCCTGAGAATGGACGAGTGGCTGAGCCACTCGTGCCGCGTTGGCTGAAAGCGTGGGTGCGGCCCGGGCGCCCGTCAAGGGGTCGCGCGACAATTGGTTCAGCCACTCGGCCACCGGGTAGCCCGGTGCTACGCTCCCGGCGAGAGGGGGACTCCGTGACCGACGCCCTGCGCCCCATGACGAAACAGCGCCTCTACGAACAGGTGCTGGAGCGGCTGCGCCAGTACGTCGCCGAGGGCGGGCTGCGCGCCGGCGACCGGCTGCCGCCCGAGCGTGATCTCGCCCAGCGGCTCGGGGTCAGCCGGGCCTCGGTGAAGCAGGCGATCGTGGTGCTGGAGGTCCAGGGCCTGGTGGAGGCCCGGCACGGGGGCGGTACGTATCTCGTGCGGGACAGTCTCGACACCGAGCCCGTCGAGCGGATGGTCGAACGCCGCAGGCGCCTCCCGGATGTCCTGGAGGCCCGGGAGGCGCTGGAGACGAAGCTCGCCGAGCTGGCCGCCGAGCGGCGCACGGAGGACGATCTCGCGGCGATGCGCTCGGCGCTCGCGCACATGGCGGAGGAGATCGAGGCGGACGGTCACGGCGTGGAGGGCGACCGCCTGTTCCACGCGGCCGTGACGGCGGCGGCCCACAGCAGTCTGCTCGCCGAGTTCATGCGCTCCATCGCCGAGCAGATCGCCGAGAGCCGCACCGAGTCGCTGCGCCAGCCCGGCCGCCCGTCCCGCTCCCTCTCCCAGCACCAGGCCATCCTCGACGCGATCGCCGACGGGGAACCCCGCCGGGCGGCGGCGGCCATGCGCCGCCATGTCCGCACGGTGGCGAAGGTGCGGCTGCTGGACTGGGAGCCGGGGGAAGAGGAGTAACAGCCCGGGGTCAGGCGGTCGGCCGCTCCACCACGTCCGCCACCACACAGCTGACGTTGTCCGGGCCACCGGCCTTGTTCGCCGCGCCGACCAGGGCCTTGACCGTCTCGTCCGGGGTGACCTGCGAGGTGAGGAGCCCGAGGATGCGGTCCTCGGGGATCACGCTCGACAGGCCGTCGGAGCACAGCAGGTAGCGGTCGCCCGCGTGTGCGTCGTGCAGGCGGAGGTCCGGGATCACCGTGGCCCCGCCGCCCGTGAGGGCCTTCAGGAGGAAGGCGCGCTGGGGGTGGGAGACGGCCTCCTCGGCGGTCAGACGTCCCTCGTCGATCATCGACTGGACGACGGTGTGGTCGTGGGTGATGAGGAACAGTTCGCCGTCGCGCAGCAGATAGGCGCGGGAGTCGCCGATGTGCACCAGGGCCAGCCGCGAGCCCGTCCACAGCAGGGCGGTCAGGGTCGTGCCGATGTCCTCGGCGCCGTCGGCCACGTCCTGGACGGCCTGGGCCGCGCCCCTGACCGCGTCCTCCAGGAGGTTGAGGACCCCGCCGGCCGGGATCTCGGCCGTGTCCAGGGAGCGCAGTGCCTCCACGGCGGCGCTGCTCGCGGGCGCGCCCGCCGGGCCGAAGCCGTCGGCGACGGCGAGCAGCCGGGTGCCCGCGTAGGCGGTGTCCTGGTTGGCGGGGCGGACGCGTCCGGTGTCCGAGTGGGCGGAGTAACGCAGTTCCAGCATGGCGGTGTCCTTTCCTGGCTCTTGCGAGTCCGTCGTCAGGTGATCGACCAGGAACGCGGCGAGGTCCCGCCGTACCGCCGTCTCCGCCTCGACCCGCGCCCAGTAGGCGCGGATCTCGCGGGCGGCGGCCGTCGAATCGTGCGCGCACAGCCGGCCCACCCGGCGGATCTCGGCCAGCGGCATGCCCAGCCGCCGCAGCCACGCCACCAGCCGGGCCTGCTCCAGCTGGGCCACCGCGTAGTAGCGGTACCCGGTGTCCGGGTCCACCCGGGCGGGCCGCAGCAGGTCCAGCTCGTCGTACAGACGCAGTGCCTTCGGCGAGAGCCGGCAGGCCTTCGCGAACGCGCCGATCGTCAGCATGTCCATGCGTGCCCCCGCCTTCCGCGCGCCCGTCACGGCGCTCGTCGCGCTCCTCGTTCCGCCACCGATGCTGGGGCTTCCCCAAAGGTGAAGGTCAAACAGGGTGTCGAGGTTCCGTCGGCCATTGTTAGCCTGCTCCGGAATCGATCGTTTGCCCGAGAATGGAGTCGCCGTGGCCGGGACCCCGCGCATCGCGCTCGTCACCTACGACCCCGGCGGCGAGGTGAGCAAGGACCAGGACCTGCCCGTGCTGGCGGACGCGCTGCGGGAGGCCGGGGCCGAGGCCGCCGTCGAGTACTGGGACGACCCCGACGTCGACTGGGCCGGGTTCGACCTCGTCGTCATACGGTCCACCTGGGACTACAGCTGGCGGGCCGAGGAGTTCGCGGCGTGGGCCGAGCGGTGCGGGAAGGCGACGCGGTTCGCCAACCCGGTGGACATCGTGCGGTGGAACGCCGACAAACGGTACCTGGGCCGCCTCGCGGAGGCCGGGGTGCCCGCCGTGCCCACCCGCTACTTCGCGCCCGGCGACCCCGTCGACCTGCCCGAAGACCACGAGTACGTCGTGAAGCCCACCTCCGGCGCCGGCGCCCGGTACGCAGCCCGCTACCCGGCCGGGGAGCGCGACGCCGCCCTGCGCCAGGTCGAGCGGATGCACGCCGAGGGCTTCACCGTGATGCTCCAGCCCTATCTGACCAGCATCGACACCCACGGCGAGCGGGCCCTGCAGTTCTACGGCGGACGTCTGCTGCACGCCAGCCGCAAGGGCGCCGTCCTCGCGCCGGACACCCCGTACGACGCCGACAAGATCGCCCACCCCGATCTCCGGCCCTGGGAGCCGACCCCCGCCGAAGTGGCCGTCGCCGAGCGGGCCCTGGCCGCCGTGCCCCTGTCCGGCGATCAGGAGCTGCTGTACGCGCGCGTGGACCTCGTCACCGGGCCGGACGGGGAGCCGTGCGTGATGGAACTGGAGCTGATCGAGCCGAATCTGTTCCTGTGGCTGCACCCGGAGTCGGTGCCGAGGGTGGTGGAGGCGGTTCTCTCCGCCGTCGGCTGATCGCGATGCGTGGGGCATACGTCCCTCGGTGAGTCTTTTGGTGTACCTGTAGGGCCATGCCCTCCGAGCGACGGTCCTGGGCACCGCTGCTGGCGGTGTGCGCCGGGTACTTCATGGTGATCCTGGACGTGACGGTCATCAACGTCGCCGTGCCGGTGATCGGGCGGGAGCTGTCGGCCTCGCTGACCGGCATCCAGTGGATCACCGACGGCTACACCCTGGTCTTCGCCGGGTTCCTGCTGACGGGCGGCGCGCTGGGGGACCGGCTGGGCAACCGGCGGGTGTTCTGCACGGGCGTGGCGGTGTTCACCGTGTCCTCGGCCGCGTGCGCGCTGGCGCCGAGCGCCCCGTTCCTGGTGGTGGCCCGGCTGGTGGAGGGGCTCGGGGCGGCGCTGATCGTGCCCGGATCCCTGGCGCTGCTCCAGCAGGCCTATCCGGAGAAGGCCGTACGCGCGCGGGCCTTCGGGCTGTGGGGTTCGATGGCGGGCATCGCGGCCTCCGCCGGGCCGCTGCTGGGCGGGCTGCTCGTCTCCACGGTCGGCTGGCGCTGGGTGTTCCTCATCAACCTGCCGGTCGGCGCGGCCTGTCTGGCGCTGACGCTGAAGCACGTCGGCCGCTCGCCCCGGCGCGCCGACCGGCCCCTGGACTGGCCGGCGCAGGTCGCGGTCGTCGCGGCGGTGGCGCTGCTGACGGCGGCGCTCAACGAGGCCGGACGGCGCGGCTGGTCCGACCCGGCCGTGCTCGCCGGGCTGGGCCTGGCCGTACTGGCCGCCGCGGCCTTCGCGCTGCGCGAGCGACTGGCCCGCTCCCCGGTGCTGCCGCTGGGCCTGCTGCGCTCGCGCGCCATGAGCGGCGGGGCGGTCATCGGCCTGCTGTTCAACTTCGGCTTCTACGGCATGGTGTTCACCGCCAGCCTGGAGTTTCAGCACCAGCGCGGCTACAGCGCCCTCGGCACCGGGCTCGCGCTGTTCCCGGCGGTGGCGATGACCATGTTCGCCTCCGTCCTGTCCGGCCGGCTGTCCCGCCGCACCGGCGATCGCCCGCTGGTGGTCTCGGGCATGCTCCTGGCCGCACTCGGGCTGGCCGGCTGGGCCGCGGCGGGCGCCGACCCCGCCTACGGGCTGCTGGTGCTGCCGATGATGGCCGCCGGGTTCGGTACGTCCTTCGCCCTCACCGGCTCGACCGCCACCGTGATGGGCGCCGCCCCCGAGGCGTACTCGGGGGCCGCCTCCGCGCTGTTCAACACCACCCGCCAGGTCGGCAGCGCCACGGGCGTGGCCCTCGGCGGCAGCCTGCTCGCCTCGGCCGGCGACTACGGCACCGGGATCCGCACCAGCATGTTCATCGGCGCGCTCGCCTATCTGGCCGCAGCGGTCCTCGCGTGGCGGTGCGTACCCGCGAAGGGCGCGGCCCCGGGTCCGGAGCCCCTCAGTCCTGACGGCCGGTGACGGCCACCCGCTGCAGCAGCCCCCACGTGAACTCCGCGACGACCTCCCACCGCGCCCCCGCCCCGTCCGGCGCCGTGAACGCCAGCCCCCACCGGGTCGGTGCCGTGCCCTCCAGGGGACGGGCCGGGGCGAAGGCGCGAGCCGCCTCGTCCACCGTGCAGGACCAGGGGGCGAGATCATCCAGGGTGCGCAGATCAGGGCCCTCGGCGCCCGGCGCACGGACCAGCCACTCGTTCCACACGGCGCCGTTCGGGGCGGTCAGGACCTCGAAGCGCAGGTCGGGCCAGAGCGGCACGGGCCACAGCCACGCCTCGCAGTCCAGGTCGCCGATGCGCCGGGCGGTACGGGACTCCGCGTCGCCGAGGACCGAGCGATAGCGGGACAAGGCCGGGCGCGGGGAGCGGATCATCGCCTGCCAGCGCTTGTTCGCCTCGCGCATGTCCGCCAGGGAGACTCCCAGCGCGTGCCGGGCGTCCTCCACCGGGCCGGGATTGTGGTCGGCCATGCGGCGCAGCAGCACCAGCTGGAAATCGAGCGGGGTGAAGGGGCTAGCGGGGCGCTTTCCGGAAGGCATGGGAACCATCGTTGCCCACCGGGGCCCTGCCGGGGCGGCGGCCGTCGGGCAGGAACAGCACCGAGTTGACGTAGCGCGGGCCCCTGAGCAGGGGGGAGGGCAGGACACGGCGGAGCAGGCCGTGGGAGACGACGTAGGAGGCGTCGGCCTGGTGGTCCTCCAGCGGGAACTCGGCCAGCGGCACCCAGGTGTCGCCCGGCAGCACCCAGCCGTCGTAGCCCAGCAGGGCCAGATAGGTCACCACCGGGGCGATCGGCTGGATGCGGGACTCCAGTTCCACGAACAGGGCCGGGCGGTCGCGGGCCAGCAGACCCGTCGCCCCGCGCAGCACCGCCGGCTCGTTGCCGTCCACGTCGATCTTGATGAAGCCGACGTCGCGCAGCCCCAGATCGTCCAGCGTGACGCAGGGGACGTCCAGCGCCCGGCCGTGGATGTCACGGCGGACCAGCGAGGACACCCCCCGGTCGCCCGAGTCGTCCGACGGCAGCCACAGACGGGCGAGGCCCGGCCGGTCCGAGGCCGCCGCACGGATCACCCGTACGTTCGACGGGACGGCGGCGGCCAGCAGCCGGGCCAGATGCGGCACCGGCTCGATCGTCACGACCTGCTCGGCGCGGCCCGACAGCCGGTGCGTCCAGGGCCCGTACCAGCCGCCGACGTCCACCGCCGTACCGCAGCCCGGCGGGCACAGCTCGGCGAGCCGGGCCAGCTCCGGTTCGAACCGGGGATACAGGGCCCGGGCCGTCGCGGCCACCAGACGGGTGGGCAGGAGGGGAGCGAGGCGGGCCGCCAGGCTGGTCACGGCGACATCCTCTTGAGGAGTTCCTCGTGCTCCTCGTCCGGCACCTGCTCACCCGACGACGGCAGCAGCTGCGGAATGCCGTCGAGGATCGGATAGCGGCGGCGCAGCCGCGGGTTGTACAGGGACTCCTCCTGCTCGGCCTCCTCGGCCAGCAGATGCAGCGGGCCCTTGTCGAGCGGGCACGCAAGGATCTTCAACAGCGGGTCGTCGGGCTTCATGGGGATGCCAACTCCTTGGCTGGGGCGGGCTCTTGGGGAGCGGAGTCGTGTTTGGGCATGGTCAGCAGTACGGCGACGGCCAGGGTGGTGCCCGCCACCCGCAGCGCGAGCCGCAGGGGATCGTCCGGCAGTGCCTCGCCGAACGACAGCGTGCCGAGCACCGCCGTGAACAGGCAGGTCACGGTCGTGCACACCGGCACGATCAGCGAGGCCCGGCAGCGCTGCAGCGCCGCCTGCGACATCACCAGGCCGAACACGCCGGTGAACAGCAGCAGATACGGATACGGGGAGGCCAGCAGATCCAGGACCGCGCCGCCGATCCCGCTGGTCGTCAGATGGCTCGACACACCCTTGATGGCCAGCGAGCTGACGCCGTACAGCAGGCCCACGGCCACGCCGTACTCGACGCCGGTCGTCGGGCGCCGGTGCCGGTTGCGGGCGCGGCGCTCGGCGGAGCCGTACAGCCACACCCCGGCCGCCAGCGACGGCACGCACACCAGCAGGATCAGGGGGTAGGGCGCGTCCTGGCTGACGGAGTCCGAGCCCTCCCGCAGGGACAGCACCACCATCAGCAGCGCGAGCAGGATCGCGCCCAGGGCGTACCGCTCCCGGCCGGTCGTCTCCTCGCCGAGCAGCCGGGCCGACAGCAGCACGAGCAGCACCAGGCCGGAGACGAAGATGCCCTGCGCGGCGGCGATCGGCAGCGTCCGGTACACGGCGAGCTGGGCGGCGAACCCGGCCGCGAGCGAGAGCGAACCGCCGATCCACAGCGGGCTGCCGAGCACCAGCCGCAGCAGCCGGGCGGGCTGCCGGATCGATACTTCAGGCAGGGCGGCGAGCGCGCGTTTCTCCAGGACGAATCCGGTGCTGTACAGGACGTTCGCCAGCAGGGCCGCGGCCACTCCCCACCACATGGGCTACGTCCTCCTGGCGTGCAGCAGCAGGATCGACGCCAGCTGCGGCCGGGCACAGGCCAGCCGGTCCAGCGGCCGCAGCGGGCGCGGTACGCCGTGGAAGGGCGCCCCTTCGAGCCCTACGACCGTGAATCCGGACGCGGCGACGAACTCCCTGAGCGCGCGGGCCGTGTAGAGGCGCAGGTGTCCTACGACCTCTTTCCCCGGGCGGCCGTGGATGCCGCGCAGGCTGACCTCCGAGAAGACCGGCTGCACACCGGCGAGCAGCAGGGCGCGGTTGTACCAGGCCGCCAGGTTCGGGGTGGACAGCATCAGATGGCCCCCGGGGCGCAGGATCCTGCGGATCTCGTCGAGCGCGGCGTCCGGGTCGACGAGGTGCTCGATCACCTCGCTGAACAGCACCGCGTCGGCCGACTCGGAGGCGAACGGCAGCCCGCCGCCGGTGAGTTCACCGCGGATGGCGTACGGGATGCGGGTGCGGGCACGTCTGAGGGCGTCCTGGGACCAGTCGACGCCGATGACGCGGTGGCCGGGCAGGAGGGGCGCGGCGGTGGCGGCGGCGGTGCCGTCGCCGCAGCCGATGTCGAGGACCGTGCGGGGGCGGTCGGCGGCGGGTCCGAGGGCCCGGGCCAGCATGCGGGCCTGGCGGAGGCTGCGCGGGGTGCCGGAGGCGACGGGCACGGCGGGGTTCTCGTAGAAGTCGCGCAGGTCGCGGGGCGGGCGTCGTCCGGTGGTGGTCGTTGTCGTCGCGGGTGTCGTTGCCGGTGTCGGTGTCATGGGGCGACCTCCGTGGTGTGCAGATAGTGCTCGAAGAGGTCGCGGAGGTGGGCGCCGTCGCCGTGGCTGAGCAGGGCCCGGGACCAGCGCAGGGCCAGGTGGAGGCGGCCGGCGGTGGAGGCGGTGGTGACGGTCAGGCCGCGCGGCATCCGGGCCGGGGCCGAGAACCAGACCGCGTGCGCGCGGCCCGCCTCCTCGCCGAAGTCCAGCGGGTACGGGATACGGCCGATGTTGCTGAGCAGGGTCGTCGACGTCCACGGCGCGGCGGCCCTGCGCAGGCCGCGAGTGAGGGCGGCACGGGCGGCGACCGGGGCCCAGGGGGTGGTGAGGAGCGCGGCCCCGTGGCCCAGTTGGGGGCGGGACAGGGCCTTCAGCGCGCGGGTGCGCTCCGCGGTGCGGCGGAGCAGGGTGGGCATCTCGTCCTTCAACTCCCCTGGTGCGAACGGTACTTCGACCAGGCGGGTGCCGTTGCCGATGGGCATCGTCGCGTCACGGGGGCGGTCGTCCACGGGCATGGTGATGCGCAGGGGGCGGGGGCGGGCGCCGTGTTCCCGGTTCCAGTGGGCGATGGTCAGGGCCGTGGTGACCATGAGCTGGTCGTTGACCGTGTAGGGGGATCCCTTGGGGCGGTGCGGGAGGGGGAGTTCGGTGACGAGCATGCCGTTGCCGGGGGAGGGGTCGGGGGTGCCTTGCGCCACCCGCGCGGGGGGTGACCAGGTGGTGGGGGTGTCCGGGGGTTCCTTTCCGGGTTCTGCGGGTCGGGTCGGGGGTGCGGTGGGGTTGTTGTCCTGGCCTCCGTAGAGCTCTGCGGCGGTGGCGAGTATGCGGAGGCAGGCCGGGCCGTCGAGGGCGGTGTGGTTGATGGTGAGGAGGAGGACTGTGCCTTGGGTGGTGCTCGCGCGATCGCCCGCAGCCAAGCCAACTGCTTCGAGCCGTATCGGCGGCGACATCGTCAGGGGCGGCGCCTCCGCCAGCGCCCTCGTCCTGGCGTCCTGCAACGCCCTCGGCCCCGCCGGGGTGAAGGTCACCACCTCCGTGTCCGGCTCGCCGGTCAGCTCCCACTCGTAGCGGCGGCGGAACCACGGCCCCCCTGCCTCCCGCATCAGGATCCGGGGATGCCGGTGCAGGGCCTCCGTGAAGGCCTTGCGCAGGCGGGCGGGTTCCAGGGGGCCCGGGAGGTGGACCTCGATGTGGACCGTTTCCGGTTCCTCCTCCTGGAGGCAGTGCCGGGACACCTCGTCCACCACCGGGAACGGGATGCGGGTCGGAGGGGTCATGCGGGCTCGGTCCTCTCCGGGTCGGGCTCGCGCAGGCTCACCAGGCCCGCGAACAGGCCGATCAACGCCAGCAGTTGGGCCACATGCCCGAACGCGCCCGCGCCCGACCCCACCGGCTCCCCGGCCCCGAACGCGGCAAGCACACCCGCTCCCGCCAGCGCGACGAACGCGATCGGCACCAACAGGGCGTGCCGCCGCGAGGCCAGCAGTGCCAGGGCCGGGACCAGCAGCGCGAACCAGCCCGCGATCACCACTCCGACCAGCGTCAGCGCCACCGTGCCGAGCCACAGCCCGGGCAGCGGCGGGACCGGCTGCGGCGCGTCGGGGTTGGGGGCGCGGCGGCGCCACAGGGCGAGGCCCAGCAGCACCGCGATGCCGGCGCCGCTGCCGATCAGCCCGACGTCGTACGTCGTGGCCGGTTCGTACGACAGCTTGACCGCGCCACCCTCCCCGGCCGGGACCCGCCAGCCCTGCTGCCAGCCGTCCAGCCGTACCGGGGTCAGCTCCTTGCCGCCCAGGGTGGCCTTCCAGCCGTCGTTGAAGTTCTCGTACGTCGTGAGGTACGAGGCCGTGCCCGAGCCGACCTTCAGCTCGCGCCGGTCGCCCAGCCAGTCCCGTATCTCCAGCTCACGCCCGGCCGCCGCGGCCTCCGGGACCGTCCCGCGGGTCAGGGTCACGTCCGTGAGCGCGAGCGGACCCGCGTCACCGCCCTCCAGCCGGTGCTCGCCGGCGGGCAGCCGCACCTCGGAGTCGCCCCGGCCCTCCTGGCAGAGCGTCACCTCGACGCCCCGCCGCTCCACGAGATCCCGCACCGTCCCCTTCACGCTCGTCCGGTACAGCTCGCTGTCCAGCGCCACGTCCGGGCCCTTGCCGCACGGCAGCGAGAACTTCCGGGTGCCGTCCGGCTGCGGGGTGCGGTACTGGTCGAGGGCCGGGACGTACGCCTCCGTCAACCCCACCGGGAGGCGCAGGTCCTCGTCGGCGACCGGGTTGTGCAGCGTCAGCGGGGCGGTCTCGGTGACCGTGATGTCGAGCCGGTCCGTGGTGATCGGCGGGAAGCGGACCCAGCCGTTCTCGTCGACTCCGGCGATCGTCGCGCCGTCGGGGGAGCTGATGTGCACCTGGGAGGCACGGGTGGACAGGCCGCCCGCGGGGGCCAGCACCAGCTCGCCCACCGCCTGCTTGCCCTCCCAGCTCAGGTGGATCGTCGGCCGGTCGCCCGCGATCCAGGCCGTCGTCAGGTCGCCGTCGGTGAGGTTGCGTGCCGTCAGGCCCGCGCCGAGGCTCGCCGTGGAGTCGGCGGTGGCGACGATCCTGGTCTGCTGCTCGGGTGCGACCTCGTAGAGCAGCCGGTCGAGTTCCTCGCCCGGCACCGGCACCGCGTTCGCCTTCACCTCGTAGGTTCCGGCGGCCGGTGTCGTGAAGCGGCGGTGCAGTCCGGCCTCCGTGCCGGTCGCGGACAGGCCCGTCGGGTCGGAGGCGCGGTGCAGGGAGACCAGGGTGGCGGGCGCGGTGGCGTTGTCCGCGTCGGTCGGCAGCTTCAGCAGCCGGGTCACCTGGATGTCCGGCAGGTCGATCTCGGAGAAGCCCGCGCCCGTCAGACCGGCCCGGCGCTCCACCGAGTCCACGATCGTCAGCTTCATCCACCGGCTCGCGCCCTCGGGCGCCTTGATCCGCTGCGTCTTGCCGTTCGGCTGCAGGAAGCTGGTCTTCGAGCCCTTCTCCGTCTCGACCCGTACCTTCGTCGCCGCCGCGCGCACGCTCTCCTGCGGCAGCGGCGTGACCTTGAAGGAGGACGGCATGTCGTAGGGGCCGGTGAAGCCGACGCGCAGCCACTGCCCGTCGGGCGTGTCCGGCGCGCCCTCCGCCCACGCGGTGTCCGGGTTGCCGTCGAAGGCGTTCACCGGGTCGTACTGCGGCAGATGGAAGAGCCAGTTGCCGTACGAGGACGCCGTCACCGAATGGGCGCCGCGCAGTTCGGCCACGGTCTGGTGGTCGGTGCCCTCGGCGGGCAGGATCTGGCGCGGCTTCTCGCCCGGGTCCTGCTGGGCGTCGGGCGCGTTGCGCTCGTCCTCTGTGTACGTGTACGACGTACCGGCGTTGACCAGGCCGAACCGGGTGTCGGCACGCCGCATCCCGTCGCCCACCACCTGCACGGCCGGGGTGCCGAGCCCGGGATGGTTGTCGCCGGTCAGGACGGCCGCCCGCCCGCGCAGCCGCGACGCCAGCGGCAGCAGCGCCTCCGGGCCGCCGGACACCACGGCCGTGTCGGAGACCGGGGCCACTCCCGCCTGCCCGGGCCGGAGGACGTCCGCGTCGGCCGGCCGGTAGATCTCCACCGCCCGCTGCCGCGCGTACAGCCCCTCGACCTGGAGCGGTGCGTCCTGCGCGATCCGCCCGCCGGTCATCACCGGACCGAGCCCCGTCACCCGCTCGTACCCGGACTGCTCCAGCGTCCGCTTGACCGTCGCGGTCGGCACCGCGCCGATCTGATCGGGATCGAGATCGTTGCGTACGACGACGTAGTACAGCCCCGCCCGGCTCAAGTAGTCGGCGAGACCGGGGACTTCGCCTCCCGTCAGCAGCGCCTGCTCGACGGCGTCCATCGCGCGCCGGTTGCCGGGCGTGCCGAACGGGACGTAGTCGCGCTGCGCCCAGCGCGACTCGGCGAGCACGTCGAGCGGCTGGTCGATGGGGGAGCCCCAGGTGTACATGCCGTGCGCGGTCGCCGGGACGACCAGGGCACGGGAGTCCGGGGAGTACTTCTCCAGCCAGTCGGCCGTGGCCTGCCAGTAGGTCGGGAGCTTCTGGAAGGAACCCGGGTTGAGGATCGAGCCGTTGAGGTACGGCAGCAGCAGCCCCGGCAGGACCAGCACGGCCGCGATCAGCGGGGCGAGGCGCCGGCCGCGCACCGGGCGGGCCCCGCGCGGCTCGGCGGCCACACCCGCCAGATGGACCAGGCCCAGCACGAGCGCCAGCGCCATCCCCGCCTGGAACTTGTAGATGTTCCGGAACGGCGACAGCCACCCGTCCAGCCAGCCCTGCACGACCCCGTGGAACGGCGCCCCGAACGCCCCGCCGTATCCGGCGAGCAGCACCAGCGCCGCCACCAGCACGGTCAGTACGAGCCAGCGCCGCTCGGGCAGGTCCCGCCGGGCGAGTCCGGCGAGCCCCAGCCCGGCGGCCAGCGCCGAGCTCAGGATGACGAGGACCGACGAGGCGACGGCCCACCCCGCGGGCAGCCACGCCTCACCGAAGTGCAGATAGGCGACCCAGTTCCCGGCGCCGCGCAGCGCCTCGGTCGCCGACATGGTGTCCGTGGTGGTCTGCGCGGTCTCGATGTACGGCAGGAAGTTCTCGCCGTAGACCCCGAGCAGCAGCAGCGGCACCCACCACCAGGCCGTCACGACGATCACGGCCGGGGTCCACCAGGCGATCAGCTTGCGCTGCCGGGGCCCGGGCGGCCGGGACAGCAGATACAGCCCGACCGGCAGCAGCGAGGCCAGGGTCGCCGAGGCGTTCACCCCGCCCATGAACGGCACGAGCAGCGCCGACCGCAGCGCGGCGACCCGGGCGGCGTACCGCTCGTTGGTCAGCGGCAGCAGCACCCACGGCAGGAAGGCGCCGGGCAGCGCGGCGGCCGACGTCGACCCGATGAGCGTCGTGAACACCGGCCACAGCGCGTACGCCACGGCCCCCAGCAGCCGGGACGTCCCACTGCCCACCCGCAGTCGCTCGGCCAGCCGCACCGCACCCCAGAAGGCGACGGACACGACGACCGACAGCCACAGCCGTTCCGCCAGCCACACCGGCAGCTGTACGAGGTCGCACAGCCAGTAGAACGGCAGCATCGGCCACAGATAGCCGACGTACTGGTCCTGGATCCCGCCGAACCCGGCCCGGTCGTGCCACAACTGGCCCAGATCGGCGAGGAACTGCCCCGGATCGACGGTGACGCCCAGCTTGGTGTCGAAGGTCTGCCGCCCGGGCTGCACCGCGAGGAACAACACGAACACCACGGCCCAGAAACCCAGCAGCCAGCGTCGCGACCGCGGGCCCTCGGGGGGACCCGCCGCGGTCGCGGTGGTGGGAACGGCCGCCGGGGGAGGAGCCTGGACCGTGGTTGTCATGTAGGACACCGCCGCAGAATGAGGAGGAGGTTCCAGGTGGCGAACTCGCGGATCCCGGGCGCCTTGACGACGGTCTCCGCGAGGAAGGGCCAGTAGCGGGAGCGCGCCGAGACGACCGTGACGTCGTCGCGGGCACGCACCTGCCGCAGGGTGGAGCCGATGTGCACGGCGAACAGGTTCTCGCCGAGCGTGTGCTTGGCGGGCCGGCCGGTCCGCCGCAGATAGCGGGCCCGGGCCCGCTCGGCACCGAAGTAGTGCCACGGGGCCCACTCGTGCCCGCCCCACGGCGACAGCCAGTTGGTGAACGACACATAGATCAGCCCGCCCGGGCGCGTCACCCGGGCCAGCTCACTGAGGAAGGTCTCCGGATCGGCCACGTGCTCCAGCACGTTGGAGGAGAAGGTGACGTCCGCGATGCCGTCCCGCAGGGGCAGCAGATACCCGTCGGCGACCACCGCGCCGTCGGGCGGCTTCGCACCCAGCTCGGCCATGTCCGGCTCGAACAGATAGGCATGAGCCCCGCGACGCCGGAATTCCTCGGTGAAGTACCCGCTGCCCCCACCGATGTCCAGGACGGTACGCCCGGCGACGGGCCCGTCATAGGCCTCGACCTGGTCGGCGGCGTCTCGGGCGAGCAGCGAGTAGCAGTATTCGGGATCGTCCTGTTCACGGAGGAAGGCACGGAACAGGGCAAGAGATCTTCGAAACGAGGGGTCTTTCACGGCCCCCAGCCCCTCACCGCCTCCGCGGCCACCACCCGGAACTGCCGAACCGTACGGTCCCACCGAAACTGCGCGGCACGATCCCGCGCCGCCTTCCCCATCAACTCCCGCTCCCGCCCGGCCAGGGCCAGCGCACACCACGCCGCCGCGAACGAGGACTCGCCCTGTGCGAGCACCCCGGTCTCACCGTCCACGACGGAGTCCTTGAGCCCCGGCACGTCGAAGGCCACACTCGGCGTCTCCCGGGCCGCGGCCTCCGTGACGACCAGCCCCCACCCCTCCACGGCGGAGGGATGCAGCAGCAGCCAGGCCGCACACAGCAGTCGATGCTTCTCGGCTTCCGACACATACCCGGTGAACTCCACACCGGGCCCCGCAAGCCGCTCCAGCCGCTCACGCTCGGGCCCGTCCCCGACGATCACCAACCGCCCGCCGGTCACCGGCCGCACCCGCTCCCACAGCCGCAGCAGCAGATCGATCCGCTTGTACTCGACGAGCCGCCCGACGGCGACGAACAACGGCTCGGCCGAGCGTTCGGCTCGCGGCCCCGGCTCCTCGACCCCGTTGTGCACGACCCGGATCCGGTCCCGCTCGACCCCGATCGCCCGCAGCGCGTGGGCCGTCGAGGAGGACACGGCGACCATCAGGCTGCCCTGCTGCGCGCCGGTCAGCGCCCAGTGTTCGAGTCTTCGGCCGATCCGCGCCGCCGGGGCCAGCGGCCCGCCGAAGCGCATCTTCCACAGATCCGTGTGGACGTGGTTGACCAGACACAGCGTGGGACCGCGATGCCACAGGGGCGCCAGATACGGCATGCCGTTGCACACCTCGACCAGCAGATCGCAGTCGCCGATCTGGCGGGCGAAGGCGGAACGGGCGCGCAGATAGTGCCCGTAGGGGCCGCCCGCCGACACGACCCGGTAGTCACGGAAGGCAGCGGGGCCTCCGCACAGCAGGGTCACCTGGTGGCCCAGCCGGGTCAGCCCGTCGGCGAGCTTGTCGACCAGCAGCTCGGAGCCGCCGGCCGACGGGTTGTCCAGATCACGATGGGCGAGGAAGACGATCCGGCGCGGATGTGGGGGGAGCGCCGGAAGGGGGCGCTGCGCGCCGAGGGACGTGGCGCGCAGCGGGGACGGTACGTGCTGGGGCATGGGTGCTCCAACTCGTCTCGGGGTGCGGAACTCAACGTGGGAAAACGTGGGGGGTTCGTTCCGAACGGGAGTCTTGAAAGGGGAGTCTTGAAGAAGTCGGCCTGTGGGGGGCCTGAGCTCTTCCTGGGAGGGGAGTGTGGACGGGATGTGCTCGGGTGGGGTTGGACAGTTTTCGCCCGGACGTTCGCCAGGGCTACTCACCGACGTGACAATTTCGGGCTTTGTTGGAGCTGACGTCACATCACATCGTGAGGGTGGGCTGGGGCGTATCCGGCTTTTCGGATGGAACGGGCTGCTCCGGCTCCTTCCGCCCACGCGCCACGAGAACACCACCCACCACCATGAGCACAAAACCGGTCACCGCCGCCCCGATCGGCAACGTCACGCCCACCAGCCGCAGTTGGCCGCTGTCCCGCTTCGCCTGCCGCACGGCTTCCTTCTGCGTCGCGGTCGTGAACGAGACCTTCCGGCTGTCCAGCAGCACCGCCGCGTCCTTCTTCCCGCCCGGCGCCCGCAGGGTCCGCCTGGGTCCCGTCTGCGCGTAGATCACCCGGCCGGTGGCCTGGTCGACGACCAGCTCGAACCCGTGGTTGGAGTACCACTCCTCCGCCAGCACCTGCGGCCTGCCCGGCTCGTCGACGATGCTGCCGGGCACCATCCGCGTGCCGGTCCTGGTCGGCGGCACCGAGCCGGTGAACTTGTAGCCCGTGTAGCCCTGGACCTTCTCGGTGCCCCGGTAGCGCAGCACGACCGTGTCGCCGAGGGTGTTGTCCCACCACTGGTACGAGCGTTTCTGCACGTCGAAGGGGAACTTCAGATAGGCCTCGCCCTCGATGTACGGCTTCTCCCCGCAGCAGTGCACCGGCCGGGTGGTCTCGCGGTCCATCACCCAGCGGTGCGGTGTGAAGTCCAGCGCGTCGTGCGGATCGGCGGCCGGCAGCGACTTGTCCGTGTCGACCGTGGTGATCACGTCCCAGACGGCCTTGCCGCTGCGTTCGCTGTCCTCGACATTGCCCCGGACCCGCTGGGTCACCGTGATCTTCCGGCCGGGAACCGTCTCGATCCGGTCAGTGTCGAAGACGCTGCCCCGGCCGGTGTAGACGGCGGTGGTGTCGATGTCGATCGGATTCACCGCGGCACGCGGCTGCACATACCAGGCGAGCAGGGGCGCCAGCACCAGCAGGAACGTGCCGAGACCCAGCAGGACCAGGGAAAACGGAGAGGTTGTACGGCGCATCCGGGCACTCCAGTGGCTTGGGACGGCTCGACGTACGAGGAGACCGGCACGGCGGGAATCGGCGCACGTGCGGTTGGGCCGGGAACCGTAGGCGGCTCTTGACGGGGTGTCAATGCTTGTCGAGACTGGGCGCGACAGGCAGGGACGGGACGCCGGGGTGGGGAAACCTCCGGATGATCTCCGGACGTATCCGGACAGAGAGGCTGACCCTGCGATGTCGAGACTGCTCGCTGCCGCGCTGACCGTCGCGCTCGCCGCCGCCCTTGCCGTGGGCGCCGCGCTGGGCGTGGTCGCGCTGCTCCAGGCCACACCCGACCAGCCGAACACCCCCCTGATCACGTACGAGCAAGCGGACCAGGGGAGTTGACGGTGACAGCCGCCCGCACCGGAACCGTCACCGCACGCTCGGCCTGGCACGACGTACCGCGCTTCCAGGTGCGCCGGTTCGCGGCGATCGCCATGGCCGAGGCGCCCGCGCTCGCCGAGGAGATCCTCTGCGAGATACAGCGCGAGTACCCCCATCTGCCCGTCGTCCTCGACGACTCCGGCGAGCCCATGGCCCTGGTCGGCATCCGCCGCGCCATCGAGGTCTTCGTGCAGCACCTGGAACACTCCGAGGGCCGGCCCACCGTCCCGCCCGGCGTCTTCCAGGACTTCGGCCGCGGCGAGGGACTCAACGGCCGCTCCCTCGACTCCCTCCAGGCCATCTACCGCATGGGCGTCCGCCTGGCCTGGCGCCGCTTCGCCGACATCGGCCAGCGCGTGGAGATCCCGCCCCCGGCGATGTACGAACTCGTCGACGCGGGCTACGAGTACCTGGACGGCCTCGTCGACCAGTCCGTACGCGGCTACGCCGAGGCGGCGGCCCGCCAGGCCGGTGAACGCCTGCGCCTGCAGCGCCGGTTGATGGAGCTGCTCCTCGCCGAGCACCATCGCGGCGACCCCTCCGAGGCCCTGACCGAACGTGCCGCCCGCATCGGCTGGCCCTTACCGGCGAAGGTCGCCGTCGGCGTCCTGCTGCGCCCCGCCCGGGAGGCCATGGCCCCTGCGGTCGGCCAGGGCGTGCTGCTCGACATGGAGTACGAGCAGCCCCGCATGGTCGTGCCCGACCCGGGCGCGGCAGGCCGCCCCGAGCTGCTGCACCGGGCCCTGGCCGGCTGGTCCGGGGCGATCGGCCCGCCCGTACCGCTCGCCGACGCGGCGAAGTCGCTGCGCTGGGCCGAGGCCGCGGTGCGTCTGATGGAACGCGAGCTGCTCCCCATGGGCGAGGTCCTCTACTGCACCGAGCACACCGAGGCGCTGGTCCTCCTCCAGCCGGAGGAACTCATCGACGACCTGGCCCTGCGATGCCTCGCCCCCCTGACCCACTGCGGCCCCACCCACGGCCGCCGCCTCGCGGAAACGCTCCTCGCCTGGCTGGAGACCAGGGGCGGAGCCCCGGAGGTCGCGACCCGCCTGGGCGTCCACCCCCAGACGGTCCGCTACCGGCTGCGCCAGATCCGGGAACTGTGGGGCGACGAGATCGACGACCCCGACCGCCGCTTCGAACTGGAACTGGTGCTGCGGGCCCAGCGGTTGCGCGGGCAGTTGGGGGCGATGCGCGGGCGACGGTGACCACCGCCGGCGGATGTCACACCGAGGCCCGCTCCTTCGCCGCCGCCGCCCGCCCGGAGGCCGGGGCGTCCAAGTGGACCACCACCGACGAATAGAACCGCTGCACGGCGTCGTCGACACTGCGGATGAAGCCCGACTCGGCGCTGCCCCGCCCGCTGCCCATGCCCTTGAGGAGGGACAGCCGGAAGCCGGTGATCCGGGTGGAGCCGTCCCTCGGGAGCAGATCCGCCGGCTCCGGACGCAGCCGCTCCAGCGTGCCCCGAGGGCCGCCGGTCTCGCCCTCCACCAAGGTCTCGACATGCAGATCCGCCGGTGCCTCGGCGAGCCGCCGGACCAGCCGCTTGGCCCAGGTCAGGGGGTAGCCCTGCTCGGGTGCCGGGATCTCCACGGACGTGCGCAGCTTGGCGGTCCGCAGATCCGCGCTGAGAGTGAGCAGGCCGGGCGCCCCCTCGACGCGCAGTTCCGCCTGGAGCCTGCCCTCCAGACAGAGCTGGTCGGCGAGGCGGGCGCGCCGGGCCCCGGGATCGGTGCCGCGCCTGGTGCGCTGGGCGGGCAGCACCTTCTGCCCGAGTTCGCCGCCGAGCCGCAGACACACCTGGCGGATGAGCCGCTCCCAGCTCTCCACCACCTCCAGGGCGCGCGGGTCGCCCTGGCAGAGGGTCTCGTCGTTGATCCCGTTGCGTACGGGCACCCAGGCCGCGCCCATGTTCTGGAAGCCGTGGCAGCCGGAGTTCTCGTGCTGGAGGTAGTGCAGGAGGTCCTGGAGCAGCCAGGTGCGGGCCGCGTTGCCGACGCCCTCGTGCCGGATCAGCATCTGTGCCTGGTGGGCCACTTCGGCCCAGGACAGGTGCCAGAGCGCCACCTGGTGCTTGCGCCGCCGGTCGATCTTCACGTCGACCAGCGGGCTGCCCTCCAGCGCGACGTCGTTCGACAGCGTGATCACGGCCTCGTAGCCGCGCCGGGCCGCGATGTCCATGTAGGCCTGCACCTGGTCGGACCTGAGCGGGTTGCCGTTGGTCTTCGTCTCGACGAGTGCCGTCCACAGCTTGCCGGCGCGTTCGACGCGGATGACTCCGTCGGGGCGCCGGGGTGTGTCGCCGTGCGGCAGGGAGACCTCGGTGTAGGTCTCCATGCGGCCGGACGGAGCGCCGAAGGGAGCGGTGACCCGCCTGCCGAACCGGGGGACCTGGGTCATCACCGACAACAGCACGGACGTGGCCCGCGTCTCCCGGTCCCGGTCGCTCTTGAGCGCCGACACCGGGAAGAGCCGGGCCTGCTTCCAGGACTCGTTCTCCGCCAGGCTCTTCACGGGCGCCCTGGGCGGTGTGACCTTCTTCTTCGCGGTCCGGGGCCGGGCCGCCGCCCGCTTCTTCGGAGCGGCCTCCTCCTCCGTGTCGACAGGTCCGCGCGGTGCCGGGACGGCTTCCAGCATCGCCGGAGGTCCGGTCTCGGGTGCGGCTGCGGCGACAGGCACGGCGGGCTCCTCCGGGGCCGCCGCCGACTCGGAATCCGGCTCGTCGTCGTCGACATCCACGCCGAAGTCCGTCGCCAGCCCCGCCAGCCCGCTCTCGTAGCCCTGCCCTACGGCCCGGAACTTCCACTCCTCCGCCCGCCGGTACAGCTCGCCGAAGATGATCGCGCTCACCTCACCGGCGTCCTCGATGACGAACCGCAGCAGACTCTCGCCCCCCGCGTCGGCCAGCGTCACCTTCAGATCGTCCAACTCCCCGAAGCGAGCCCCCTCGTACCGGCTCGCGGCCACGACGATCCGCTCCACCTCGTCCGGGACAGCCGTCAGATCGAAGCTGATCCGGTCCTCGCTGCCGTCCCCCGTCGGCTCCTTGCCGAGCAGCTGCACACTGCCGTCGGCCGCCACCGGGTTGTTGTAGAAGTAGAAGTCGGCGTCGCTGCGTACCTTGCCGCCGGAGTCCAGCAGCAGGACGGACACATCGGCGTCGCCCTCCCCGGTCGGGCTGGACCAGCCCAGGCTGATGATCGCGGAACCGACGTTCTCGCTCAGGGCCGACAGAGACACGTTCGAGCCCATGGTCATGTCGCGCACAGAAATCCCCCCACCTCTGCGGCACCTGTGACGTGCCGCACATACGGCACTTTAATGTGCACGCAACGTGCTCGTGGGGTGCTCGTGGGTTTCCGCCCGCCGTGCCTCCGACTCGTCTGCCCATTGCCCGGCCAAACCTCTATGGCTAGCCTGTGTTCGTCATGCCGATCGCCTGTTGAAATCTCGAACACAGGCGCCTGAGACACATAGGGAGGGGCCGGTCGTGGGACGACTCGTACCAGCCGTGACCCGGGCTCTCGACATTCTCGAGCTCTTCCTCGACGGGGACGGGACGCTCTCCGCCCCCGACATCGTGCGCAAGCTGCAGCTGCCGCGCACCACCGTGCACGAGCTGGTGACCACGCTCGCCGCCCGGAAGTACATCGTCCCGGTGCCCGGCCAGCCGGGACGCTACCGGCTCGGCGTACGCCCGTACCAGCTCGGCGCCCGCTACGCCGAGCAACTCGACCTCGCCGCCGAGGGGCAGTTGGTCGCCCGGTCCGTCGCCGAGACCTGCGACGAGACGGTACACGTGGCGATCCTCGAGGACACGGACGTCATCTACATCGCCAAGGTGGACTCCACGCACGCCGTGCGGATGGTGTCGGCGGCCGGTCGCCGGCTGCCCGCCCACTGCACGTCCGTCGGCAAGATGCTGCTGGCCTCCCTTCCCGAGCACGAACTCGCCTCGCGGATCCCCGACAACGCCGCGCTGGTCGCGATGACCCCCAACAGCATCACCGACCCGGCCGCCCTGCGCGAGGCCCTGACCGAGATCCGCGAGCGGGGCCTCGCCGTGGAGAGCCGTGAGTCCAACCCGGACGTGAGCTGCGTGGCCGCGCCGGTCCGCGACCGCACCGGCCAGGTCGTCGCCGCCCTGTCGATCTCCGTGCCCATGATCCGCTGGAGCGAGGAGCGCCGCGCCGAGCTGGAGCAGCTCGCCGCGAAGGGCGCCGCCGAGCTGTCCGAGCACCTCGGCCACCGGAGCGTGGCATGACGACGAAGCCGTACGAGGTCGCCGTACGGGCCGAGGCCGAGCTCGGCGAGGGGCCGACCTGGGACGCGGCGACCGGCCGTCTGATCTGGATCGACATCCTCGGCTCCCGGGTGCACACCTACGACCCGGCCACCGGCCACCGCACGGTCCGCCGCACCGAACAGCACGTGGGCGCGGTCAAGCCGCGCGCCGGGGGCGGGCTGGTCCTGAACCTGCGTGACGGCATCGGCCTCCTGGACGGTGACGCCGACGGCGGCGGGTTCCGCTGGCTGCACCACGAGCCGGTTCCCGGCCGTCGCGCCAACGACGCCGCCGTGGCGCCCGACGGCACGCTCTGGGCCGGCACCATGCGCTACGACGAGGCCCCGGGCGGCGGCACGCTGTCCCGCGTCGGCGGTGACGGCACGGTCGACGTCGTCCTGGACGACGTGGCCGTCAGCAACGGCACCGGGTGGAGCCCCGACGGGCGGCTCCTGTACTACATCGACTCCCCGACCCGGCGGGTCGACGTCTTCGACCACGCGGACGGGCGGGTGACCGGCCGCCGGACCCTCGCGGAGATCGAGGACGGCGCCGGCTTCCCCGACGGGCTGACCGTGGATGCCGACGGGTGCGTGTGGGTCGCCCTCTGGCAGGGCTCGGCGGTACGGCGCTACACACCCGACGGTGAGCTGGACCGCGTGATCGAACTGCCGGTGCCGTTGGTGACGGCGTGCGCGTTCGGCGGCGCCGGGCTGAGCGACCTGTACATCACGACCGCCCGGGTGGGACTGACGGAGCCGCCCGCGCTCGCGGGGTCGGTGTTCGTGGTGCCGGGGGCGGGCAAGGGCGTGGCACAGCCCGCGTTCGCCGGCTAGTCCCACTGGAGCCCTAGTACTCCAGCAGCGTTTCGCTATCTGGCCTGGTCAGAGGCATCGTCGGGAGTGTACTTGGCTGCTGGCATGTCAGGGGCGATCTTGCCGGA
>NZ_JBHUTX010000054.1:0-56007 GCF_042671245.1 Streptomyces sp. NPDC057099
GGCCTTCCGCCGAGCCCGCCACGCCGCCTCCTTATCGGAGCCGGCCTTGTGTCACACCGTCAGCGCCGCAGTGTCAGCAGACCCGGACGGTAGGGCCAGTGGCCGTACTCGCCGCCGGAGTTGGGGTTGCGTCCCTGGTAGAGGAACTGCAGGTTGCAGGGATCGACGGTGAAGGTCTGGTCGGCGCTGGTGCGGATCAGTTCGCCATGGCTGATGTCATTCGTCCAGGTGGCGCCGCTGTTGGCCTTTCCGGCGAAGGGATTGCTCTCGGTCGCGGCCTGGGGTGTCCATGAGCCGTTCAGACTGGTGGCCGTGAACGAGCGGAAGTAGCGGCCCTGCGAGCCCCTCGCCTCGACGATCATGAGGTAGCGGTTCTGGCCTTGCAGCTTGTAGACCTGCGGGGCTTCGAACAGGTTGTCCGCCGTGTCGCTCATGATCGTTGTGTAGTTCGAGCCGAAGCTGCTCGGGAAGTTCCCGATCGGCATGCTGGCCCGGTAGATCTTGCCGTTGTCACCGGCGAAGAACAGGTACATGTTCTGGCCGTCAGCGATGAGCGTCTGGTCGATGGGTCCTGTTCCGGAGCCGGAGATGCTTCCGGAGAAGAGCACCTGCTGTGCTGACCAGCCGTTGGGGTTGGTGGGGTCGCTCGACGTCCGGTAGGAGAAAGCGCTCCCGCCGCCCCACTGGTAGGCGAGCACCCAGATGTTCTTCGGCGCGAAGTAGAAGAGTGTGGGTGCGACGGTGGAAGCCGACATGGTGTTCTGGCCGGCCGAGGCCATCTCCGGCCAGTTGGTGAACAGGCCGAAGTTCATCGAACCCCAGCCCGCTCCCGTTCCCGCGGCGCCGTGCGTCGTCGCATAGACGAGATGCTTGCCGTTGTACGGGGCGACGGTGAAGTCCTTGAGCGAGGCCCACCCGGCCTTGGGCTGCGCCAGCGCGCCGGTAGACGTCCAGCGGTAGGCCGACGGGAGATTGCACGAGCCGGGGGGATTGTCGCCGCCGACCTTGACGAGTTGCCACTGCTGGTTGGTGCCGCCCCAGTCGTCGTACTGGACGATGTTCGCGTTGTCGGCGGTGGCGGCGCCTTGTACTTCGAGGGCCTTGTTGCTGTGGCGCGAGATGAGCCGCACGTGGCCGTCCGAGCTGTCGGCCAGCCGCCACTGCTGGTTGGTGGCGTTCAGGTCGGCCCACTGGACGATCGAGCCGCCGTTCGCGGTGGACCAGTTGTGGATGTCCAGCACCTTGCCCGAGTGGCGGGACTTGATGCGGTAGTAGCCGCCCCCGGAATCGACGAACTGCCACTGCTGCTGGTTCTGATCGTTCCTGGTCCACTGGGTGATGCGGGCGCCGTCGTTGGTCGCCATGTTGTAGACATCGAGGGCCTTGCCGCTGTTGCGGTTGACCAGCACATACGAGGCGTTGGGGTCTACGGTCGCCGCGCGGGCGGGCTGGGCGCCGAGGAAAGTGGCCATGAGCAGCAAGGGCGCGAGAACGGCTAGTAGGCGTCTTGGACGGACCGGGGACGTCTGGCGAAACCACATCAGAGGGCACTCCTTCGGGGGGCGGGGTGAGCCCGGTGAACCGCAGAGCGGACTGCCAGGAGGCAGGGAAAGCTCGAAACATTTCGAGGAATTCCCGGAAGCTTCGACGCCACAAGCTAGGAATGCGGGGCCTGCTGGTCAAGGCCTGTCGCCGATCTGGCCGCAAACAGCGCCTCGCTCTCGAGCTCGACGAGCTGTCGCGCTGGCCGGCATCCCTGGAATGTGCGATGCGGTGGCCTGTCCGGCGCGCCGGGGTGCCAGAAAGTTTCGAGCCAGGATCCGAAAACTTCTTCTGCGGAGAGTATTGACGATGCATCGTCAATCCCTCAATCATCCGTGTCTGAGCACCGGTCCATAGTTCGAGATATCGAACTACCCCCGGCCTGAGCAATCTGTGTTGCACGGCAGATCCACGCACAGCTGAACGACAGATGCGCACCCAAAGCACCTGCGCCACCCCGTCACGCGCCGCGTCCTATGGCCGCGCTGCCCGGTGACTCCGTGCTGCCCGGTTTCGGCCCACCCCGTCCGTCTGCCGAGTGGGGACGGACGACGCATCCCCGTGCGCTTCAGTCCTTCCGTCATGTCTACTTTGGAGGCACAGTCATGGGCTCGCATGCCCTTCCCGGACCGGCCGTTCGCCGGAAGATCCGCAGCCTGGTGCTGGTGCTGGTCGTCGGCGTACTCGGTGCGGTCGCCGCACTGGTCGCGCCGCCGACCGCACACGCCGCCGAGAGCACGCTCGGCGCCGCGGCGGCGCAGAGCGGCCGCTACTTCGGTACCGCCATCGCCTCGGGCAGACTGGGCGACTCGGCGTACACGACGATCGCGGGCCGTGAGTTCAACTCGGTGACGGCCGAGAACGAGATGAAGATCGACGCCACCGAACCGCAGCGGGGCCAGTTCAACTTCACCGCCGCCGACCGCGTCTACAACTGGGCGGTGCAGAACGGCAAGCAGGTGCGCGGCCACACCCTGGCCTGGCACTCCCAGCAACCCGGCTGGATGCAGAGCCTCAGCGGCAGCAATCTGCGGCAGGCGATGATCGGCCACATCAACGGCGTGATGGCCCACTACAAAGGCAAGATCGCCCAGTGGGACGTCGTGAACGAGGCCTTTGCCGACGGCAGTTCGGGGGCCCGGCGCGACTCCAACCTGCAGCGCACCGGCAACGACTGGATCGAGGTCGCCTTCCGCACCGCACGCGCCGCCGACCCGGCAGCCAAGCTCTGCTACAACGACTACAACGTCGAGAACTGGACGTGGGCCAAAACCCAGGCCATGTACGCCATGGTCCGGGACTTCAAGCAGCGCGGCGTGCCGATCGACTGCGTCGGCTTCCAGTCGCACTTCAACAGCGGCAGCCCCTACAACAGCAACTTCCGCACCACCCTGCAGAGCTTCGCCGCCCTTGGCGTCGACGTGGCCATCACCGAACTCGACATCCAGGGCGCCCCGGCCACGACCTACGCCAACGTGACCAACGACTGCCTGGCCGTCCCGCGCTGCCTCGGCATCACCGTCTGGGGCGTGCGCGACACCGACTCCTGGCGACCGGGGGACACGCCGCTGCTGTTCAACGGCAACGGAAGCAAGAAGCCCGCCTACACCTCCGTCCTCAACGCACTCAACGGCGGCTCCACTACGCCCCCTTCGGATTCCGGAACGATCAAGAGCGTCGGTTCGGGCCGCTGCCTGGACGTGCCCGGCACCAGTACCACCGACGGCACCCAGCTCCACCTGTGGGACTGTCACAACGGCACCAACCAGCAGTGGACGTACACCGCCGCCGGCGAGCTCAGGGTCTACGGCAACAAGTGCCTGGACGCCGCCGGCACCGGCAACGGCACCAAAGTCCAGATCTACAGCTGCTGGGGCGGCGACAACCAGAAATGGCGTCTCAACTCCGACGGATCCATCGTCGGCGCCCAGTCCGGCCTCTGCCTCGACACCGTCTCAGGCGGCACCGCCAACGGCACCCTGATTCAGCTCTCCTCCTGCTCGAACGGCAGCAACCAGCGCTGGACCCGCACCTGATGGGACCTGCCACGAACGAAAGGGTGGATCGATGAAGACCTACGGTGCGGCTTCCCTCGCCCCTCCACGAAGGCATCGCTGGTGGTCCCGGGTCGCCGCCGTGGTGGCGGCGACCCTCGCGATCGGCATGCTCACCGCGGTGAATCCGGCGCCCGCCGAGGCGGCGACGGTGGACACCAATGCCTGGTATGCCCTGGTCAATCGCAACAGCGGCAAGGCGCTGGACGTCTCTGGCACGTCCACCGCCGACGGCGCACGGGTCAACCAGTGGACGCGCAACGACGGAGCCAACCAGCAGTGGCAGTTCGTGGACTCCGGCGGCGGCTTCTACCGACTCAAGGCCCGGCATTCGGGCAAGGTTCTCGACGTGGCCGGCGCCTCGACCGCAGACGGTGCCGCGATCCAGCAGTGGGCCGACGGCAACGGCGCCAACCAGCAGTTCCGCCTGGCCGACTCCGACGCGGGCCACGTCCGGCTGATCAACCGCACCAGCGGCAAGGCGGTGGAGGTACAGGGCGCCTCCACCGCCGACGGTGGCAACGTCGTCCAGTACTCCGACTGGGGCGGCGCCAACCAGCAATGGCAGATGATCAAGCTGTCGTCCGGTGGCGGCGGATGCGGCAGCCCTCCGACCCTGGCGAGCGGTACGCACACGATGCAGAGCGGAGGCAAGAGCCGCAGCTTCATCCTCAGGGTTCCCGCCAACTACGACTACAGCCGCCCCTACCGGCTGATCTTCGCGTTCCACTGGCGGGGCGGAACGGCCGGCGACGTCGCCTCGGGCGGCACGAGTGGGAACGCCTGGTCCTATTACGGCCAACAGGAACAGTCGAACAACGGCGCGATCCTCGTCGCCCCCCAGGGCCTCGGCAACGGCTGGGCCAATTCGGGCGGTGAGGACATCGCCTTCGTCGACGACATGATCCGGCGGATCGAGGGCGGCCTCTGTGTCAACCCGGCACAGCGTTTCGCCACGGGATTCAGCTGGGGCGGCGGTATGAGCTACGCACTCGCATGCGCCCGGGCGAACGTCTTCAGGGCCGTCGCGGTCATCTCCGGCGCTCAGATCAGCGGATGCAGCGGCGGTAACCAGCCCATCGCCTACCTCGGGATCCACGGCATCAGCGACAACGTCCTCAGCATCGCGCAAGGACGGTCCCTGCGCGACAAGTTCGTCGCCAACAACGGCTGCACTGCGCAAAGCCCGCGCGAGCCCGCGCCGGGCAGCCGAACGCACATCACCACCACCTACTCGGGCTGCCGTGCCGGGTACCCGGTCCAATGGGCCGCCTTCGACGGAGGCCACATACCCGGTCCGGTCGACGGCTCCCCCGGCGAAAGCGGCGTCACCACCTGGACCAAAGCAGAGATCTGGAGGTTCTTCGCACAGTTCCAATGACACGCCCGCACCATGGGGTGGAGCCAGGATGACCCTGGCTCCACCCCGTCGACGCCTGCCTCGTTGAACTCCCGGCCACAGCCCGCCGATCACGGTCCGCCGGGGACGAGGGCCTTGTGCTGCGGGCGAGGCGGTCAGCTCGCCGCGTAGTTCCGCAAGAACAGCGCCTCCGCCACCGACAGCCGCTCCAGTTCTCCGGGGGACACGCTCTCGTTCACCGCGTGGATCTGGGCCTCCGGCTCGCTCAGCCCGATGAGCAGGATCTCCGCGCGCGGGTAGAGGGCGGCGAGGGTGTTGCACAGCGGGATGGAGCCGCCCTGGCCCGCGTACTGCATCTCCTGGCCCGGGTACGCCACGGCCATGGCGCTGGCCATGGCCTGGTAGGCGGGGCTGGTGGTGTCGGCGCGGAAGGGCTGGCCCTCGCCGATGTGCTCGGTGCTCACCCGCGCGCCCCACGGCGTGTGCGCCTCCAGATGCGCCTGGAGCAGCTTGGTCGCCGCGCCCGCGTCCACGCCCGGCGGCACCCGCAGGCTGATCAGCGCGCGGGCGCTCGCCTGCACGGACGGGGTGGCGCCGACGACGGGCGGGCAGTCGATGCCGAGGACCGTGACGGCCGGGCGCGACCAGATGCGGTCGGCGACCGTGCCGGCCCCGATCAGCTCGACGCCGTCCAGCACCTTGGCGTCCTGCCGGAACTGCTCCTCGTCGTACTGCAAGCCTTCCCAGGCCGAGTCCGAGGCGAGCCCGTCGACGGTCGTCGAACCGTCCTCGGCGCGCAGCGAGTCCAGGACGCGGATCAGGGCGGCGAGCGCGTCGGGCGCGGCACCGCCGAACTGGCCCGAGTGCAGATTGCCCGCGAGCGTGTCGACGCTGACGCGGACGAGGGTCATACCGCGCAGCGTGGAGGTCACCGTCGGCAGGCCGACGCGGAAGTTGCCCGCGTCGCCGATGACGATGGTGTCGGCCTCCAGCAGCCCCGGGTGCTCCTCGGCGTACCGCTCCAGACCGCCCGTGCCCTGCTCCTCCGAGCCTTCGACGATCACCTTGACGTGGACGGGCACGCCGCCGTTCGCCTTCAGCGCCCGCAGAGCCAGCAGGTGCAGGATCACGCCGCCCTTGCAGTCGGCGGCGCCACGCCCGTACCAGCGTCCGTCCCGCTCGGTCAGCTCGAACGGCGGGGTCGTCCAGCCGGCCTCGTCCAGCGGCGGCTGCACGTCGTAGTGGGCGTAGAGCAGGACGGTCTTCGCACCCTCCGGGCCGGGGAGGCAGCCGTAGACCGACTGGGTGCCGTCGGGGGTGTCGAGCAGGGCCACGTCCTGGAATCCCTCGGCGGCGAGCGCGTCCGCGACCCAGCGGGCGGCGCCCTCGCTCTCGCTCCTCGGGAACTGGTCGAAGTCCGCCACCGACCGGAAGGCCACCAGTTCGGTGAGTTCCGCCTTCGCCCCCGGCATCAGCGAGGCGACGGTCTCGGCGACCGGATTCGACGACATGGGCACGCTCCTTGTGGGTGCGACGTTGAAGAGTTGAGTGCTGTAGATCCTCCCACAGCGGGCTGTGACCAGGTCCGCCGTAGGATGCGGGAGACAGCAGGGCAGGCGGCTTGATCGGGAGCAGTAGACCATCGTGAGCAGCGAGAACTCTTCGGCGGACGACGCGCGGCAGGTGTGGGACGTCGTCGTGGTGGGTGCGGGACCCGCGGGAGCTTCGGCCGCGTACGCGGCGGCGGTCGCCGGGAGACGCGTGCTGTTGCTGGAGAAGGCGGAGTTGCCGCGGTACAAGACGTGCGGCGGCGGCATCATCGGCCCCTCGCGCGACGCCCTCCCGCCCGGCTTCGAGCTGCCGCTCAAGGACCGGGTGCACGCGGTGACGTTCTCGCACAACGGCCGCTTCACGCGGACCCGCCGGTCCAAGCAGATGCTGTTCGGGCTGATCAACCGGCCCGAGTTCGACCAGCAGCTCGTCGAGCACGCGCAGAAGGCGGGCGCCGAGCTGCGTACGGGCGTCACCGTCCAGCGGGTCGAGCAGCACGGCTCGGAGGTGCCGGACCGGCGCACGGTCGCCGTCGTCCTGCAGGGCGGCGAGGTCCTGCTCGCGCGGTCCGTGGTCGGGGCGGACGGCAGCGCCAGCCGCATAGGGGCGCATGTCGGGGTCAAGGTCGACCAGGTGGATCTCGGGCTGGAGGCGGAGATCCCGGTGCCGGAGACCGTCGCCGAGGACTGGAAGGGACGGGTGCTCATCGACTGGGGCCCGATTCCCGGCAGTTACGGCTGGGTCTTCCCCAAGGGGGACAGCCTGACGGTCGGGGTGATCTCGGCCAGGGGTGAAGGCGCCGCGACGAAGCGGTACTTGGAGGACTTCATCGGCCGGCTGGGCCTCGCCGGCTTCGAACCGAGCATCTCCTCGGGGCACTTGACCCGTTGCCGGGCCGACGACTCGCCGCTGTCGCGCGGCCGGGTGCTGGTCTGCGGTGACGCGGCGGGGCTGCTGGAGCCGTGGACCCGCGAGGGCATCTCCTTCGCGCTGCGGTCCGGCCGGCTCGCGGGGGAGTGGGCGGTGCGGATCGCCGAGGCGCACGACGCCGTGGACACGCGCCGGCAGGCCCTCAACTACGCGTTCGCGGTCAAGGCCGGGCTCGGTGTGGAGATGAGCGTCGGCAAGCGGCTGCTGACGGCGTTCGAGCGTCGCCCCGGTCTGTTCCACGGTGCGCTGATGGGCTTCCGCCCGGCCTGGAAGGGTTTCAAGGACATCACGCGGGGCGCCACGTCGCTGGGCGAGATCGTCCGCACCCATCCCATGGCCCAGCGGGCGCTGACGGCGGTGGACCGCCGTCCCACGTCGGACGGCGAGGTCAGCTCGTCACCGTGATCTCGAAGACCGGGTGGTCGGGGGCGATCCGGCGCAGCTCGTCGTCCGGCGAGTCCGGGCCCACTCCGTTGAAGAAGACCCCGACCTCCGCCTTCCAGCGCTTGAGGTAGGCGCGCAGGATCGGGGTCTTGTCGTCGTCGGCCACCTCGGTCGCGGAGAACGTGTCCACGTGCTTGCCGAGGTGCAGCTCGCCGCCGCCGGCCGCGCGCATGTTGTGCGTCCACTGGACATGGCCGCGCGGCGCCACCAGGTACTGCCGGCCGTCGAGGGTCATCAGGTTGACCGGGGTGGTGCGCCACTGGCCGCTCTTGCGGCCGCGGACGGCGAGGACGCGGGAGCCCCAGACGCTGATGCCGCGGCGGGTCATCCAGGCCACGAGGCGGTTGATGACGTTGACGGTGACCCAGCCGGGCTTCTGGACGTGTGTGGACATGGGGTCCCCCTGGTCTCTGTGTGATGGAGCGGTGCTCTCGTCGTTGTCGGCGAGGGAGCGGCGCTCTCTTTTGTGAGCACTGCTCTCTCTCGCTGGGTTCAGTCTGCCCGAGGTCGGCACTCCAGAGCAAGAGCACTGCTCTCGTTTGTGTGCACTGCTCTGCTTTCATGGCACACTTGCCCGCATGAGCACCGCACACGGCGCCCGTGCCCGGGCCAGGATCGAAGTCACCGCGGCCATCAAGGACGAGGCCCGCAGACAGCTAGCGGCCGAGGGCGCCGCCAGGCTCTCCCTGCGCGCCGTGGCCCGTGAGCTCGGCATGGTCTCCTCCGCGCTGTACCGCTATTTCCCCAGCCGTGACGACCTGCTCACCGCACTCATCATCGACGCCTACGACTCCCTCGGCGAGCGGGCCGAGGCGGCCCATGAGCCGACGGCCGACCCCTTCCTCCGATGGATCGCGGTCTGCGAGGCGGTGCGGGGCTGGGCGCTGGACCACCCCCACGAGTACGCGCTGATCTACGGATCGCCCGTGCCCGGCTACACCGCCCCCGACACCACCGTCCCGGCCGCCGCCCGCGTCGGCCTCCTGCTCATCGGCATCGCACGCGACGCCCACCGTGGCTCAGGCCTCTCCGGACCCTCACTGCCGTCCGAGCTGCGCCCGGAGGCCGAACGGATCGCCGCCGATCTCGCGCCCGACCTCCCCCCGGAGGCGGCGGCAGCTCTCGTCGCGGCCTGGGCCCAGCTGTACGGCCTGGTCGGCTTCGAGCTGTTCGGCCAGTTCCACCGGGTGGTCGAGGACCGGGCGCCGTTCTTCCGCCACGCGGTGGGGCAACTCGCCCGGGGAGTGGGGCTGGTGCCCGGACCTACCGAGGGCGCAGCGCCAGGCCGCTGATGTCGGTGGTGGGCGGGGTGCCCTCGCTCAGGAGCAGCGTGGTGATCCGGTCCGCCGGACCGGAGGCGAAGTGCACATGCGCTCCGGGCAGCGGCACGACGGCCGGCCCGGCCGTCGGGACACCCGTGAGCCGGCTCAGCCAGGCGGCGGACGCGGCGGGGTCCGGGGTCTCGACCACGAATCCCGCGAGGTCGTGGTCGCCGCGGTTGCCTCCGCCGCCCCGGTACGTGTCCAGGATGACCTGGCGGTCGGGCGTGTAGCTGATGAAGAACGGCGCCCAGCGCGGGGCGTCCGCGATGAACGCCTCCCGGAAGGAGACGGGCGAGCCCTCCCGGGCGAACGTCACCACCTCGACCTCATGACCGTCGCCGCGAAGACGGTCCGTGGTCGCGGCGATGTCGGTGACGTTGATCGCGAAGTTGAGCGCACCGCCGCCGGCCGCGAGGAGCTCGTCGACGAACGGCATCATCGGCGTCATGGCCTTGCCGTACGGCGATCCGTCGAACACGGCTCGGTCGACGATGCCGAGGATCTCGACGTAGCGCACGTCCAGGCGCCACGCACCGTTCTGAAAACCCAGATACGGCGCATTGGTGTGCCCGGGAAGCCCGGCGGCCGCGTAGGCGGCGACAGCGGACTCCACGTCGGGCACGCAGTGCAGGAGGTGGTCGAACTCCGGTAACTCCGACGACGCCATCTCGCATCCTCTCCAAGGAGGTAAGGGGAGCCTGTCAACGGGCGACGGTGTACTTCCCGGGAAGTACGCGTGATCACCACGCCTGGGTGACGCCGCTCCGGGCGGGCGGAGTCTAGCGTGGCCGGTATGGACGAGCAGCGCGCGCGGGGCGGCCCGCCGCAGTGGTGGCGCCACGGGCCGCCGTGGTGGGACCGGTGGGGGGAGGGGGAGCGTGCGCCCCGGTGGCCCTGGCGGTCCACCGTCGCGGTCACGGTCTTCGTGCTGGTCGGTTCGACCTTCGCCGCGCACGGCCAGGAGGGCGAGCGGGCGGCGCTCGACCCGTTCGCGCGTGTGCTGCTGGTGGTGGCCGGGGGGCTGCTGCTGTGGCGGAAGCGGTATCCGGTGGCCGTGGTCTTCGGCACCGCGGGCGCCGCCTTGCTCTACCTGGGGGCCGGGTATCCGTACGGGCCGGTGCTCCTCACCGTCGCACTGGCGTGCTTCAGCGCGATCGTCGCCGGGCACCGCTGGGCGGCGTGGGCCGCGATGGGAACGCTCTGGGCCGGGCACGTCCTGGTGGCGCACTGGCTCTACCAGTGGCTGCCGCCGTCGGGGGACTCCGCCGCTTCCTGGGGCGAGGAGATCGTCGTCGCCACCTGGGTGGTCGCGATCGCGGCGGTGTCCGAGCTGTTCCGGGTCCGGCGCGAGCAGTGGGTCCGGGAACGGGCCGAGCGTGCCGAGGCCGCGCGACGGCGGGCCGACGAGGAGCGGCTGCGGATCGCGCAGGAGCTGCACGACGTCCTCGCGCACAGCATCTCCGTGATCAATGTGCAGGCGGGCGTCGGCCTCGCGCTCCTCGACTCCGATCCCGAGCAGGCCCGTACGGCGCTCACCACGATCAAGGACCAGAGCAAGGAGGCGCTCGGCGAGGTGCGTCAGGTGCTCGACACCCTGCGTGCGCCCGGTGCCGCGCCCCGTGCCCCGGCGCCCGGGCTCGACCGGCTGTCCGAGCTGGTGGAGCAGGCGGCGAGCGCGGGTCTCACGGTCGAGGTGGAAGGAGAGCCGCCGCGCCTCCCGCCCGGCACGGACCTCGCCGCCTTCCGGATCGTCCAGGAGGCCCTGACCAACGTCGTACGGCACTCGGGTTCGCGGCACGCGCGCGTGCGCCTCGCGCACGACGCGGACGTGCTGCGGTTGCGGGTCGACGACGACGGGCCCGCGACCGGCGCCGACGCGGGCGGCGGCGGCAACGGGCTGGTCGGTATGCGGGAGCGGGCCGCCGCGCTGGGTGGCACCATCGAGGCGGGGCCCCGCCCGGACGGAGGTTTCCGGGTGCTCGCCGTACTGCCGCTGACGGCGTCCGCCGGCACCTGAGCCGACCGCGGACCGGACGACGACGCAAGGAGGACCGGTGATTCGCGTACTGCTCGCCGACGACCAGTCACTGGTCCGGGCAGGGTTCCGGGCGCTGCTCGACGCACAGCCGGACATCGAGGTGGCCGCGGAGGCCGCCGACGGCGAGGAGGCCGTGCGCCGGATCCGCGAACTGCGGCCCGACGTCGTCCTGATGGACATCCGCATGCCCGCGCTCGACGGCCTGGCCGCGACCCGGAAGGTCACCGAGGACGCGGGACTGAAGGACGTCAAGGTGGTCATGCTCACCACCTTCGAGCTCGACGAGTACGTCTTCGAGGCGATCCGCTCGGGTGCCTCGGGCTTCCTGGTCAAGGACACCGAGCCGGACGAACTCCTGCGCGCGGTAAGGGCGGTGGTCGCGGGCGACGCACTGCTCTCGCCGGGGGTGACGCGCCGGCTGATCGCCGAGTTCGCGGCCCGCTCCAAGGAACCCGCGGCGGCCGACGCCCTGGCCGGGCTCACCGAGCGGGAGCGGGAGGTGATGGCCCTGGTCGGCATGGGCCTGTCCAACGAGGAGATCGCCCGCCGGCTGGTCGTCAGCCCGCTCACGGCGAAGACCCACGTCAGCCGCACCATGGTGAAGCTCGGCGCCCGCGACCGGGCCCAACTGGTCGTGCTCGCCTACGAGTCGGGGCTGGTGCGGCCGGGCTGGCTGGGCTGAGCCCCCGACCGGAACCGGAGCAGCACACTGACGACCCGGACGGCGAAGAGCACGGGCGCGAGCACCAGCCCGGTGCGCACCAGAAGGGTTTCCACAGTGTCCGGAAGCGCGAAGAGCAGTGCGGGACCGGCCACGGCCCCGAAGACGACCGCCGCCGCGAAGGCCGCGCTGCACAGCGCGTACCCGATCTCGACGGTGATCGCGTCGCGTTCGGCTTGGGAGCGCCGTCCCCCGTGACTCGTCATACGGCGAGTCAAACAGGGGGGCGCCCGGCGGGCAAGGCAGGTCTGCGTCTACCGGCCGACAGCGAGTCGGCCACCCGCGAGCGCCGGGCACACCCTGACCTCCTATTCGGTGCGCAGGGCCGTGGCGGTGCGGGCCCTGGCGGCCCAGCCTGCGGGCAGGAGCGCGCCCAGGGTGGCGATGAGCAGGCCACCGAGGGCGAGCGGGAGCAGTTCGGTCCCGCTGTAGACGGCGAGGACGGATTCGGGGAGGCGGAGCCCCACGCTGTCGCCCATCGCGGGAAGGACCCAGCCGTGCAGGGTGACGCCGAGCGGCACGCCCAGAGCGCCCGCGACCAGCCCGGTCACGACGACCGAGGTGAGGACCATCGCGACGGTCTGGCGAGGGGTCATGCCGAGCGCCTTGTGGACACCGATCTCCCGGACCCGCTCGCGGGTGTCGAGCAGCACGCCGTTGAGCACGCCGAGCGCGGCGACGGCGACGAGCATCAGCGTGAGGATCATGGACAGCGCGTTGAGGGTGACGACCATGTCGCTGCCGGCGTCGAGCCCGCCGGCCTGAGCGGTGGCCCCCAGCGGTGCCAGGTCCTTGTTCAACGCGTCGACGTAGCCGGTGACGGAGGTGCCCGACGCGACCGCGATGTGATGGCTCGTCTCCGTCAGGTCGGGACGCGCGGCGCCGAGAGTCGAGGCGTCGGTGAAGACCTGCATGCCGTCGTTGCGGGGGTCGAGGACCTCGCCGACGATCCGGACCGTGACCGGCTCGGCCAGGCCGTTCAGGGTGACGGTGTCGCCGACGCGGGTGCCGGTGGCGGCCAGGAAGGGGGTCGGGACCACGGCCTCGCCGGGCCTGTCGATCCAGCGGCCCGAGACCATCGTGTAGCCGCCCCAGGAGGCGTCACCGGTGAAGGCGATCACGTCGACGGTGCCGGTCAGGCCGGACACGGTCGCCCGTACCGTCGCGGCCCTGTAGTATTCCCCGGTCCCGGCGGAGGCCTTGACGGCCGCGGCGACCGCGGCGACCGCGGCGGGATCGGGCTCGGGCTGCCTCTCGGCGTCAGGGCCCTGGGGTCCGAAGTCCGGCAGGGGCGCGGGCACGACGACATCGGCGGCGTCGTGGGCCTTGGCCTTCATCACCTGGCCCAGCGAAGCGCCCATGCCCACGGTGAACGTGACGGCGACGGCGCCGAACAGGATCGCCGTGCCCATGGCCAGCGCGCGGGCGGGCCGCGCGAAGGGCCGGGCCAGGCCCAGGGCGACCGGCTGCGGCAACGGCAGCCGTCCGGCCAGGCGGGCCGCCCACCGGCCGCGCCCCGCCGAAGCGGTACGCCCGACGGCGAGCGCGTCGACCGTACGCAGCCGGCCGGCCCGCCAGGCACTCGCCCACGCGGTCGCCGCCACCAGGCCGAGCACCCCGGCGATCACCGCCAGGTCGACCCCTGGCGCGATGGCCAGGGACGAGGTGCCGTAGACCTCCTCGGTCTCGGCCAGTACGGGGACGGCGAGCAGATGGCCGGCGAGAACACCGAGGGCCGTGCCGGCGGCGGCCGGGATCAGCGCCTGGCCCACGTAGGCCCGCACGACCTGGGCCGGGGTGAAGCCGACGGCCTTGAGGATGCCGATGCGGCGCGTTCCCGTGCCGACGGCCGACGCGACGATGTTGCCGACGATGAGCACCGACATGACCAGGCCCAAGGCCCCGAACGCGATGAGGAACGGGACGTAGAGGGCGGTGTCACGCTCGGCGTTCTTCTTGACGGTGAGCCAGGACTGTTCGCCGACGGCCGCTTCCGGCGGCAGGCCCTGGGTCACGGCCTTGCCCCCCGCGGTGATCCGCGCGGCGGCGTCCGCGTCGGCGAAGCGGTACAGCATCTGGTAGCCGCCGCTGCCGGGCGCGGTGAGCGCGGGCATCTGGGACGGGACCACCCAGGCGTCGGCGGTCTGTGTCACCGAGCGGGCCACACCGACCACCGTCAGGGCCGGATCGCCGGGCAGATCGGGGAAGGCGACCTTCATGCCCATGGTCGGGATGAGCGAGGCATGGGCGGACAGCACGATCTCGCCGGAGCGGGTGGGCCACCGTCCGTCGAGCAGCGCCACCTCGTCCACGTCCCGGCCGGGATCGCCCCGGCCGACCACGGTCATCGGCCACCCGGGGCCCGCCCCGTCCGACCGCGGGGTGACCGTCGCCGTACGGAACGGCCCGGCCGCACCGGACACCGCTTCGGCGTCCTTGGACTTCGCCAGCTGTCCGGCACTCACCTTGCCCGCGTCGAACTCCACGGACAGATGCGCGCCGTGCTGCTCGGCGAAGGCGTCGTCGAAGGGCGCGCCGGACACCACCAGCAGCGTTCCGCCGAGGACGGAGGCGGCCACCGCCATCATCGTGGCGAGCCCGATCACCAGCGTCTGCACCCGGCGTCGTGCCACCCCCGAGCGCACCACCCTGCCGAGCGCGCTCATCGGACGGCATCCGGAGCGACGGCCGCCGAGGCAACGGCCTGCGACCGTACGTCTTCGGTGATCCGGCCGTCGGCGATGCGGACCGCACGGTTCGTGCAGGACCGGGCCAGAGCCAGGTCGTGGGTGACCACGACGATGGTCTGGCCCTCGGCGTTGAGGGCGGTGAGCAGCCTGCTGACGTCCTGTCCGGCGGCCGTGTCCAGGGCCCCGGTCGGCTCGTCGGCCAGGAGCAGCGCCGGCCGGTTCATCAACGCCCGGGCCACCGCGACGCGTTGCCGCTCGCCGCCGGACAGCCGCCCCGGGTAGGCGCGGGCGTGCCGGTCGATGCCCAGCAGTTCCAGGAGTTCCGCCGTCCGGCGGTCCGCCTCGCCACGTGCCATACCCGCGATGCGCGCGGGCAGGGCGACATTGTCGGTGACGGTCAGATCGTCGAGCAGATTGAAGAACTGGAAGATCATGCCGATCCTCGACCGCCGGTAGAGCGCCGATCGGGCTTCGCCCAACCGGTCCACCCGCACCCCGTCCACGGTGACGGTCCCCGTATCGGGCCGGTCCAGGCCCGCGATCAGATTGAGCAGCGTGGACTTGCCGCTGCCGGAAGGGCCGAGGACCGCGACGGCCTCGCCGGGCCGCACGGTCAGCGACGCCTCGTGCAGAGCGGGCGGACCGTCGTCGTATCGGCGGCTCACCCCGCGCAGTTCGATCACCGGCATGGTCATGAAGGCTCCTCCGTAGGGCAGTTGACTGCGTGAACGCTAGGAGCGGATCCGTCCCGCACGCGTCGCCCGCACGAACCCATTGCGGTACCGCGTTCGGTTGCGCTCCGGACGCGTCATCCCTGCGATGTAGGCGGGTGATGTATCCGGTGCGACGGGAATGACCACCGGGAGGGACTCGGAGGGCCCCGCGCGGCGGCGAGAATGAACCGGTGACGGACGGACGTACGACGCTGGAGCGGCTGCGGGGAGCGGCCCGACGGACGGTCCGCGACGCCGGGCATCCGAGCGGTCCACCGCTGCGGCCCACCCGGCGCACCCGGCGGTTCGACGCGCTGGTGGCACTGGCACTCGGAATCGCCACCGTCTACTACGGCATCGACAACGCGAACGTCGTCGTGGTGCGTGAGATCGCGCCCGGCGTGGAGATCGTCATGCCGCGCCCGTCCGGACCCGGCGGCCTGGCCTTCATGGTGACCCTCGCGGTGATCGCCTCGGGTGCCCTGGCGCTGCGCCGCCGCTACCCGCTCGCCGTGCTGTGCGTCGTGACGGCCGCGACACTGGCGACACCGCAGAGCGTCATGCGGCTGACCTTCTACGCGTTCGTCATCGCCGTCTACAGCGCCGCCGTGTACAGCCCGTACCGGGTGGCGACCCTGGCGGCGCTGCCGGTGTCGGTGGTCCTGGTCGGCACCTCGGGGAACTCGGTGACACCGATCGTCCCCAACCACTACATCGCCCTGCTGATCCTGGTCCCGATGGCCGTGGCCGCCGTCGGCCTGCGTACCTGGAAACTCCGGACCGACGAGGGCCGCACCCGGCTCCTGGCCCTGGAACGCGAACAGGCCGACGCGCTGCGCCGGGCCGTCGAGCACGAGCGGGCCAGGATCGCCCGCGAACTCCACGACGTCGTCACGCACAACGTCAGCGTGATGATCATCCAGGCGGGCGCCGCCCGCAAGATCATGAAAACCTCCCCCGAGCAGGCCGCCGAGGCACTGCTCGCCGTCGAGGCGGGCGGGCGTGCGGCCATGACCGAGCTGCGCCATGTCATGGGACTGCTCACCATGGCCGACGAGGCCGAAGTGGCGGACGGAGGCGCGGACCTGGCCGACACGGGGGCGGAGCTGGCTCCGCAGCCCGGGCTGGACCAGCTCGACACGCTGGTCGGACGGGTCCGGGACACCGGACTGCCCGTCGACCTGACCGTGACCGGCCCGCCTCGCCCCCTCCCGCCCGGCCTCGAACTCGCCGCCTACCGCGTGGTCCAGGAAGCCCTGACCAACACCGTGAAGCACGCGTCCGGCGCCAAGGCCGCCGTGACCGTCGAATTCGGCCCGCAGCGGCTCCGGGTGGAAGTCACCGACACCGGCGGGCACCCGGGCGCGAGCGCGCCCACCGGAAACGGCCGGGGCCTGATCGGCCTGCGCGAGCGCCTCGCCGTCTACGACGGAACCCTGAACACCGGCCGGCGCCTGACCGGCGGCTACCGTGTGGAGGCCCTGATCCCCTTGGAGACACCGTGACCGAGCCGCCGCGTGTGCTCCTCGCCGACGACCAGAACCTGGTCCGCACCGGATTCCGGTTGATCCTCGGCGCCGACGGCATCGACGTGGTCGCCGAGGCGACCAACGGAACCGAAGCGGTCGAAGCGGTCCGCCGCACCCGGCCCGACGTGGTCCTGATGGATGTCCGGATGCCCGAGATGGACGGCCTGGAGGCCACCCGCCGCATCCTCACCGGAGGCAGCCCCGAGGCACCGCGCGTCATCATCCTGACCACCTTCGACCTCGACCGGTACGTCTACGCGGCACTGTCCGCCGGGGCCAGCGGCTTCCTCCTCAAGGACGTCACCCCCGAGCAACTGACCGCGGCCGTCCGCACGGTCCGCACCGGAGACGCTCTCCTCGCGCCCGCCATCACCCGCCGCCTCGTGGAGCGTTTCGCCGGAGGCGAACATCGATACGGTGCGGGAGGCGAACATCGGTACGGCTCCCAGTACAGCGGCGAGACCACCGCCCTCCACCGCGATCTCGCCTCGCTCACCCCGCGCGAACTGGAGGTCCTCGGCCTGCTGGCCCGAGGGCTGAGCAATGCCGAACTGGCAGCCCGCCTCCACCTGGCCGAGGCCACCGTCAAGACGCATGTCGCCCGCATCCTCGCCAAACTCGGACTCCGTGACCGGGTCCAGGCCGTCATCGTCGCCTACGAGACAGGGCTGGTCAGCGCCGGCGCATACGAGGCCGCTCACCAGCCCACCGAGCAGGGGTAGAACGAAGCCGAGATCATCGGCGTCACCGATGAGCAGCTGTCCACCGTCCCCACGGACGATCTAGTCCCGCACGGCGACGCGCTCCGCCTCCCTGGGTTCGGACTTGGCGACCACGACGGACGGCTGGTCCCGGCGGGTCCGCAGGCCGGTGAGGGTGATCAGCAGGCCGGCGAGGGCGATGAGGGTCACGACCACGAGGCCGGGCCGGTAGCTGTCGAGGACGGCCTGCGGGGTGGCGGCGCCCTGCTCCGGGCTGTTCGCGGTCACCACCGCCGTCACCACCGCGAGGAAGATCGCGCCGCCCACCTGGACCGAGGTGTTGAGCAGCCCGGAGACCATGCCCTGCTCGTGCTCGTCGACGCCGTTGGTGGCCTGGACGTTGAAGGAGGGGAAGGTCAGCGCGAAGCCCGAGCCGACCAGCAGCATCGTCGGCAGGATCACCGACGCGTACACCGGGTTCAGGTCGATGCGCAGGAACAGGACGTAGCCGGCCACCATCAGGGCGAAGCCGAGCACCATCAGCCGGGCCGTGCCGAACCGGTCGATGACGGCGCCCACCTTCGTCGCGGACAGCGCCACCAGCGCGCCGGCCGGGAGGAACGCCAGGGCCGTGTGCAGCGCCGACCACCCGAGCAGCTGCTGCATGTACAGCGTGACCAGGAACTGGAAGCCGATGTAGCTGCCGACGAACGTGAACGCGCCGAGCTGTGCCCGCACTTGTGGCCCCGAGCGCAGCACTCCGAGCCGGATCAGCGGGCTGGGGCTGCGCCGTTCGACGGCGACGAAGGCCACGAGCAGTACGGCCACGGCGACGAAGGACAGGACGGTCCGGGCAGCCGCCCAGCCCACCTCGGGCGCCTCGACGACGGTGAAGACGAGCAGCAGCATCGAGGCGGTGCCGAGGACGGCGCCGGGGATGTCGTAGCCGCCCTGGCCGCGCTCGCGTTCACTGCGCGGCAGCAGCCTCAGGCCCACGAGCAGGGCGATCAGCGCGATCGGGGCGGGCAGGAGCATGGTGAGCCGCCAACTGGCCTCCGTGAGCAGGCCGGAGAAGACGAGGCCCATCGAGTAGCCGGTGGCGCCGCAGGTGGTGTAGATGGCCAACGCCCGGTTGCGCAGGGGGCCTTCGGGGAACGTCGTGGTGATGATCGACAGGCCGGCCGGGGCCGTGAAGGCCGCGCTCAGGCCCTTGATGAAACGGCTGGCGATGAGCAGCGGCCCGGAGTCGACGAGACCGCCGAGCAGCGAGGCCAGCGCGAAGACGCCCAGCGCCACCAGGAAGACCTGGCGCCGGCCCAGCAGGTCGGCGGCCCGTCCGCCGAGGAGCAGCAGACCGCCGTAGCCGAGGATGTAGCCGCTGACGATCCATTGCAGTGCCGAGGTCGACAGGCCGAGGTCGGCGCCGATGGACGGCAGCGCGACGCCGACCATGGACACGTCCAGTGCGTCCAGGAACATCGCGGCGCAGAGCACCAGCAGGGTGCCCCAGAGGCGCGGAGTCCACCGTCCGTCGGACGTGGGGGTGGTGAGCGGAGAGGTCATGCCCGAGACACTACATGCGCATGCATGAGATGCAAGCGCATTTAATTCGGGTGCAACGAACTCGGCTCTCTGTTACGGTGCGGCCCATGGCGGCGACCCAGGCCGAGCAGGCGCTCGTGGAACAGTGGCGGGACCTTCTGGCGCTGCACGCGCGAACACAGTGTGAACTCGACCGTGCTCTGCACGGCCACGGCCTGTGCGCCAGCGACTTCGAGGTGCTCGACGTCCTCGCCGGGTGCCGGACGCCGAAGGGCACTCCGTCCTACCGCGTGCAGGAGATCTCCGAGCGGGTCCATCTGAGCCAGAGCGCGCTGTCGCGGCTCATCGCCCGGCTGGAGAAGGACGGGCTCGTGGAGCGCTGTATGTGCTCCGAGGACCGGCGGGGTGTGCAGGTCGCGCTCACGGCGAAGGGGCGCGCGCTGCACGGCGAGGTACTGCCCGTGCAGCGCGAGGTGCTGGCGCGGATGCTGACGGAGGACTGAGCCACCCGGGGCGCGGAGCGGTCAGACGCCGGACGCCTCCCGCCACAGTGTGGCCAGCTCCTGGTCGCCCGTGACGTTCGGCAGCGGGATCCGGTTCCACAGGGCCAGGTACAACTGCTCCGCCGGGCCGGACAGTTCGCACTCCGCCTCGCCGGTCGCACCGCGCGTGGTCACGGGCGGCTCCGCGGACAGCCGTACGGTCCACACCGCGCCGGTGTCCTCCGTACGCACCCGCAGGACGCGGGGCTCGGGGGTGCGCACCCGGCTCCTGGAGCGGGCGTGGAAGCCGCGCAGCAGTTCGTCGATGCCGTCGGTCGCGAAGTCCGGGGCGACGGCCGTCGGGGCGCCCCCGCGTGCGGACTCGGCGTCGATCCGGTGCACGGCCGTCTCGTGCGCCTGCCGCCGGGTCCAGAAGGCCAGCGGGGACGGCGCGGGCAGGAAGGCCCAGCACTCCACGTCGGGCGAGGCGTCGGCCAGGGTGTCGACGAGGTGGCGGTGGCTGTCGCGGTACCAGGCCACGAGCTCCGCGCCGTCGAGGTCCGGGGCCTCATCCAGCGGACGGCGCTCGGCGAGCCCCTCGGCGACGTACGACGCGGCCCAGCGGTGCACCGCGCCCGTGTGCCGCACCAGGTCGCGGACCTGCCACTTCGGGCAGGTCGGCACCTTCGCCTCCGCCCCGGCCTCCTCGGCGGCGGCGGCCAGCAGCAGGCCCTCTGACTCCAGTGCGTGCAGGAACTCGGCGGTCTCCATGACGCCGAGTCTGCCGCATGGAGCGCGCTTCAGGCCCGGGAATCTGTGTGATGCGCAAGCAACGACAGCCCCCCTCAGCCTCCGGGCGCCCGTCGCGTCGCCGCCCCCACGAGCGCCCCGACCGCCGCCGCCACCGCCGCGAGCACCGCCACGCTGGTCAGGGCGGCCGGCAGGGTGAACCAGTCCGCCATGAAGCCGATCGCGGGCGGCCCGAGGAGCATGCCGCCGTAGCCGAGGGTGGAGGCCGTGGCGACGCCGCTGGGGCCGGCGAGCGCGCCCGCGCGTTCCACGGCCACCGGGAAGAGGTTCGCCAGGCCGAGGCCCGTGACCGCGTAGCCGAGCAGGGCCGCCCACAGGGAGGGGGCGAGCGAGCCGAGCAGCATTCCGGCCGCCGCGGTGGCGCCGCCCACGACGACGGTCCGGGTCCGCCCCAGACGTTCCAGGAGCGTGGTGCCGGTCAGCCGCCCCACCGTCATGGCGAGCGCGAAGCAGGAGTAGCCGACGGCCGCGGCGCCCGGCGAGGCGTCCAGGTCCTGTTCGAGATGCAGGGCGCCCCAGTCGGCCAGCGCCCCCTCGCCGTACGCGGTGCATCCCGCGATCACACCGAAGACGATCACCAGCCCCCGGGTACGGCCGTCCAGCCGACGCGGGGCGCCCTGAGCAGGGCGTTCCCGCTCCGGCGGCGTCGGCGGCTCGTGCCGCAGGAGCGTCGGTCCCGCCAAGGCCGTCACCAGCAGTCCGACGACGGTGAGCAGCAGCAGATGCCGGGTGGGGGAGAGAACCCCCGCGACCAGCCCGCCCAGACCCGCGCCGACCATGCCGCCGAGGCTGAACGCGGCGTGGAAGCTCGGCATGATCGGCCGCCCCAACGCGGCCACCAGCTCGACGGCCGCGCTGTTGAAGGCGACGTTGATCCCGCCGTACGCGGCGCCGAAGAACAGCAGCACGAGGCCGAGCGCGAGGACCGAGTGGGTCAGCGGGGGCAGGGCCACACTGAGGGAGAGCAGGACGGCGCAGACGACGGTGACCTGGTGGTTCCCGTAGCGGCGGCACAGGCGGCCGGTGAGGGTCATGGTGATGACGGCACCGGCCGAGACGCCCAGGAGGGCGAGGCCCAGGGCGCTGGCGGAGGCGTTCGTCTGTTCCTTGATGGCGGGGATGCGCACGACCCAGCCGGCGAAGACGAAGCCGTCGAGGGCGAAGAAGACGGTGATCGCTGTGCGGAGTCGGGTGAGGGGGCTGCCGTTGCCCGGCACGGCAGTGTGCGTTCGGGGTTTGTTTATTTCCGGCACAAACTCAGGCTAGGTGGGTGCGGGGGCGACGACAAGGTGCGACTCTGGGACGAGAGGCATCCGCCCAGAGGGAAGCCGAGGCAACTCGGGAGGACGCATGGGACGTGACGTGCCGGCCCTGGTGTTCACGCGGGAGGACCGCCGTCGCTACCGGCAGAAGATGCACACCGACCTCGAGGTGCTGGCACGGATGCTCCGCGAGTCGGGCTTCGAGAGCGAGCGGCCCCGGGTCGGGCTGGAGATCGAGCTCAACCTGGTGGACGACGAGGGACTGCCCGCGATGCGGAACACCGACGTGCTCCAGGCGATCGCAGACCCCGCCTGGTCGAGCGAGCTGGGCCGCTTCAACCTGGAGATCAACATCCCGCCCCGGGAGCTGACCACCGGCGGCCCCGGAGACTGGGAGCGGGAGATCCGGGACGCCCTCAACCACGCCGAGGACCGCGCCGCGGCCGTCGGCGCCCACCTGATCATGGTCGGCATTCTGCCGACGCTGGGCGAGTCGCATGTGAGCGAGGCCGCCCTGTCCGGCGACCCCCGGTACCAGTTGCTCAACGAGCAGATCTTCGCGGCGCGCGGCGAGGACCTGCGGATCACGGTCGACGGTGTCGAGCGCCTGGCGACGTACGCCGACACCATCACCCCCGAGGCCGCCTGCACCAGCACCCAGTTCCACCTCCAGGTCGCCCCGAAGGAGTTCCCGCACTACTGGAACGCGGCCCAGGCCATCGCGGGCGTGCAGATCGCCCTCGCGGCCAACTCGCCCTATCTGTTCGGAAAGGAGCTGTGGCGGGAGACCCGTATCCCCCTGTTCGAGCAGGCCACCGACACCCGGCCAGAGGAGATCAAGGCCCAGGGCGTGCGGCCCCGGGTGTGGTTCGGGGAACGGTGGATCACCAGCGTCTTCGATCTCTTCGAGGAGAACGTGCGCTACTTCCCGGCCCTCCTGCCGCTGTGCGACGACGAGGACCCGCAGCAGGCACTCGACCGGGGCGGCGTTCCGCAACTGGGCGAACTGACCCTGCACAACGGCACGATCTACCGCTGGAACCGCCCGATCTACGCCGTCACCGACAGCGGTCCGCATCTGCGCATCGAGAACCGGGTGCTGCCCGCGGGTCCCACCGTCGCCGACACCATCGCCAACGGCGCCTTCTACTACGGACTGACCCGCGCCCTGGTCGACGAGGACCGGCCGGTGTGGACGCGGATGTCCTTCTCGGTCGCCGAGGAGAACCTGCACACCGCGGCCCGCGACGGCATCGACGCCCGACTGTACTGGCCCGGAGTGGGCGAAGTGCCGGTCACGGAACTGGTGTTGCGGCGTCTGCTGCCGCTCGCCCACCGGGGCCTGGAACTGGCCGGCATGGACGACGCGTGGCGCGAACCTCTGCTCGGCATCATCGAGCAGCGCTGTGTCACCGACCGCAACGGCGCCCTCTGGCAGGCCGAGACGGTCCACCATCTGGAGAAGGCCGGCATCTCCGACCGCCGTGAGGCACTGCGGCAGATGACCAGGACGTACATGGACTACATGCACATGAACGCGCCCGCGCACACCTGGCCCGTGGACTGACCTCCGCGGCATCGCGCGGTCACGCCCGGCCGGGAGTGATCTGGCCCTTCCAGTCCCCGGCGGCCGTCCATGGCACCGGATCGGGCGCCTGCGCCGATGTCGTCAGCTCGATCCGCCGTCCCTCGGCCGACGAACGCAGCAGGGCCGTCATCGTGTCCAGGACGTGCAGGGCGAGTTCGCCGTTCGCACGCGGTGCCCGCTGCCCGTCGGCGGCGATGAAGTCGAGCAGTCCGACGCCGCGTGCGCCGTCCTCGTAGCCCGCCGACGCGGGCAGGGCGCGCCAGCGGGTGTCGCCGAGCGCGTGCAGCCGGACCTCGCCGTCGAAGCGGTTCGGATCGGGCACCGAGAGGGTCCCGGTCTCGCCGTGGACCTCGATGGGCGCGGCCGTGGTGGCCACCCCGTCGAAGCTCGTCGTGATCGTCGTCAGCGCCCCGCCCGCGTGTTCCAGCACTCCGGAGACATGACTGTCCACCTCGACCGGGATCCGCTCGCCCGTGCGCGGCCCGGAACCGATGATCCGCTCGGCGCGCAGCCGGCCGGCCGCGCCGATCACGGTACGCACCGGGCCCAGCAGGTGGACCAGGGACGCGAGGTAGTAGGGCCCCATGTCCAGCAGGGGGCCGCCGCCCTCGGTGTAGTAGAAGTCGGGGTGGGGATGCCAGCGTTCGTGGCCCGGGGTGACCATCACGGCCGAGGCGAACTGGGGACGTCCGATGCTCCCCGCCTCGACGGCTGCCCGTGCCGTCTGCACCCCGGTGCCCAGGACGGTGTCCGGCGCGCACCCCACACCGACGCCCGCCTTCGCGGCGGCCTCCACGACGGCACGGGCGTCGGCGAGCGTCGCCGCCAGCGGCTTCTCCCCGTAGACGTGCTTCCCGTGACCGATGGCGCCCAGGGCGATCCCGGCGTGGGCGGCCGGGGTGGTGAGGTTCAGTACCGTGTCCACGTCCGGGCTGCTCAGCAGCTCCTCGACCGTCAGCGCCTCGGCCCCGGGCAGTTCGGCGGCGACGGCGGCCGACCGGGAGGCGTCGAGGTCGGCGACCGCGGTGACGTGCACGGCGGGATGCCCGGCGAGCGTGTCGAGGTACGCGCGGGAGATGACGCCGAGTCCTACGACGCCGATGCGGTGCGCGTCGCCCACAGCATGCCCCTCTCGATGATGGTGCGGACGTCGGGGTGCTCCAGCACGTCGAGGCTGTGCCCCGGTGTCGTCACCAGGACGCGCCCGGCACCCCACCGGCGGGTCCACACCGCCGGCGAGGTGACCGGCCGGTGCCAGGGCTGCCACGGCCGGGCCGGATGCGTGGTGGTGGCGAGGACGTCGATGAGGTCGTCGTGGAGCACCCAGTACTGCTCGGTGTCCAGTTCGAAGTCCTCGATGCCCGCCGTGACGGGGTGGGCGCGGCCTTCCTCGGTGAGGGTGATGGTGTGCGGCAGGAAGTTGTCCTCCGCCCCGCCCCGGCGCTCGCACGGTTCCTTGCCCGGGTGGGTGGCGAACTGGCCGCCGACCAGGTGGAGATAGTCGGCCGAGGCGCGGAACGAGTCGGCGATGCCGCCGTGCCAGCCGGTGAAACCGGTGCCGGCCACGACCGCCTCACTCAGTCCGGCCACCTGCTCGCGGGTGATCTCCGACATCGTCACGCACTGCACGACGAGGTCGGTGGCCGCCATCTCGGCGGTGTCGGCGTAGACGTCGGTCGACTCCTCGACCCGGACGGCGTATCCGTTGTCCCGGAGGAAGGGAAGGAACAGCTCCGTCGCCTTGACCGGCTCGTGGCCTTCCCAACCGCCTCGGACAACCAGGGCTCTTTTCTGCGTCATCGTGATCTCACTATGCGCGGGGCGCCCGGGCTTCGAAAAGGGGGCCGGACCTCACGAAACTTTCGCGGCCGAGGCCCGGGCGCCGACCGTCCAGCAGGCCGCGGTGAAGCGGACTTCCGCGCCGTGCACGAAGGGGTCGAAGGCGGCGCGGACCGTCTCGACGACCCGTGCGCGCGTCTCCTCGTCCACCTCGGGCAGGGCCATGCCGAGAGGCCCGAGCCGGGTGAAGTAGCGGACCAGCTCCTTCTCGGGCAGGGTGCAGACGACGTCGACCGGCCGGATGTCGATCTCTTCCCAGCCGCTCTCGGTGAGGATGCGACGGACCTTGTCCGGGTCCGCGAAGGCGAACTGTCCCGGCTCGTCGGGCCGTCGCACGGGCAGGTCCGGCAGCAGGGGTGAGGCGGCGCGCTGGGCCGTCGTCATGTACGGGTTCTCGGCGGGGTCCCGCCAGACGATCAACCGGAGCGCGGCGTCGTCCCGGGCGGCGCTCCGCAGATTGGCGAAGGCCCGTACGGGGTCGTCGAAGAACATGACGCCGAAACGCGAGATGACGGCGTCGAAGGTGCCGGGCTCGAAAGCGTGTTCCTGCGCGTCGGCGCGCACGAAGGAGGCCGGTGCGCCCTCCCGCTCGGCGCGTGCCCGGGCGGTGTCGACCAACGGCCCGGAGATGTCGACGCCGACGCAGTGCCCCGCCGGTCCGAGTCGTCGCGCCACGGCCAGGGTGGTGCCGCCCGTCCCGCAGCCGATGTCCAGCACGTGCTCCGCGCCCTCGGCGGACACGGCGTCGACGAGCAGGTCCTCCAAGGGCCTGAACATCCCGTCCAGCACCGGCTGGAGATCCACCCAGGCGTGACCGGCGCGTCCGTTCCAGCGGGCGGTCTGTTCGTCGTCGTTTCTGCGCTCGGCGTCCATGCTCGTCGGCTCTCCTTCTGCTTGCCTTCGTCTTGCCCGCGTCGGGTCGAGATGACAGCGTTCTACTTCAAGCCGACTTGAGGTCAAGGGAATGACGGACCTGGACATCGCCGAAGTGGCCCAGCGCGCCGGGGTGCCCGCCTCGACACTGCGGTTCTACGAGGAGAAGGGGCTGATCGCCCCGACCGGCCGGCGAGGGCTGCGCCGGCAGTACGATCCCGGCGTACTGGAGCGGCTGGCGCTGATCGCGCTGGGGCGGAAGGCCGGGTTCTCGCTCGACGAGATCGCGCACATGTTCGCGCCGGACGGACCGCCACGGATCGACCGGCGCATGCTGGCGGACAAGGCGGAGGAACTGGACCGCAGGATCCGCGAACTGGGCGTGCTCCGCGACTCCCTGCGACACGCCGCCGCCTGCCCCGCGCCGAGCCACATGGAGTGCCCCACCTTCCGCGGCCTCCTCGACGCGGCGGCGTCGGGCGGCGTCCCCACGCCGAGGAGGCGGATGCCCGGCGGCTAGGGCCCCGGCGCTACGCGGTGTCGCCGTGCGGGCCGACCGGCGCCCGCTCCGGCGTCGTGGTCACCGTCTCCACCCCGCGCGCCCGCAGCTCCGCGAGGACGGCCGGGTCGGCCGTCTCGTCCGTGACCAGCGTCCAGCCCTCGCACAGGGCCGTCCAGGCGTGGAAGGGGCGGCGGCCGAGCTTGGCCGCGTGGGCGAGGACGTAGACGTGGTCGGCGCGGCGGGCCATCAGCTCCTTGAGGCGGGTCTGGCGCAGATCCGCCTCGCAGATGCCGAGTTCGGGGGAGATGCCGTCCGTGCCGAGGAACACCCGGTCGAACGTCATACGCTCAAGGGCGGCTTCCGTGAGCGGTCCGACGAAGCCCTGGCTGAGCGGGCGCAGGGTGCCGCCGAGGCACTCGACATGCACCGTCTCGACATCGGACAGCGCCTGCAGGGCCGTGAGTCCGGTGGTCGCCACGGTGAGGTCCTCGGCCGTGCGCAGCTCGTGGGCGAGCGCGCCGACCGTGGACCCGGCATCGAGCAGCAGCGTCTCACCGGGCCGCACCTGGGCCGCCGCCCAGCGGGCGATGGCCTGCTTGGCCTCGAAGGCCTCACCCACGCGCTGCCGCAGGGACGCCTCGGGGTGCGCGGCCAGCGCCATGGCCCCGCCGTAGGTGCGGGCCAGCCGCCCGTCGGTGGTGAGTTTGGCCAGGTCGCGGCGGATGGTCGAGGCCGTCACGCCGAACAGCTGCGACAGCTCCTCCACGCTCGCCAGGCCGGTGGTGGTGGCGAGGTGGACGATGCGGTCGCGGCGTGCCTTGGATCCGGTCACAGACATAGGTTCTTCAGGTCCTCAATAGTCCTGGGCCGTCCTGGGTCGCACACGTGCCTGCCGCGCACCGCGGTCAGCGGGCGGCCGGAGCGGTCGACATCTCGGCGGCCTGGCGCAGAGCCTCCACCATGCTACCGGGCTCGGCCCGGCCGGTTCCGGCGATGTCGAAGGCCGTGCCGTGGTCGACGGAGGTACGGATCACCGGCAGTCCGACGGTGAGGTTGACCCCGGCCTCGATGCCGAGGACCTTGACGGGGCCGTGCCCCTGGTCGTGGTACATCGCGACGATGAGGTCGTAGTCGCCGCGCGAGGCCAGGTAGAACGCCGTGTCCGCGGGCAGCGGGCCGCGCGCGTCGATGCCGTCGGCGCGTACCGTCTCCAGCGCCGGGACGATCTTCGTCTCCTCCTCGCCGTAGCCGAACAGGCCGTTCTCGCCCGCGTGCGGGTTGATGCCGCAGACACCGATCACCGGGTCGGGGGTCCCGGCGCGCACCATCGCCTCGTGGCCGCGGCGCACCGTGCGCTCCACCAGGCCGGGCTCGATGCGGTTCACGGCGTCGATCAGCCCGATGTGGGTGGTGACGTGGATGACCTTCACCCGGGGAGTCGACAGCATCATCGACACCTCCTCGACGCCCGTGAGATGGGCGAGGAGTTCGGTGTGGCCGGGGTAGAGGTGACCGGCGGCGTGCAGGGCCTCCTTGTTGAGCGGGGCGGTGCAGATGCCGTCCACCTCGCCGCGCAGGGCGAGTTCGGCGGCGACCCGGACGTAGTGGTAGGCGGCGTCGCCCGCGACTGCGGACAGCTCGCCCCAGGGCAGGTCGGCGGGGAGCAGCCCGAGGTCGATCACGTTGACCCGGCCGGGCGTGAACTCGGCCTGGGCGGGATGCTCGACCGGCACGATCTCGCAGTTGATGCCGAGGATGCCGGCCGCCTGCCGCAGGCGCTCGGCGTCGCCCACGACGACGGGGCGGCAGTCGCGCAGGGTGTCGGGGTGCAGCAGCGCCGGGACGATGACCTCGGGCCCGATGCCCGCGCCGTCGCCCATGGTCACCGCGATGACCGGGAGCGGCCCGGAAGCCGCGGAGGTCTGGCCGGCGGTGGCGGCGGAGGAGGGGGCTGCGTTCACGGGGCTACTCCTGTGGGGTCGGTCGGAACGTGGCGTACGGATGCGGGGCGCAGGGCCCGGACGATGCGCCGCAGGGAGTCGGCCCCGCCGTAGCTGCCGGGCCGGGTGACGACCGAGCGGCCGTCGGGTGTGCGGGAGAGGACCGCACCGTGGTGGATCTGGCCCACCGGGCGCAGGTCGGTGACGCGCAGGACGTCCAGGACGCGGCGCGCGGTCTCGCCGCCGGTGAGGACCAGGTCGCAGTCGCGCGCCGCGTCGGCGACGGTGTCGGCGAGCACGGCGACGAGACGGCGCGCGACGGAGGGGTCGGCCGCTCCGGTGACGCGGACGACCGTGACGGCGGCGACGGGAGGCGCGAGCCGCCGAGGGGAACGCAGGAGTTCCTGGGCGCAAAGGGAGACCTCGTGCGCTCCGTCCGCGAGGAGGTGCGCGACCTGTTCGCGCGCGGACGGCTCGGCCGTGCCTACGACGATCAGCAGCGGCCGGACGGCGTCCCCGGCGTCGAGCGTGTTCTCCCCCTGGGTGCCCAGGAGCCGTCCCAGGGCGCCCGCGAGTCCGCCGGTGCCCAACAGCCTTATCCCGGGACCCAGTTCGAGGGCCGCCGCGGCGATCGCGTCGAGGTCGGTCCCGGACTCCGCGTCGCACACCGGATGCCGTCCCTGCGCGAAACACGCACGCAGCGCCTCCCGTAGCGCGCCGGGCGCACCGCGTACGTCCGTGAGCGGCACGGGAGCTGACGGCAGGTCACCGAGCGCGGCGGCGACCGAGGGCGGGGCGGGCCGCGCCTCGGCACGCCAGGCGTCCGCCTCGTGCAGCGGCACCCCGTCGAGGTGGACGACCCCGCCCCGGACCGTGCGCCGGGCCGCCGGCAGCGCGGTCGCGATCACCACGCCCCGAGCGTCCCGCGCGTAGGCGGCCGCCTCGGCGGCGAGGTTGCCCCTGAGCAGCGAGTCGACCTTCTTGAAGAGCACCGTGCGGTCGGGCACCGCGTGCGTGACGTCCCGGACCGCCCGCGCCGCCTCGGCGCCGGGCAGCTGCCGCGAGTCGAGGTCGAGCACCAGGGACTCGCCGGGCAGGGACGCCACCGGTCCGGGAACCGGCCCCAGCAGGATCCGGGCGGGCGAGCGCAGCGCCACCGCGGTCTCGGCGGCTCCGGACAGATCATCGGCGAGAGCGAGTACGGGCCGGTGGGCGGCCTGGACGGGGCCGCCGGAGCCGGCAGCGGAGAGGGACACGGGTACCTCCTCGGGCGGCCCGGTCGGGCTGCCTCGGGAACCGATGATGACATGAGTTGCGCGAAATGCGCGAGACCTCTTGCGCACTTCGCGCAGTCGTGCCACCTTTTTCGGCGCGACACCTGTTCGTATCCCGCCGGCCCGGCCCCCCCCGACCGGGCCGCAGCGAGAGCCGCACGAACACCACGAGCCGGTCGCCCCCGGAACGCGAGAAGGTCGACGATGACCCCAAGCCCCTATGACGCACCCCCGGACCAGAGCCCCCAGTGGCAGCCCCTCGGCCGCCCCGTCCGCCGCCGCACCCTGCTGCGCCTCGGCGCGCTCGGCGGCACGGGTCTCGCCCTCGGTCCCCTCTCCGCCTGCGCAGGACCCACCGGAGCCCCCGGCCCCGGCACCCTCACCCTCGGCCTGAACCGCTCCCTGGTGAGCCTCGACAACAAGCTGAACCAGTTCGACGCCGCCGTCACCGTGCAGCGCGCGGTCCGCCAGGCCCTCACGAGCATCGGCCCCGCCATGCGCGTCCAGCTCGTCCTCGCCGACCGGTTCGCGATGACCGGGCCGACCACCTGGAGCGTGCGGCTGCGCGAGGGCGTGCGCTACTCCGACGGCAGCCCCGTCACCGTCGAGGACGTCGCCACCGCCCTGGAGATGTACGGCAAGGTCAACGGCTCCTTCCTCCTCGGCCTCTTCCCGGAGCTGCCCACCGTCGAGAAGACCGGCGAGCGCACCTTCGAACTGCACACCGAGCGGCCGGTGCCCGTGCTCGACCGCCTCATGGCCAACATCCACATCACCCCGGCCGCCGCCAACCGCCCCGAGGAACTCCAGAGCGGCGTCGGCTCAGGACCGTACAAGGTGATCGAGGCCAACAGCGGCGCCGGTGAGTACACCCTCGCCCGCAACCCCCGCTACTGGGGCCGCCCGGCCCACGTCGAAACCGTCCGGGTGCGCTTCGTGCCCGAGGAGTCCAGCCGGGTCATCGCCCTGCGCAGCGGCGAGCTGGACGTCGTGGACACCCTCACCCCGGACTCGGCCGAGCAGCTCACCGGCCTGCCCGGCGTCACCGTCGAGGAGACCTCCGGCGTCCGCATCTGCCAGCTCTTCTACAACTTCCGCAAGCGCGACGACCACCCCCTGGCCGACGCCCGCGTACGCCGCGCCCTCACCTACGCCATCGACGGCGAGGCACTGGCCAAGGACGTCCTCACCGGCTCCGCCGAAGCCGCCGAAGGAGTCGTCCCGCTCGCCCTCGAGGGCGCGGTACGCACCGGCGCCTACACCTACGACCCGGGCAAGGCCAAGGCGCAGCTGAAGCGGCTGGGCGCCGAGGGCCTGCGCATCCGCGTCATCTGGGAGTCGGGCGAGTTCGCCGCCGACAGCTCCGTCATGGAAGCCGTCGCCGACATGTTCCGCGACATCGGCGTCCGCGCCTCCCTGCTCCAGTTCGAACCGGGCGGCGACATCCTGAAGTGGCGGCAGGGCCGCGGCGGCGACTGGGACGTCATCGGCAACGGCTTCCCCGGCACCACCGGCCAGGCCCTCACCTCCCTCCAGGGCATGTACGGCGGCACCCCCGAGCGGGAACGCACCCGCGACACCTACATGGGCTACGTCATCCCGGACATCCAGCGCCGCCTGGAGGACGCCGCCACCGAGACCGACGCCGCCACCCGCGACCGCAAACTGGCCGCCGCGCAGCACGCCGTCTGGAACACCTGGCCCAGCCTGTGGGCCTTCGCCCCCAAGACACTGCTCGCCCGCCGCGAGCGCGTGCACGACCTGGGCCTGCTCCAGCTCAACTCCTACGATCTGTCCGCCGTACGGCTGGAGGGCTGAGCCGTGGCCACCTACCTCGCCCGCCGCATCGGCCAGAGCCTGCTGGCCGTCTTCCTCACCCTCACCACGGTCTTCCTGCTGCTGCGCCTGGCCCCCGGCGACCCGGCCGCCGCCTACGCAGCGCCCAGCGCCACGGCCGCCGACCTCGCCCGCATCCGCGCCCAGTTCGGCCTCGACGAACCGCTCGTCGTCCAGTACGGGATCTTCCTGCGGGACCTGTGCACCGGAAACCTCGGCACCAGCTACTCCTTCCACTCCTCCGCGTTCCAGGTGGTCATGGACCGGCTGCCGTACACCATCACCCTCGCGGTCTCCGCCATCGCGGTCACCACCGTCGTCGCCGTACCGCTCGGCGTGTGGATGGCCCGACGCGCCGACACCAAGCGGGAGCTGGGCGCCAACGTCCTGACGATCACCGGGCAGTCGATGCCGGACTTCTGGACCGGCGTGATGCTGCTGACCGTCTTCGCGGTGCTGCTCCCGGTGCTGCCCGCCTCCGGATTCACCTCCTGGAGCGGCCTGATCCTGCCCACGGTGACCGTGGCCGTCCTCCAGCTCGCCCTGATCTCACGCCTGGTCCGCCGCGAGATGACCACCGCGCTCGCCGCCCCCTACACCACGGTCGCCCGCTCCCGCGGCGTCTCCGAACGCACCCTGACCTGGCAGTACGGCCTGCGCAACTCCGCCGTGCCGCTCGTCACCGCCCTCGGCACCCGCTTCGCGGCCCTGCTCAACGGTGTCGTGGTCGTCGAGGTCGTCTTCGGCTGGCCGGGCGTCGGCTCGCTCGTCGTCCGGGCGCTGGAGACCCGCGACTACCCGCTCATCCAGGCCACCGTCCTCGTGACGGCCACCCTCGCGATCCTCGTGCAGCTCCTCGTCGACCTCGCCTACCCGCTGTTCGATCCGCGCGTACGACTCGGAAAGGCGGCCTGACCATGGCCGGTGTCATCTCCACCCCGGTCGCCGGTACCGAGCGGCCCAGCGCCGTCGGCGCCCGCGACCTCGCCCGGGCCACCGCGACCCGCCAGCGGCGCGGCTCACGCTTCAAGATCTGGGCCGGGTCCGTGTGCACGGCCCTCGTGGTCCTGCCCGTCGCCCTGGCCGGCCTGCTGCCCCTGCCGGAGGCCAACGCCCAGGACCTCTCGGAGCGCAGGCTGCCGCCGCTCAGCGCGGGGCATCTGCTCGGCACCGACCAGCTCGGCCGCGACCTGCTGTCGCGCATCCTGCACGGCGGCCAGGTCTCCCTGTCGGTCGGCGTCCTCGCGGTCCTGGTGTCCGGTCTTATCGGCATCGTCGCCGGGGCGGCCGCGGGCTTCTTCGGCGGCTGGGTCGACGCACTCGTCTCCCGCTTCCTGGAGGCCCAGCTCGCCCTGCCCCTGCTGATGATGCTGCTGCTCGTCGTCGCCCTCTTCGGGCCCTCCGTCACCGTCATCACCTGCGTGATCGCCGTCGCCCAGTGGCCCGAGGTGGCGCGGCTGACCCGCTCCCTCGTCCTGGTCGAGCGTGAGAAACCGTACGTCGCCGCCGCCCGGGTGCTGGGCCTGCGCGGCTGGCAGATCCTCACCCGGCACGTCGTGCCCAACGTCGTACGGCCGGTGAGCCTCGTCGTCCTGCTGCTGCTCGCCCAGGCCGTCCTGCTGGAGAGCGCGCTGAGCTTCCTCGGCGCCGGACCGCAGCGGCCCTTCGCCACCTGGGGCCGGATCATCTCCGACGGCCAGGCCTACATCACCACCTCGTGGTGGCTGGTCACCCTGCCCGGCCTGGTCATCGCCCTCCTCGTGGTCGGCGTCAACCTGCTGGGCGACGGACTGCGGGACCGCACCCGCCGCCGGAAGGGAGCGGGAGCATGAGCACCGGGACACCCCTGCTGGACGTCCGTGACCTCCAGATCGAACTCATCACCGCGCACGGCGTCGTCCGCGCCGTCGACGGCGTGACCTTCACCGTCGGCCGCGGCGAGACCGTGACCCTCATCGGCGAGTCAGGTTCCGGCAAGTCGACCACCGCGATGGGCGTACTGCGCCTGCTGCCGGAGGGCCTCGCCGTGCTGTCCGGCAGCGTCCGCGTCGGCGGCCGGGACGTCGTCGCCGACCCCGGCGCGGCATGCGCGGTACGCGGCCGGACGGTGTCCCTGATCCCACAGGACCCGATGACCGCCCTCAGCCCCGTCCACACCATCGGCCGGCAGCTCGGCGAGGCGATCCGCCTGCGCCACCCCGAACTGTCCAGGGCCCAGGCCCGCGAGAAGGGCATCGAGCTGCTCGCCCAGGTGCGCATCACACGCCCCGAGACCCGCTGGAAGTCCTACCCGCACCAGTTCTCCGGCGGCATGCTGCAACGCATCCTCATCGCCATCGCCCTGGCCGGCGATCCGGAACTGCTGGTCGCCGACGAACCCACCTCCGCCCTCGACGCGACCGTGCAGGCCAGCGTCCTGGACCTGCTGATGGAACTCCAGGAACGCACCGGCATCGGCATACTGATGATCACGCACGACCTGGGCGTGGCCCGGCTGGTCTCCGACCGCATCCACGTCATGAAGGACGGCCGCTTCGTCGAGTCCGGACCGGCCGAACGCATCGTCGACAAACCCGCCGAGCCCTACACCCGAGCCCTCCTCGCCGCCGTGCCCCGCCTCGGCGCCTGGGACGAGGACGAGACCTCCGTGCGAGGAGCCACCCCATGACCCTGCTCTGCGTAGAGGACCTGGTCGTCGAATACCCGACCCCGAGCGGCCCCTTCCGTGCCGTCGACCAGGTCGGCTTCCAGCTCGACAAGGGCGGCTCGCTCGCGGTCGTCGGCGAGTCCGGCTGCGGCAAGTCGACCCTCGCCCGCGCCCTGGTCCGGCTGCTCACCCCACGGTCCGGCCGAATCGTCCTCGACGGCACGGACATCGCCACCCTCCCGGAGCGGAGACTGCGACCGCTGCGGCGCCGCGTCCAGATGGTCTTCCAGGACCCGTACGGCTCCCTCGACCCCCATCTGACCGCCCAGCAGATCGTGGCCGAGCCGCTGCGCCTCGGCGGTGTGTCCGACCGCGGCGAACGGTCCCGCCGCGCCGCCGAGCTGCTCGACCAGGTCGGCCTGCCCCCGTCCGCCCTGGAACGCCGCCCGGCCGACTTCTCCGGCGGCCAGCGGCAGCGCATCGGCATCGCCCGCGCCCTCGCATCCCGGCCCGACCTGCTGGTCTGCGACGAGGCGACCTCAGCGCTCGACGTCTCCGTGCAGGCCCAGGTGCTCGCGCTCCTGCGGGAGTTGCAGGAGGAGACCGGCATCGCCTACCTCGTCATCGCGCACAACCTGGGCGTGGTGCGCGAGATGAGCACGGACGTCGTGGTGATGCGGGCCGGCCGTGTGGTCGAGGCCGGGCGGACCGAGACCGTCCTCGCCGCCCCGGCCGACCCCTACACCCGCGCCCTGCGCCGCGCAGCCCTCGACCCGACCGCCATCCACGGCGTGAAACCCCGCCGCGTACTGGAAGGAAGCTCCTCGTGACCACCGGCCTGACCCTCCCGAACACCACCGTTCCGCTCTCGCGGCTGGTGCTCGGCACGATGACCTTCGGCGACACCGTCGACCGCTCGACGGCCGCGTCGATGCTGGATGCCGCGCTGGATGCGGGTATCACGGGCGTGGACACCGCGAACGGTTATGCGGGTGGTGAGAGTGAGCGGTTGCTGGGGGAGTTGTTGCCGGGGCGCCGGGAGCGGATCGTGCTGGCGACCAAGGCGGGTATCCCGCATCCGGACCAGGGTGATCACGCGCCGCTGTCGCCGGCCGGGCTGCGGGCCGCGCTGGAGGGCAGTCTGAAGCGGCTCGGCACCGATCGTGTCGATCTGTTCTATCTGCATCAGCCCGACCGTGCGACGCCCCTGGCCGAAACCCTGGCGACCGTGGCCGAGTTCGTCGCCGAGGGCAAGGTCGGCGCGCTGGGCGTGTCCAACTTCGCGGCCTGGCAGATCTCTGAGCTCGGTCGGGTGGCGCAGGAGGTGGGGGCTCCGCGTCCGGTGGTCGCGCAGCAGCTGCACAACCTCCTGGCGCGGCGTATCGAGGAGGAGTACGTCGAGTACGCGGCCGTCTGCGGGCTTGCCACGATGGTCTACAACCCGCTCGGCGGTGGTCTGCTGACCGGCCGGCACTCCTTCGAGCAGGCCCCGGACAGTGGCCGTTTCGGTGATTCGAGGCTGGCCGTCATGTACCGGCAGCGGTACTGGAACGAGGACCTGTTCCGCGCGGTGGCCGACCTCACCCGTATCGCCTCCGAGGCGGGCCTGGCACTGACCGACCTCGCCCTGCGCTGGCTGCTGGAGCGGCCCTCCACCGACGCCCTGCTGCTCGGCGGCTCGAAGACCGGGCACCTGCTCGCCAACATCGCCGCCGCCGCGAGTGGTCCGCTGCCCGCCGATGTCACCGCGGCCTGCGACGAGGTCGGCGCCCGCCTGCGCGGCCCGATGCCCGCCTACAACCGCTGAACCCCACCCCACCCTGACGGAGACCCTTCATGGCAACCGGCCGCACCCCAGCCGAGTTCACCACCGCCCTGCGCGCGCGCGAGCAGCTGATCGGCTACTGGTCCCTGCTCGACTCGTCCATCGCCGCCGAACGCCTGGCCCGCCTCGGCTACGACTACCTCGCCTTCGACGCCCAGCACGGCCTCTTCGGCTACCAGGGCATGCTCCACAACCTCCTGGCCACCGACACCAAAGGCTCCACCGCCGTCGGCATCGTACGCGTGGAGGCCAACGACCCCACCTACATCGGCAAGGCCCTCGACGCGGGCGCGACCGGCGTCATCGTCCCGCTGATCGACACCCCGCAGGACGCCGCCGACGCCGTCGCCGCCGTGCGCTACCCCCCACTCGGCCGCCGCTCCTACGGACCGATGCGCGCCCAGCTCCGTATCGGACCCAACCCGGCCGACACCCACGCCCAGACCGCCGTCCTCGCCATGATCGAGACCGCCGACGGCCTCGCCAACGTCGAAGCCATCTGCGCCACGGACGGTCTCGACGGCATCTACGTCGGCCCGTCCGACCTGCGCCTGGCCATCGGTGGAGCGACGTCCACCGACCCGTCCGTGCAGGAGGAGTTCGAGCAGGCCCTGACCCGCATCAGGAAGGCCGCCGAGGCGGCGGGCATCGCGGCAGGCATCCACAACGCCGACGGCGCGAGCGCCGCCCGCCGCCTCACCGAAGGCTGGACCTACGTCTCCATCGCAGCCGACGTCGTCCACCTCCAGCAGATCGCCGCGTCCCACCTCGACGCCGCGCGTCAGGAGGGAGAGTCCCGATGACCACCCCCGACGGCACCCTGCGCCCCCATCCCACCCAGTTGGGCCGCGCCGAGACCCATCTGGCCGCCCCCGCCGTGCAGAACCACGCCGCCAACCTCACCGTCCTGCCCAGCGGCGACCTCGGCTGCGTCTGGTTCGGCGGCACCCAGGAAGGTGTCGCCGACATCTCGGTGTGGTTCTCCCGCCTCGCCCAGGGCGCCGACACCTGGTCCCTCCCCGTGCGTCTCTCCGCCGACGACACCCGCTCCGAGCAGAACCCGCTCCTGTTCCCCGCTCCCTCGGGCGAACTCTGGCTCCTGCACACCGCACAGCGCGCGGGCCACCAGGACACGGCCGAGGTCCGGCTGCGCGTCAGCCACGACGAGGGCGCCACCTGGGGTCCGGCCCGCGTCCTGTTCGCGGCCACCGAGCAGGGCGGCGTCTTCGTACGCCAGCCCGTCGTCCAAGTGCCGCACGGCGAGCGGCTGTTGCTCCCCGTGTTCCGCTGTGTCGCCACCCCCGGCACCTCCTGGTCGGGGGACCGGGACACCAGCTCCGTCATGATCAGCGACGACGGCGGACGCACCTGGCGCGAAAGCCCCGTCCCGGGCAGCACCGGCCTCGTCCACATGAACATCCGCCCGCTGCCCGACGGTTCACTCCTGGCCCTCTTCCGCAGCCGTCGCGCGGACGCCGTGCACAGCAGCGTGTCGTCCGACGGCGGCGAGACCTGGAGCGCACCGCGCCCCCTGGACCTGCCGAACAACAACTCCTCGATCCAGTACACCGTGCTGGCCGACGGCAGGCTCGCCCTGGTCTACAACCACAGCAGCGCGGCCGACGCCGTCGCGCGCAGGGTCTCGCTGTACGACGAGATCGACGACGGGGGAGTGGCAGGGACCCCTGCGGAAACCGCCCCCACGGGCGACGCGTTCTGGGGCGCACCCCGTGCCCCGCTCTCGCTGGCCCTCTCCCCGGACGACGGACGCACATGGCCGCTGCGCCACGACCTCGAGACCGGCGACGGGCACTGCCTGACCAACAACTCCCGCGACGGCCTCAACCGCGAGCTGTCCTACCCCTCCCTCGCCCAGACACCGGACGGCACTCTCCACGTCGCCTACACCCACCACCGGCGCACCATCAAACACATCCGTCTGGACGGTGACTGGCTCAAGCGGGAGTTCCCGGCCTGATCACCGAGGGGCGGACCCTGACCCCGTCCCGCGATTTGGATCAGCCCTTCCCCTGCGCTGCATCAGCGCTGTACGGGCGCTAACCGGCCGCCCGCGACAGTGGCATCACCGGCTCCCACCAGGGGAGCGGCGACCATAGGGGACAGCTACATGGGTACCGCCGGAACACCACAGCGCAGGGCCATACTCACCGGTGGGCTGGCCGCCACCACCGCGGCTCTGCTCACCGCCTGTTCGTCGAAGACGGACTCCACGGCCAAGGGGACGGCCGCGGCCGCGGGTGCGAGCACGTCTCCCTCTCCCGCGGCCGCCGCCCGGCCGGACTCGCCGTGGGCGGCGTTCTCCCGTCTGATGGACGGCAACAAGCGCTGGGTGGACGGCAGCCTCCAGCACCCCGACCGCGACCCGAAGCGCCGCGAGTTCGTCGCCGAGGAGCAGAAGCCCTACGGCGTGATCCTGTCGTGCATCGACTCCCGGGTGCCGCCGGAGCTGCTCTTCGACACCGGTCTCGGCGACCTCTTCGTGATGCGCACCGGCGGACAGGTCGTGGGGCCGGTCGTCGTCGGTTCCGTGGAGTACGGGCCGATGACGTCCGGCACCCCGCTCATCGTGGTCCTCGGCCACCAGCGCTGCGGTGCCGTCAAGGCGGCGTACGAGGCGCTGCGCGACGGCAAGGGACTGCCCGGCAACCTGCAGGCGATCGCCGACGCCCTGGAGCCCGCGTACGAGGAGACGGCCAAGGGCAAGCACGCCGACCCGGTCGACGCCATGACCCGTATCCACATCAATCAGACCGCCGCCGGCCTGCGTTCCAACAAGGACCTCGCCCCGATGGTGAAGAAGGGCGACCTGGCTGTCGTCAGCGCCTACTACTCGCTCGACACCGGCCGGGTGGACGTCCTCACGGGCGCGCCCTCCGCCTGATGAGGAGCCTGAAGCGGCGACAACGGAGGCCGGGCGGGAAAAACGTTCCACGCCCGGTCACGTTATACTTGCGGCGCTCATGGAGGCCGCCGTCGTGCCTGGTCGCACGGCCGCAACAGCGAGGGGGTGGACGCCGTTCCGGCACGCCCCGCCCGCATCCAGGACGTCGCGGCCGCCGCCGGCGTCTCGGTGTCCACGGTGTCCAACGTGCTCAACCGGCCCGAGCGGGTCACCGAACGGACCGCCGAGCGCGTCCGCGTCGCGGTCGCCGCGCTCGACTACGTCCCCCACCCGGGAGCGGCGGGCCTGCGCACCGGCCACTCCTCCGCCATCGGGCTCGTGCTGCCCGACGTGACCAACTCCTTCTACGCGCGCATCGCACGCGGTGCGGCCGACGCGGCCTACGACCACGGCTACTCCCTCGTCCTCTGCCACAGCGGCGACGCCCCGGAACGCGAGCAGGGCTACTTCAGCATGCTCGTCGAACAGCGGGCCGTCGGCGTGGTCGTCGTGCCGCTCAGCGCCGACCCGGGGCGGCTGGCCCGGCTGCGTGAGCGGGGCATCCCGCTGGTCCTGGCCGACCGCGCGATGCCCGACCGGGAGGGCTGCTCGGCCTCCGTCGACGACATCGCCGGCGGCCGCATCGCCGTACAGCACCTGCTCGACAGCGGGGCGCGCGACATCCTCGTCGTCAACGGCGAACGCGGCATACGCCAGTGCGCCGACCGGTACCAGGGCGCCCGGCAGGCCGTCCGCAGCCGGCGCGAGGCACGGCTGGACCAGGTCGTCGCCGAGCGGATGACCGTCGCGTACGGCACACAGATCGCGCGCGAACTCGAGCACCTGCCCGACGGGGTCTTCTGCACCAACGACTTCCTCGCGGCCGGCCTGTGCCGGGGACTGACCGAGCGGGGCGTGCGCATTCCGGAGGACGTGCAGGTGGTCGGCTACGGTGATCTCGATGTCGCGACCTTCGGGGCGACGACCCTGACGACGGTCCGGCAGCCGGTCGAGGACCTCGGCCGGGCGGCCGTGGAGATGCTGCTCGACGAGATCGAGGCCCGCGCGGACCACCTCCACGAGACCCGCGTCTTCGCCCCCGGCCTCGTCCTGCGCGACTCCACCCGGCCGCCCGCCGGCGACTAGACGTCGGACGGCACCCATAGCGTCACCGGACCCAGCAGCCCCGACGACAGCTGGGAGTCGAACGCCCAGGCGGTGGGCGTGGCCTCCGCGAGATAGGGCGCCAGCGTGCCCCGGACGGTCACTTCCACCCGGACGGTACGCCCGGCGGCACCGCGCAACGGGAATCGGTACGGGGCGCAGAACGCCTCACCGGCGAACTCCCCGTCGACCGACACCTCCACACTGCCCCGCACCCGCCCGAGATCCAGCACGGGATCGGCCCCCGGCGGCACCTGAAGGGCACGGGCGTACATCACGCCCCCGCTCCAACTGCCCAGCCCCAGCTCACGCCAGTCGCCGAGCGGCAGCGGCGCCGGTACGGTCCGCACGCGCACCGGCCCCCGCCAGGGGGAGCCGCCCCGCAGGACCGCCGTCGGCTCGGTGACCACCTCGACCGGCGTGGGTGCCGACAGCGGTTGGCGGAGCGCCAGCCGAGGTCCGTCCAGGGGCGATTCCGGTCCGTCCCCGACTCGCACGGTCGCGTGGAGCGCCAACGGCAGGTCGAGGGACACCGTGCCGGCCGGCACGGTGAACCGGAAGCGCTGCGGGGCCGCGTGGACGTCGTCCGTGGACCGTGACGGCCATACGGTGCCGGGGAGCACTGGCCGGCCGGTGAGCCACCCGGTGTCCGGCAGGGGGTGCGGCCGCACCACGGCGTGGCAGTGCCGCAGCTCGCCCCGCCTGCGGTCGTCCTCGACGGTCCGCCCCCGCCACCCGCCCGTGTCGGCCTCCCAGCCGGCGCCGCTGACCAGGGACGTCACCCCGTCACCGGACCGCACCACCAGGTCGACGAAGACCGCGTCCCGGGCATCGGCACTGTCGGACACGACCTCCAGGGTGTGCTCGCCCGCCCCGAGCGCCGGTTCGTGGCGGAAGAACTGCGGTACGGCGCCCCAGTCCGCCGCGTAGTACTCCACCTTCTCCTGCCGCGCCACGACGTCCCCGTCGAGCAGCACGGTGACCGCCGAGGCGGCACCCACCACGAGCACCGCCCGCGCACCCTCGCCCGGGACCCGCAGCCGTGCGCGGTACGTCACCCGGCCGTCCGGCCGCACACCGTCCGGCGGGCGCATGAACCGAGGACGCGGCCCGAGCCCACCCGGCGCGGACAGACAGAAGAAGCTGCCCAGCGGCGTGCCGTCCTCGGCCGAGATCGTCGAGGGACGGCTCTGGGCGTCGGACAGTTCGTACTCGAGCACGTTGCGGGCGCGGGCCACCGTGATCCGCGCGGACGCCACATACCCTGCGCCGCCCGGGTCCAGCAACTCGCCGTTCCACCACACCCGTTTACGGGCCTCCGCGCCGACCTGCAGTTCGGCGGGCCCCCGGTGGTCCGTCTCCACGATCGTCCGGACCCGGGCCGCCGTCGCGCCGACCGGCACGGGCACGCGGACGAACTCCTCGTTCACCAGCCCCTTGATGCCCAGCAGCCCGCCCGGCTCAGGGATGCCCCGGCTCGACGAGTACACGGCGACGTCCCAGCCCGCGTCCGGCGGTACGAGGGGCAACCCGCCCGTCAGGACTCGTTCGACGCGTTCGGCGTCCAGCGGCTCGGGCACCTCGCCGAGGGGCACCGGGGGCAGGACACGGACCCGGTTGCCGAATGTGGCCCGAGCCCGCTCCCACTCCCCGCCCTCGCTCCACTCCATGCTCCAGATCTGCGGCTCGTCCACGGACGAGCCGGGGGGCAGTGCCAGATCGCCCCAGGTGTTGTCCAGGGTGGGGACCAGCCGGCCGTGCCAGCCGGCCGACAGGTCGAGGACCCGGCCGGGCGCCTCACGTTCCGGCGGTGTCGGTGCCGCGCGGCCTTCACGCCAGACGACGAGGGCCGCCGGGGCGCCGTCCAACGGCACCTCGATGGTCGAGACGGCGCCGTCGGCGGAGTCGGTCACGGTGACGCGCGCGGGACGGCGGGAGCCGGTCGCCGGGTTCCAGAGCTCGGCCTCGGCGACCTCGGCCCTGACGGTGACCGACGAGGTGCCGACGGCAAGGCCCGCCGGGGAGGCGCCGGGCCGCAGCGGATGCGCGCCGATCTCCGGGAAGGCCGCCGTGACCAGCGCCACCGCCTCGTTCCCCTGCCTCCTGACGAGCAGCGGCACCTCACCGGTGGCGTACCCGGCCGCGTCGGACACCGCCGCCGCACCGGCCTCCGGGTCGGGCACCCGCTCCAGCCGTGGATGGGCCAGCAGGGCCGCCACCACCGCGTCGTCACCGGACCGGCCCGCTGCGGTCCCGGGCGGCCGTCCCACGACCACGACCCGCCCTCCCGCGTCGAGCAGTTCGGCCAGCCGCCGCGCCGTCTCCTGCTCCAGCACGCTCGCCGAGGGCAGCAGCACCGCGCGGTACGCCAGGTCCCTGATGCGCAGGGCTCCGTCGGTGGCCTTGGCGCGCTGGACCGAGTCGTCGTCGACGATGTCGAAGGAGATCCCGTGCCGGTCCAGGCTGCCGACGTGCGGGGCGAGCCAGTTGTTCGTGCCGCACAGGTCCAGGTAGTGGCGCTGCGTCTCGTCGGCGTCGGCATGACCGTCGCCCAGCCTGCCGTCGCCGAAGTGCTGGACCTGCGCGTCCAGCGGGATGAGGGCCTGCATGGTCGCGGTCGGATGCAGGACCGCCACGTCGGCCGCGTAGCCGCCCCAGGACATGATCGAGCAGATCCGGGCCACGGCCCGGGAGAACGCCGGGTACTGCTTCCAGTAGGGCTGGCGCCAGTCGGTGGACGGCGGCGCCCACTCGAACCAGCCGCCCGCCGTGCCGAAATAACTGGCGTGCGGGTTGTACAGGTTGGCGCCGCTGCGCAGGAACGGCAGCAACCAGTGGTAGGTGTCCTCCAGCGTGCCGCCCCAGCCGGAGGAGTGGAACGCCTCGATCCACACCCGTTCGTGGCCGTAGAGGTGGGCCAGGGAGGAGTGCACCTTGGCGTCACCGTGGTGGTCGCTGCCGGCGGCGCTGTACCAGCGGTGGGTCCGGAAGTAGTCGGTGTAGATCTGCGTCGACTGCGCCGGGTAGCCCGCGCGGGCCGGGTGGCTCTGGTCGCTGCCGAGCAGCAGGCCGCGCTCGCGGTGCCAGTCGGAGAGCGGCCGGAACAGGGCCTCCTCGGTGAGTTCCGCGCGGACCGCGTAGTAGTCGGCGCGGATCTCTCCCTCCGGCACGGTGGCGTTCGTCCCGAACAGGGCCGGCAGGTGGTCGAGCAGGTCGTAGCCGCGTCGGGCGCGGAACTCGTCGGCGAAGCGGTGGCTCCACGCGTTCGTGCCCGGCAGTTCGTCCTGGAAGCTGCCCGCGATGACGTTGCCGAGGTAGTCGGGGACACGGCGGTCGTACTCGTGGTGGACGGTGTCCATCAACAGGCCCACGGCGTGCGGGTCGAGGTAGTCGAACGCCGTGGGGACGGTGGTGACGAGCCGTACCTCGGTTCCGTCGGCGGCGGGGATACCGGTAGTGCCGCCCGGGCCGTCCGTGGCCAGATCGAGGCGCCGGCCCTGCGGGGTGTAGGCGGCCAGCGGGGTCTCGGCATCACCGACGGCGACCGTGCCCCGGGCGACGGTGAGGTCGTGACAGCGCAACGCGCGGCCGGCCGCCTCGGGATGACGCTGTGTCACATCGCCCTGCACATTGGCGCCGGAGAACCCGATCTGGTCGTAGAACCACAGGCGCGTGCCCAGTTCCGCGGCGATCTCGCAGGCGTCGGTGAAGCGCGCCCACCACTCCTCGCCGAACCACGCCGGATCGTCGGCCCGGGCACCGAACGTCGGGCCGGCCGGGGCCAGGTTGATCACGACGAGGTTGTGGACACCGCCCTGCGCGAACGCCCGCAACTGCCACGCGAGGCGCTCCCGGGTGACCTTCGCACCCGACCACCACCACAGGGGAGTGGGGCCGAAGTCGCGGGGCGGGTCGTCGAACAGACGCCGGAGCGCGGGGGAGAGCACGGAAGCGGTCCTTCCCCTGAAACGTTTTTAGGCCACCTTCACCGTAGGGGGCCTGGGGCGATCACGCCATATCCCGGAACGGTGGCGCGGCAGCCGACGTCATCTCACCCATGTGCGCGCGACATCTTGTTGCAACGTTTTTCTCGCCCTATATTCGCTGCGACCAGGCCCCCGGAAACGCGATGTCACCAGACGACGGAGTCGCATCATGGCCGGTACCCGCCCCATCCCGAAACAGCTCTGGAAGGCCGCCGCCCTGTCGGGCATGGCCTCCTATCTCGATGCCGGGCTGATCGTCAGCATCTCCGTCAACCTGGCCGTCTACCGCGACAGTTACGACATGGGCGTGTGGATGGCCGGTGCGATCAGCGCGATCGTCACCGGCTGCATCGCCGTCGGGTCCCTGGTCGGCGGACGGCTCGCCGACCTCTTCGGCCGCCGCCGCGTCTACAACTGGGACATCTTCTGCTTCGCCCTCGGCGCGATCGTCATCACGCTGGCCCCGGACGACATCACGCTGCTGATCGGCGTCCTCGTCGCGGGGCTCGCGGCCGGCGCCGACCTGCCGACGTCCCTGGCCGTGGTCTCGGACGCCGCGCCCTCCTGGGCCCGGGGCAGGCTCGTCGCCTTCACCCAGGTCATGTGGATGCTGGGCATCGCCGTCGCCATCGCCCTCGGCTTCGCCCTGTCCACCTCGGGCATGACCGGGGCCCGGCTCATCACCGGCCAGCTGGCCGTCGCCGCACTCGTCACCTGGGCCTTCCGCTCCCGTCTGAAGCTGGCCGACGAGCCGTCGGAGACCGAAACGGACGCGGCCCCGCAGGGTGTCTCCCTGAAGAACGTCTGGACACGCGCCGCTCTGCTGCCGATGACCGCGACCTTCGTCTTCTATGTCACCTGGGGCCTCGGGGCCAACACCTTCGGCCAGTTCGGCACCTATCTGCTCGTCACCGTCAGCGACGCCTCACAGAGCCTGGCCACCGGGATCAACCTGGCCTTCATCCCGATCGGGGTGCTGCTGACCTTCGCGTTCGTCCGCGTCGCCGACAGCCCCTGGCGCGACCGGCTGTTCCACGTGGCCGCGGTCGTGCAGATCCTCGCCTTCGTCATCGCGTCGCTGACCGCGGGCGCGCTCGTCGGCATGCTCGTCTTCTTCGTCCTCTACCAGCTCTCCAACCCCTTCGCCGGGGAGGCGAACTACAAGGTGTGGTCGCAGCTCACGCTGCCCGCCGACACCCGGGGCACCACCCAGGGCCTGACCTACGCCCTGTCGCGGGGAGTCTTCGCGGTCGCCGCGTTCTTCACCCCCGCCCTGGCCGACTACAGCCCGGCCGTCCTGCTCTGGACGATCACCGCCTGTATGACGGTGGCGGCGTTCGCGGGCGTGTTCATCATCCGCGTCCTGGTGCCGCGTTCCTCCCCCGCCGTGCCCGACAGGGCGAGCCTGCGCATCCCCAGCACCTGAGCAGCAGACCCGACAAGGAGCACCGACCATGGCAACGACCGCCGACCGCGGGGCCGTACAAACCGCCGCCCTGCACGACCTGCTCCCGCCGGTCACCCGGCGCCGCACCCGGATCGGACTGGTCGCCGGCGGACTGGGCACCTACTGGCCGCAGTTCCCCGGGCTCCTCCCGCAGCTGAAGGAGTCGGCCGCCCATGTCGCCGAACGCTTCCGGGGGATGGACGCGGAGGTGACCGACGCCGGATTCGTCTCCGACGCGCAGGAGGGCGCGCGGGCCGCCGAGCTGTTGCGCCGGGCCGACTGCGATCTGATCGTGCTGTTCCTGACGACGTATCTGACGTCGTCGATGGTGCTGCCGATCGCGCAGCGCTCGCACACACCCGTCCTGGTCATCGACCTCCAGCCGAGCCAGAGGATGAACCACGCGACCTTCGACACCGGTGACTGGCTGGCCTACTGCGCCCAGTGCTCCGTCCCCGAGGTAGGCAATGTCTTCCGGCGCTCCGGCATCCCCTTCCGGTCGGTCTCGGGATGGCTGCGCCAGGAGTCCGCCTGGCGGCGCATCGAGCAGTGGATCCGGGCCGCCCACATCCGCGCCGCGCTCCGGCACGCCCGGCACGGCCTCATGGGGCACGTGTACCCCGGCATGCTCGACGTGCAGACCGATCCGACGCTGCTGGCCACGACGTTCGGCTCGCACGTGGAGGTCCTGGAGTTCGACGACCTGCGGCACCGGGTGGAGCGCGTGACCGAGGCGGAGACCCGGGAGCGCATCGCACTCGCCCGGCAGGTCTTCACCCTCGACGACAGCGTGGTGGACGAGGACTTCGCCTGGGGCGCGACCGTATCGGTCGCACTGGACCGCCTCGTCGAGGACTTCGGGCTCGACACCCTCGCCTACTACCACCGCGGCCTCGACGGCGAACTGCACGAGCGGCTCGGCGCCGGCATGATCCTGGGCGCCTCCCTGCTCACCGCCCGGGGCGTGCCCGCGGCCGGCGAGTACGAACTGCGCACCAGTGTCGCCCAGCTCGCCTCCCAGAGCGTCGGCGCCGGCGGCTCCTTCACCGAGATCCAGGCCCTCGACTTCGAGGACGGCGTCGTGGAGATGGGCCACGACGGACCCGCCCACCTCGCCGTCAGCGCCCGCGAGCCCCTGCTGCGCGGACTCGGCGTCTATCACGGCAAGCGCGGCTGGGGCGTGAGCGTCGAGTTCGACGTCCGGCACGGGCCCGTCACCCTGCTCGGGCTGGGCCAGGACGCCGATGGCAGCCTGTCCTTCGTCACCTCCGAGGGCACCGTCGTCCCCGGACCGCTGCTGGAGATCGGCAACACCACCAGCCGTGTCGACTTCGGCCGCGATCCGGGCGAATGGGTGGACGCGTGGAGCGCCACGGGCGTCGGCCACCACTGGTCCCTCGCGGTCGGCCACCACGCGGCCGACTTCCGGGCGGCGGCGAGTCTGCTGGGGATCGAACACCGGGGCGTCTGACGGGGAGATGGGTGTCGTCCCCACCCGGAGATGGGTGCGGGCACCGATGGTGACGCCACCGGTGTGCGTGTGAGGCTGGCAGCATCGCCGAGGCTTTCGTGCCGGTTGTCATGGCCGCGGCCTCGGTATGCGCCGAGAGGCGGACAACGCTGCCCGTTCAGAGCCCCCCTCGAAGGAGGAGCCCCTATCCATCCCCGCAAGGTGAAACGATCCGCCCACCGCGCTCCCACGAAGGCGGTGACCCGTGGGACACGCTGACAGCCTCCTCGCCATGGGCGGTGCCTTCCTGGCCGCCGCCTTCCTCGCCCGCCTCGGCGGCAGGATCGGACTCCCGACGATCCCGCTGTTCATGCTCGCGGGCATCCTGCTCGGCCCGCACACCCCGGGCCTGGTCATCGTCGAGGACGCACACGACTTCGAGATGCTCTCCGCGCTCGGACTGGTGCTGCTGCTGTTCTACCTGGGCCTTGAGTTCCACCTCGACGACCTCAAGAGCGGCGGCCGGCGCCTGCTGACCGCGGGTGGGATCTATCTGCTGCTCAACGTCGGCGCGGGTCTGGCCTTCGGGTTCGCCCTGGGCTGGGGCGTCCGGGAGGCGCTGGTGCTCGCCGGTGTCCTCGGCATCTCCTCGTCCGCCATCGTCACCAAGATCCTCATCGACCTGGGCCGCATCGGCCGCCCGGAGACCCGTCTCATCCTGGGCGTCATCGTGGTCGAGGACATCTTCCTCGCGCTGTACCTCGCCGCGCTCCAGCCGGTCATCAGCGGCGCCCAGGGCGTCGGGGACATGGTCCTCCAGGGCGGCAAGGCCTTCGGTTTCCTGCTGGTCCTGGCCGCCGCGGCCCGCTACGGCACGAAACTGGCCGGGCGTCTGATCGCGACCCGTGACAGCGAACTGCTCGTCATCACCTTCCTGGGCGCGGCCGTTCTCGTGGCGGGAGTCGCCGAGGTCCTCGGAGTCGCCGACGCCATCGGCGCGTTCATGGTCGGCCTGATCCTGGCCGGCACCTCCTCCGGCCCGCGCATCCGGGAACTGGTGCATCCGCTGCGCGACGCCTTCGCGGCGATCTTCTTCTTCGCCTTCGGACTCTCCATCGACCCCGGCGACATCCTGTCCGTCGTCGGCCCGGTCGCCGCGGCGGCCGCGCTGACCGTCGTCATGAACATCATCGCCGGGCTCCTCGTCGCCCGCGTGTACGGCTACGGCGCCGAGCCCGCCGCCGAGATCGCCACCACCCTCGTGGCCCGCGGGGAGTTCGCGCTGATCCTGGCCGCCATGGCCGCCAGCGCCGGACTCGACAACCGCCTCGCCCCGTTCATCGCCGGATACGTCCTCGTCCTCGCGGTCCTCGGCCCCATCGCCGCCGGCCGTTCCTCCCTGCTCGCCCGCGCGCTCCGGTCCGCCCAGGACCTGATGCCGGGCCGCGGGGAACCGTCGTACGGCGACGTCGGCTCAGGCGCGGCGGACGGCACCAGGACCCGACCCGAGGCCGACAGCGCGCTGTCCGAGCCTCGGCCTGCCGAGACGGCCGAGCGCTAGGCGGGGTCCGCACGGTCCCGCCTGCCCCATGGCGCCTGGCACGCGCTTCCGCCCGACCGGTCGAACGAAGGGACTGTCCGGACCCGGCCTGGCTACAGCCGGTCCCAGGCGCTCTACGGCTCGATCAGCCCCACGCGGATGGCGTAGCGCGTCAGCTCCAGCCGGTCCTTCAGGCCGAGCTTCTGGAGCAGGTTGGCGCGGTGGCGCTCCACCGTCTTGGGGCTGATGACCAGCAGCTCGGCGATCTGCTGCGAGGTGTGGCCCTCGGCGACGAGCTTGAGGATCTCCTCCTCACGGTCCGTGATGGCCCGGGAGGGCGGTGCGCCGCCCTCCCGGACACGGTCGAGGTAGTCGCGGACCAGCGCGTCGACGGCGCCGGGATACAGGAAGGGCTCGCCCCGCATGGTGGCCCGGCACGCCTCGACCAGATCGCGGTCCGCCACGGACTTGAGCACATAGCCCGAGGCACCGGCACCGAGCGCCTCGAAGAAGAACTGCTCGTTGTCGTACATGGTCAGAATGAGGATCCGCGTCTCAGGACAGGTCCGGGACAGCTCCCGGGCCGCCTGGAGCCCCGTCAGCCGGGGCATGGCGATGTCGAGGACGGCCAGATCGGGCCGGTGCTCACGGGCCCGGGCGACGGCCTCGGCCCCGTCGTCCGCCTCGGCGACCACGGTGAGATCGGGTTCGGCGTCCAGGATCAGCCGGACACCCCGCCGCACCAGGGCGTGGTCGTCGGCGAGCAGGATGCGCGTGGGGGAGTCGGTCATGGTCGGCCGTTCCGGTCGGGGTCGCGTACGGGCACGGGGACGGTCAGGCGCACTTCGGTGCCCTTGTCCGGGCCGGGGCCCAGGCTGAGGTCGGCGCCGACGAGCAGGGCACGTTCCCGCATGCCGCGGATGCCGGCTCCCTCCGGCGCGTCGCCGGTGCCCCGTCCGTCGTCACGGACGCACAGCCGTACGCCCGTGGCGGTCCGCCGCAGCGCGATCTCGGCGTGCCGGGCATCCGCGTGCCGGGCCACATTGGTGAGCCCCTCCTGCGCCACCCGGTAGAGGACGAGCTCGGCCTCCGGGCCGAGCGGCGGCAGATCCGCGTCCAGGCGGTGCCGTACGGACAGGCAGGGCCCGCCGAAGTCCGTGGCGAGGGACTTCAGCGCACTCGCCAGACCGAGTTCGTCCAGCACACCGGGGCGCAGCCGGCGGGCGATACGACGGATCTCGTCCAGACCGGCCCGGGTGGTCTCCTGCACCTGGCGCAGCTCCTCCAGCAGATCGGGCGGGGCGTGACCGGCCACCCGCTTGAGTTCGAGCAGCACGGCCGTGAGGGTCTGACCGACCTCGTCGTGCAGCTCCTGGGCGATACGGCGCCGCTCGGCCTCCTGGGCGGACAGGACCCGGGCGCTGCTCGTGGCCCGCTCGTCCTCCAGCCGGTCGAGCATGGTGTTGAAGGTCGTGATCAGCTCGGCGACCTCCGCCTGGCCGCCGACCGCCGGACGCCGTCCCGGACGCAGCAGGTCGGTCGTCGTCATGGCCCGCGTCAGGCGCTGGAGCGGGGTGAGCCCGACCCGCAGCAGCAAGGCGTTGGCGACGAGCATCGCGGCCAGCCCCACCGTCAGCACCGCGGCCTCCGTGAGCAGCACCGGCGTGGAGACGGTCACGGGCCCCAGCAGCAGCGCGGTCGCCGCGATCAGCACGAGGGCGTTCAGCAGGAAGATCCGCCAGAACAAGGGCACCGCGTACCGCCTCCACCGACCTGTCAGCCTCCGTCATCCCTCCAGCGTGTGCGCTGCCCGGCGCCGCCGCCATCCGTGCCACCACCCATCCTCGAGGCGAACACCGGCCTCCCGGCACGGCGTTCGTACAGTGCGGCCACCGGGAAGGATGAGGGTGGGGCCTGATGGCGGAGGCCGCTGGAGGGGGGAGAAGCTGAAGCCCTGGTGAGACCGGCCGCACCGTGCGTCGGCGGACCGTCTCCCTCCGCACCGTCACGTGGCCCGACACCCCAGGATTCGCCATGGCCTCGGCCGTGCCCTGTCTCGAAGCGCTGTCGGGTTCCGGGAAGGAGAAGCCGTGCCCCAGTCCGGAGACGAACGTCTCGTCGACCTCGAAGCGCGACTCGAGCGGGAGGACCCCAGGTTCGCCCGGGCCCTGCGGTCCGGCCGTCCGGCCCCGCCCCGGGAGTACCGGCGTACCGGAGCCTGGTGGGGACTGGCACTGGGCGTGGCCGTGCTGGGCTCCGGCATCGCCCTGGCCCAGGGGCTGCTCATCGCGGCCGGGCTGGTCATGGTCGGCATGTCGGCCCAGCTGGTGGATCCGGACCCGAGCCGCCTGGGACGTCAGGACCCGAGGAGGCGGTGACGCCACGCCGAGCGGTGTGGCCGCCCCGCCCACGCGTGAGACGGCGGCAGGGCGCTACGCCCCGGCCCACTTCCGCAGCAGCGCCTCCCGCTCCTCGCGCGGCGGAGTGCCCTCGGCCGCGTGCTCACGGCCCCACGCCAGAAGGTCGCCGATCTCGGCGCCGCCGTCGGTGAGCCGCTGGAGGAGGGTGGTGGAGAGGTCGTACTCGGAGGGCAGGTAGATCCCGCCGGTGACGGCCGTGAGCACATCGACCAGGACGCTCTCCTCGGCCGTCGCCACCTCCACCTCGAAGGCGGGCGGCAGCTGGCCGTCCCCCGTGACCATGACGGACGCGGCGTCGAATGCCATGGACGCCAGCCTCCGCACCCCGGACCGTACGGCCACGTGGTGCGTCTCGATCCGGACCACCTCGTCCCAGGTCCAGAACCTGCCCTGACCGGCCCCGGGCGCCTCGACGCCGTCCTCGGACAGCCGTACACCGGAGGCCGCTCCCGTGGGCTCGGCCCCCACGTACACCGAGTCCTCGCCGATCCAGAACAGGCCGACCATGGCCATGAGCGCCTCCCGTGACGGTCCGGGGGAGAGCGGTCCTCGCCCCCGTTTCGCCGTAGGAGACGGGTGCGGCGCGGTGGAGGTTGCGATCTTTCCGGTCACCGTCCGATGCCGCCGTCGGAGTGCGGCCGTAACCCATGTGAACGCCCTGGATGGTGGGACGGCCCGGCATGACTGACGGTGGTTCACGTCGAGGCCGGGTCTCCTGAGCTGGCGAGGCGTCAGCTGCCCGGCCCGCGACGGAAGGACGATCGATGCGCTCTGCCCGCATTCTGCTCGCGACGGCGACCGCCACGGCGGCCCTCGCGATCGCCGCACCCACCGCCGGTGCCGAAGCCATGGGTGACCGGGACCACGACAACACTTCCTACAGCAAGGAGCACCACAAGGAGGACAAACACCACGAGCCGCGCGGCGGTGTCCACACGGGTGGCGGAGCGCTGGCCGCGGTGAACGCCGACGACGACTGGGACAACCCCAAGCACGACCCGGACACCTACAAGGACGGCGAGCGCGGCGAGGACCCCTGGGGTGACAAGCACGACGACCCCTACGGGGACAAGCGTGACAAGGACTGGGACAAGCACGACGAGCACGGCAAGGACTGGGACAAGCACGAAAAGGACTGGGGCGACAAGCACGACGAGAACGGCAGGCACGACGAGCACGACAAGCCGCGCGGCGGCGTCCACACCGGTGGCGGCGCACTGGCCGCTCCGGGTGTCACCGCCGGTGGTCTCGCCGTGCTGGCGGTGGCCGGCAGCGGCCTGTACGCGCTGCGACGCCAGCGGGCCTCGCGGGGCACGGCATGACCGATGCCTGACCACATAGCCGCCGTGGCCGCCGCACGTGCCCCTCGCGTCGCGGCGGCCCGGCTCGTCGTCCCCGCGTGTCGTGCCCGCTGCCCCGCCCGATGCGCCGCCGTGCCCGAATGAGGTGGTCCCCGATGGCAGCCAGCTCCCCCACCCCCGTCGACCCAGGCCCCGATCCGCAGAAGTCGAAGCGCCGATTCCGCACAGTCGTGACGGCCTTCTGGGCGGTGGCCGCCCTGGTCCTGACCCTGTGCCTGGTCGGTGGCGGCGACGAGTCGTCCGACACCTCGGGCCCGCCGCACGCCCCACCGGCCGTCTCGGTTGCCGCGCCTTCCGCCCCCGCGGAACGGGCCGGCTCCTCCAAGACCCGCCCGCGGCTGCCCCGGTCCCGGCCGGTCCGCCTCCTCATCCCCAAGATCGCGGTCGACGCGCCCTTCACCGCCCTCGCCATCGACCGTTCGGGTCAGCTCGCACCCCCGCCGCCCGACGAGACCAATCTCGTCGGCTGGTACGCCAAGGGCCACTCGCCCGGCGAGACCGGCACCGCGATCATCGCCGGCCACGTGGACACCGCGACGTCCCTGGCCGTGTTCGCCCGGCTCAGCGAACTGCGCAAGGGGGACCGGTTCCATGTGACGCGAGCCGACGGCCGCCGGGCCACCTTCGTCGTCGACGGAGCGGAGTCCTTCGAGAAGGACGAGTTCCCCGACGAGCGCGTGTACGGCGACACACGGGATGCCCAGGTCCGGCTCATCACCTGCTCGGGTACGTACGACCGCAAGGCCCGGGACTACACCGAGAACCTGGTCGTGTTCGCCCACCTCGTCTGACTTCCGGTTCTGCGGCCTGACTTGGTGTTTTACAGTTGCTGCCACGATTTCAGGCGACTGTGGGACCTGTGAGGTATACGCGAACCATGACGACCGAAACGTTTGAGTTCCAGGTAGAGGCACGTCAGCTGCTCCAGCTGATGATCCACTCGGTCTACTCGAACAAGGATGTCTTCCTGCGGGAACTCGTCTCCAACGCCTCCGACGCGCTCGACAAGCTGCGTCTGGAGAAGCTGCGGGACGACTCGCTCGACGCCGACGTGTCGGATCTGCACATCCGGATCGATGTCGACAAGGAGGCCCGCACCCTCACGGTGCGGGACAACGGCATCGGGATGTCGTACGACGAGGTCGGGCAGCTCATCGGCACCATCGCCAACTCGGGCACCGCCACCTTCCTCCAGGAACTGAAGGAGGCCAAGGACGCGGCCGGGGCCGAGGGGCTCATCGGCCAGTTCGGTGTCGGCTTCTACTCCGGCTTCATGGCGGCGGACGAGGTGACGCTGGTGAGCCGGCGGGCCGGGGAGAGCCAGGGGACCCGCTGGACGTCGCGCGGTGAGGCCACGTACACGCTGGAGAAGGTCGACGACGCGCCCCAGGGCACGTCCGTCACGCTCCACCTCAAGCCCGCCGACCCCGAGAACCAGCTGCACGACTACACCTCGCCGTGGCAGATCAAGGAGATCGTCAAGCGGTACTCGGACTTCATCACCTGGCCGATCCGGATGGTCCCGGAGGCGGGCGACGGCGACAGCGCGCCCGAGCCCGAGACGCTGAACTCCATGAAGGCCCTGTGGGCGCGCTCGCGCGACGAGGTGTCCGACGACGAGTACCACGAGCTGTACAAGCACATCAGCCATGACTGGCGCGAGCCGCTGGAGACGATCCGGCTCCAGGCGGAGGGCACGTTCGAGTACCAGGCCCTGCTCTTCGTCCCCGAGCACGCCCCGCACGACCTGTTCACGCGGGACTTCAAGCGCGGCATCCAGCTCTATGTGAAGCGCGTCTTCATCATGGACGACTGCGAGGCGCTGCTGCCGCCGTACCTGCGCTTCGTCAAGGGCGTCGTCGACGCGGCGGACCTCTCGCTCAACGTCTCCCGCGAGATCCTCCAGCAGGACCGGCACATCCGGATGATGCAGCGCCGGCTGACCAAGAAGGTCCTGTCCACGGTCAAGGACTTCATGACCAAGGACGCCGACCGCTACGCCACGTTCTGGCGCGAGTTCGGCACCGTCCTCAAGGAGGGCCTGGTCACCGACTCCGAGAACCGCGACGCCATCCTCGCCCTCTGCTCGTTCGCGACCACGCACGCCGACGACGAGCCGACCACCCTGGCGCGGTACGCGGAGCGGATGAAGGACGGCCAGGACGACATCTACTACCTCACCGGCGAGTCCCGGCAGAGCATCGAGAACTCCCCGCACATGGAGGCGTTCCGCGACAAGGGCATCGAGGTCTTGCTGCTCACCGACGCCGTCGACGAGGTGTGGGTGGACGCCGTCGGCGAGTACGAGGGCAAGCGGCTGCGGTCCGTCGCCAAGGGTGAGATCGACCTGGACGCCCAGGGGGACGAGAAGGCCGACGAGGAGCGGGAGAAGCAGGCCGAGGACTACGCCGGGCTGCTCGGCTGGATGCGGGAGCAGCTGGGCGAGGACATCAAGGAGGTGCGCCTGTCGGCGCGGCTCACCGTCTCTCCCGCCTGTGTCGTCTCGGACGCGCACGATCTGACCCCGGCCCTGGAGAACATGTACCGGGCGATGGGCCAGGAGGTGCCGCGCGCCCAGCGGATCCTCGAGCTCAACCCCGGCCACCAGCTGGTGAAGGGCCTGAACCAGGCGTACAAGGAGCGCGAGGACCGCTCGGGTCTCGTCGAGTCCGCCGAGCTGCTGCACACGCTGGCGGTGCTCGCCGAGGGCGGCCAGCCCAAGGACCCGGCCCGTTTCGTCAAGCTGGTGGCGGACCGCCTGGAGCGCACGCTGTAGCCCCGGGACGGATCACGGGACGGATCAGGGGTGGTCCGGGGCCCCCGCCGCTCGCGCCCCGGGCGGGGTCGTGCCCGTGCCGCCCGGCGGGACGACCTCGCCCGGGACCACCCGCGGCGCGGTGCCCGATCCGGCCTCCTCGTCCTTCGCGGCGCGTGCCTCGGCCTTGAGGATGCGCGCCGACTTGCCGGCCGAGCGGGCGAGTTCGGGGAGCTTCTTCGCTCCGATCACGGCTATGACGACGATGAGGAGGATCGCGAGCTCGCTCAGTCCGAACATGGTGTCCTGTCCTTTCCCGCCCGGGCCGGGCACGGCGCGAGCGTATCGGGCGGGGAGGCCGGCGTCATCGCCGCCTCGGGTCGCGGGGCCAGCTGCCCGCGCAGGTGGGGCAGCACGCCGAGGTCGAGCAGCGCCTGCCGCCAGGCCATCCGGGCCTGCTCCACATGCCCGGCCGTCGGTGCGCCGCGCCGGCCCAGGGCCGTGCGCAGCAGCGCGGCCAGGGCGACGAGGCCGGTCACGGCCGCGACGAGCGCCAGGGTCCAGCCGGCCGCCAGGAGCGATCCGGGCAACGGCCCCGGGGCGTCGGCCACTTGGAGCAGGCCGCCGAGCAGGAGCAGCACCCCGGCGGAGGTGGCCGCCACGAGCGGCGTGAGCACCGCGAGGGCGGGCAGCAGACTGCCGGTGTCGCGCGAGCCCCGCGCCTCGTGCCGGGCCGCCCCGCGTACGGCGAGATAGGCGCGGTACGGCTCGCCGGCCGCCGCCGCGATGTCGTCGGCGTGGGCCAGGGTGTGGGCGCGCAGGTGCGCGGCTGTCCGGCCGGTCGGGTCGGCGCCGAGCGCACCACGGACGTCCGCGGTGCTCAGGGCCAGGTGCAGTACGGCTTCGAAATCCGCGCGGTCCTCGGGGCGGAGGCGGGACGGTTCGGCCACGTGGTCTCCCGGTCGGT